>NZ_JAKEIO010000102.1 GCF_021474405.1 [Streptosporangium] indianense
ACCGAGCAGGGCGACATCTGCGTCGGCGCCGCCCGCGGTGTCTCCGCCGCCCTGGACGCCGGTACCGCCTACGGCCGCATCCACAACTCCCTCCACAACACCGACGGCTCCGCCGCCCCTCTGACCATCCACGCCACCACCGCCCAGGGCGACATCACCGCCCGCAGCCTCCAGTAGTCCGACGGGGCACGGGTGGAGGACGGGCACACGCCTCAACGCCCCGCGCTACAAGGCCGAATCGCGCCCCCGGGTGCGCTCGCGAACCCTTGACAGTGGTGACACGCGCGTCAAACCTGGGCGCAGAGCCGCTCGCCCCAAGGGGAGGCGAAGATGCCTGCAGCGCGGGAATCCCTACTGGACGCCGCCTACACGGCGCTGGTGCGCCGGCCGTGGTCCGCCGTCCGGATGGTGGACGTGGCGGCGGCGGCCGGAGTGTCCCGGCAGACGCTGTACAACGAGTTCGGCAGCAAGGACGGTCTCGCAAGGGCGCTCCTGCGCAGAGAGGCCGACGGGTACCTCGCGGGAGTGGAGCGGGCGCTCGCCGGGCACAGCGACCCGCGCGACCGGCTCACCGCCACCGCCGAGTGGACCACGTCGGCCGCCCGGGACAACGTCCTCGTACGGGCCATGCTCACCGGCTGCTGGAGTGAACGGCTGCCCGCCCCCGCCCTTTCCGCCGTGCCGTCCTCCTCGGCCGTACCGGCCCAGCGCCGCGCCGACGGGCCGCTGCCCACCCCCGGTGACTTCGTCGCCCTCGTCCGCGACCGCGCCGTCAGTCTCCTGGCCGGACCCGGCACCCCCACGTCCGACTCCGCAGACCTGGCCCGTTCCTGCGAACTCGCCGTCCGGCTCGCCCTGTCGTGCGTGGCCGCGCCGCCCGGTGACGGCGGAGTCGCCGATCTGGTCCGCAGCGCCCTTCAGAGACAGGAGGTTTGACGGGGCGTCAGTGTGCCGATCCCGACAACTGCAGCCCGACCACGCCGATGATGACGAGACTGATCGACACGATCTTCAGCGTCGACACCACGTCGCCCAGGAACACCATGCCGTAGACCGCCGTCCCCGCCGCCCCGATGCCGGTCCACACCGCGTAGGCGGGACCCACGTCGAGTCTCCTCAGCGCGAGGGTCAGCAGTCCGAAGCTGCCGAGGGCGAAGATGCAGAAGGCGACCGTGGGCCAGAGCCGGGTGAAGCCGTGCGACAGCTTCAGACACACCGCGAACCCGGTCTCGAGGAACCCGGCCACGATGACCAGCAGCCACGCCATGAGTCGTCCTCCCGTATCCCACGTCCAGTGACCGCTTCATCAGTCTCAGCGTGCTCATCAGGCCTGGCCGGGCTCGCGTCCGGCTTGGGTGCGATTATGCACTTACCGTCCGCACGCCAGGACAAACAACGCGGAGGTCAGTCGCCTTCCTTGCGCTCGCGCGTGGCCAGCAGCCGCCGCAGCGAGTACAGCCGTGCCGGGTCCGCGTGCCCCTCGGCCACCCACGCGTCCAGCGCGCAGTCCGGCTCGTCGTGGCTGCACGCGCGCGGGCAGCCCTCGGTGCCCGGCTCCAGGTCGGGAAAGGCGTGGATGACCCGGGACGGGTCCACGTGGTTGAGTCCGAAGGACCGCACGCCCGGCGTGTCGATGACCCAGCCGTCGTTGTCCGACAGCGGCAGGGCCAGCGCCGAGGTGGTGGTGTGCCGGCCGCGGCCCGTCACCGCGTTCACATGCCCCGTCGAGCGCCGCTGCTCCTGGGGCACCAGAGCGTTCACCAGAGTCGTCTTGCCGACACCGGAGTGCCCGACGAACGCCGTGATCTTGCCGTCGAGCTGCTCCCGCACCCGGTCGACGGCGACACCGCTCTCCAGTTCCGCGCGACTGGTGACGACGTAGGGGATGTCGAGGTCGCCGTACAGCTCCAGCAGCTTCTCGGGCGGTGCGAGGTCCGACTTGGTCAGCACCAGCAGCGGATCCAGACCGCCGTCGTAGGCCGCGACCAGACAGCGGTCGATCAGCCGGGGGCGGGGTTCGGGGTCGGCCAGGGCGGTGACGACGGCCAGCTGGTCGGCGTTGGCGACGACCACCCGCTCGAACGGATCGTCGTCGTCCGCCGTGCGCCGCAGGACCGAGGTCCGCTCCTCGATGCGCACGATCCTCGCCAGTGTGTCCTTCCTGCCCGTCAGGTCGCCCACCAGGGCGACGCGGTCGCCGACCACCGCCGCCTTGCGGCCCAGCTCGCGGGCCTTCATCGCCATGACCACACGGTCCTCGACGAGGCAGGTCAGGCGGCCCCGGTCGACGGTGAGGACGAGGCCCTCGGCGGCGTCCTCGTGCTTGGGGCGGATGTTCGTCCGGGGCCGGGTGTTCCGGCGGCCCGGACGGGTGCGGATGTCGTCCTCGTCGGTGTGCTTGCCGTAGCGGCGCATGACGTGATCCCTGCGTCCTACGCCCCGAGCATCCCGGTCCACAGGTCGGGGAAGTCGGGCAGGGTCTTGGCCGTCGTCGCCACGTTCTCGATCTGTACGCCGTCCACCGCCAGCCCGATGATCGCGCCGGCCGTGGCCATGCGGTGGTCGTCGTAGGTGTGGAACACCCCGCCGTGCAGCCGGCGCGGGCGGATGTGCAGGCCGTCGGCGGTCTCCGTGACGTCGCCGCCGAGTTCGTTGATCTCCTTGGTCAGCGCGGCCAGCCGGTCCGTCTCGTGCAGCCGCAGATGGGCCACGCCGCGCAGCGTCGACGGGGAGTCCGCGAGGGCCGCGACGGCCGCGATGCCCGGGGTCAGCTCCCCGACCTCGCCCAGGTCGACGTCGATGCCGTGGATCGAGCCGGAACCGGTGAACACCAGCCCGTACTCGGTCAGTTCGCAGGAGCCGCCCATCTCGGTGAAGATCTCGCGCAGCCGGTCACCGGGCTGCGTGGTGCGGGCCGGCCAGTCGGGGACGACGACCTTGCCGCCGGTCACCAGCGCCGCCGCCAGGAACGGCTGGGCGTTCGACAGGTCCGGCTCGATGACCAGGTCCCGGCCGAGCAGGGCACCCGGCGACACCCGCCAGACGTTCGGCTCGCCGCCCGACTCGGGCGTGTCCACCTGGGCGCCGACCGAGCGCAGCATGTCGACGGTCATGCGGATATGCGGCATGGAGGGCAGCGTCGCGCCGGTGTGGCGGACCTCGACGCCCTGGTTGAAGCGCGGGCCGGACAGCAGCAGGGCGCTGACGAACTGCGACGACGAGGAGGCGTCGATGGCGACCGTGCCGCCGTCCAGGGCACCGCTGCCGTGCACGGTCATCGGCAGCGCGCCGCGGCTGTCGTCGTCGATCCGGGCGCCGAGCTGACGCAATGCGTCGATGACGCCGTGGAGGGGACGCTCGTAGGAACGCGGGTCGCCGTCGAAGCGGACGGGGCCGTCGGCGAGGGCGGCGACCGGCGGCAGAAACCGCATCACCGTGCCGGCGTTGCCGACATCGACCGTGGCCGGGCCGCGCAGACCCGTGGGGAGCACCCGCCAGGCCTCGCCCGTGCCGTCGGGGCCCACGCCTTCCTCGATCTCGATGCCCATCGCCCGCAGCGCACCGGCCATCAGAAGGGTGTCGCGGGAGCGCAGGGGGCGGCGCAGCCAGCCGGGCTCCGAGGCGAGGGAGGCGAGGACCAGGGCGCGGTTGGTGACCGACTTGGACCCGGGCACGTGGACCGTCGCGTCGACGGCTCCGCTCGCGTGCGGGGCGGGCCAGAGGGCGGTGTCTGCGGTGTTCGGGGCCATGCCTTTACTTTATAAGCAGGGCGTCCCCCTGGTGCGGCGCCGTCGGGGCGGTCACGCCCGCGTGGGGGAGCCGTACGGCGTGGCGGCGCGGCGTCCCGGGCCGGCTGTCACAGGTCCAGCAGCCAGCGTCCTCCGCCGATCAGCGAGCACAGCGACACCGCGTGGAAGAGGAAGAACCACAGCCCCGCCGGTACGTGCGTCAGCCGCGACAGCTGGTCCGCGTCCGAGTCCCCGGCCCCGCCCCGGGCCCGCTTCGCCTGGAGTTCGAAGGCCGGGCGGACCCCGCCGATGAGCAGGAACCACACCACGGCGTACGCGAACGCCGCCTGCACCTGGGGACCCGCCAGCCAGGACACCAGCACGAACAGGCCGCCGGTGACGAGCATGGTCAGGGCGCCGTAGGCGTTGCGGATCATCACGAGCATGGCGAGCAGCAGGGCCGTCGCCAGCCACAGCAGCAGCGTGATGCGGCCGGAGCCGAGCAGGGCCGCGCCGCCGAGACCCAGCAGCGGCGGGGCGGTGTAGCCGGCGGCCGCGGTGAGGATCATGCCGATGCCGTGCGGCTTGCCGCGGCTGACGGTCAGGCCGCTGGTGTCCGAGTGCAGGCGTATGCCCGTCAGGGTGCGGCCCGTGAGCAGGGCCACGAGCCCGTGGCCGCCCTCGTGGGCGATGGTGATGGCGTTGCGGGAGATGCGCCACAGGCCGTGCGGGACCACCACGGCGAGCGCGGCGCCCAGGGTCGCGATCACCACCCACAGGTCGGGGTCGGGCTGCGTACCGGAGACCTCGTCCCAGAGGGAGGCGAGCGAGGCGGTTGCGGTGCTGTCCATGTGCGGCGTTGGCTCCCTGCGGTCGGATGGAATCTGGCAGTGTGGCACGTATGTGCGGACGGTATTCAGCGAGTCGTAGGCCAGAGGATCTCGCAGGAATCTTTGAGATCGAGAAGTGGGAGCCCGAGGAGACCCTCGAGCCGGACTACAACGTGGCGCCCACCAAAGAGGTCTACGCCGTCCTGGACCGCCCCCTGAAAGACGCCGACGACCCGCGGCCGGTTCGGCAGCTGCGCACGCTGAAGTGGGGGCTCGTCCCGTCCTGGTCGAAGACCCCCGAGGGCGGCGCCCGGATGATCAACGCCCGCGCGGAGACCGTCCACGAGAAGCCGTCCTACCGCCGCGCCTTCTCCTCCCGGCGCTGCATCCTGCCCGCCGACGGCTACTACGAGTGGGTCACCGGCACCCAGGAGCGCGAGCTGGAGGTCGAGGGCAAGAAGAAGCGGCCCCGCAAGCAGCCGTACTTCGTGACGCCGGCGGACGGGTCGGTCTTCGCGATGGCCGGGCTGTACGAGTTCTGGCGCGACAAGACCCTGCCGGACGACCACCCGCAGGCCTGGTGGGTGACGTGCTCGGTCATCACCACGGAGGCCGAGCAGAGCCCCCTCGCGGTGTCGCCGGCCGACGGGCCCCGGGCGCTCGCCGACATCCACCCCCGGATGCCGCTGATGCTGACGCCCGACCGCTGGGACGCGTGGCTCGACCCGTCCCGCACGGACACCGACGAGCTGCGCGAGCTGCTCGCCCCGCCGCCCGGCGGGCTGATGCGCGCCTATCCGGTCGCCACCGCCGTCAGCAACGTCCGCAACAACGGGCCGGAGCTGCTGAAGGAGCTGGAAGGGCCGGAAGAGGGCACACTCTTCTGACGTGACGCATGTGACGAAGACGGCAGGCACGACCACCGAGACCGTCGAGACCGACGCCGGCACCGCCCGCATCACCTGGCACGCGGCGAAGAAGGCCCGGCTGGTCCTCGCCGTCAGCCACGGCGCCGGCGGCGGCATCGAGGCCCGTGACCTGAAGGCTCTGGCCGAGGTGCTGCCCGCCCACGGCGTGACCGTCGCCCGGGTGGAGCAGCCCTGGCGGGTGGCCGGGAAGAAGCTGGCGCCCGCGCCGAAGACGCTGGACACCGGCTGGCGGGGCATCTGGCCCGCCCTGGCGAGGCCCGGGCTGCCGGTCGTCTCCGGCGGGCGCAGTGCCGGGGCCCGGGTGGCCTGCCGCACCGCGACCGAGCTGGGCGCCCACGCCGTGCTCGCGCTCAGCTTCCCGCTCCACCCGCCGGGCAAGCCGGACAAGTCCCGCGCCGACGAGCTGCTGGGCTCGGGGGTGCCCACCCTGGTCGTGCAGGGCGGCAACGACCCGTTCGGCAAGCCGGAGGAGTTCCCCGCCGGGGAGTACCGGCTCGTGGAGGTCCCGTACGGGGATCATGGCTTCGCCGTGCCGAAACGTGCGGAGCTCTCGCAGGACGAGGCAGTGGCGGTCATCACGGACGCGGTCGTGGAGTGGGCCCGGACGCTCGGGTAAAGCTTCGGGAATGCCGGGGCGGCGGTCACTGTTGTGCGGGACGTACGTGCTGGAGACCAGCACCGACGTCGTAGGAGAGGGAGTCCGCCGCATGGGTTCGACCATCTGCCCGGCCCGCAGCAGCCGCGCCGACCTGGACTGGACGGTGCTGCACGCGGCCAGGACCGCCCCTATTCGGGCGGCGGGCGGGCCGGATCGTCGTCTATCCTCCGATTCGGGTGAGACCGGTCTCGGTCTCACGAGAACACTCGAGGAGGTGGGTCCGGTCACTGGGACCGACGCAGGGACCGACAACGGCCACGCGGAGCAGCCCGAGGGCCAGGGCGGCACGGGCGCGGAGACGGCCGCGGAGCGCAGCGCGCGCTTCGAGCGGGACGCGCTCGAGTTCCTCGACCAGATGTACTCGGCCGCGCTGCGCATGACGCGCAACCCGGCCGACGCCGAGGACCTGGTGCAGGAGACGTACGCCAAGGCGTACGCGTCCTTCCACCAGTTCCGTGAGGGCACCAACCTCAAGGCGTGGCTGTACCGGATCCTCACCAACACCTTCATCAACTCCTACCGCAAGAAGCAGCGCGAACCCCAGCGCTCCGCGGCCGAGGAGATCGAGGACTGGCAGCTCGCCCGCGCCGAGTCGCACATGTCGACGGGCTTGCGCTCCGCGGAGTCGCAGGCGCTCGACCACCTGCCCGACTCGGACGTGAAGGAGGCCCTCCAGGCGATCCCCGAGGAGTTCCGCATCGCCGTCTATCTCGCGGACGTCGAGGGGTTTGCCTACAAGGAGATCGCCGACATCATGGGGACACCCATCGGTACGGTGATGTCCCGGCTGCACCGGGGCCGTCGTCAGCTGCGCGGCATGCTGGAGGACTACGCCCGTGACCGCGGAATGGTGCCGGCCGGTGCCGGAGAGTCGAACGAAGCGAAAGGCTCGGGGTCATGAGCTGCGGAGAGCCGCACGAGACGGATTGCAGCGAAATCCTCGATCATCTCTACGAGTTCCTCGACCGTGAGATGCCCGACTCGGACTGCGTGAAGTTCGAGCACCACTTCGAGGAGTGCTCGCCCTGCCTCGAGAAGTACGGCCTCGAGCAGGCCGTGAAGAAGCTGGTCAAGCGCTGCTGCGGGCACGACGACGTGCCGGGCGACCTGCGGGACAAGGTCATGGGCCGGATCGAGCTGATCCGCTCCGGCCAGGCCGTCCCCGAGCAGGACGTCACGGCCTCGCCCGCCACGCCGCGGGAGTCCTGACACTCCTGCACTTTTCAACTACCCCACCTCTGCACGGGTAGTCGCCCTCGAACACGTCACTCGAACGTGCTAATCCGCGGGCGATGGACCCGCCGACCCCCCTGCCGCCGCCCTAGGCTCCGGGCCTGACGGACATGGCCGGGGGAGGGGCGCATGGAAGCGGTACCGGCACGGGCACGTGTCTTCATCGCCTGTGCCGCCACGGCCGCACTGCTCTGCCTGCTGCCGCAGCCGGGTGTCCGCACGCCCTGGTGGGCGGTCGTGCTGCTCGCCGGGCTGTACGCGGGATGCGAGCGCGTCGCCCGGTCCCGCTTCGCCGGGACCACCCATCCCGCCGGGACGTTCCATCCCGTGCTGCTCGCCGGTGCCTTCCTCCTGCCGGCGCACGCCGCCGCGCTGGTGGCGGTGCCCGGCGCGCTGCTCTCGCACGTCGCCCAGCGGCCCGTGGCGCTGCGGCGCGTCTGGCGGACCGCCCAGCTCGCCCTCGGGGTGTGGGTGGCGGCGCAGGCGCACGCGCTGCTCGGCGGCCGCGAGGCGGTCGCCGCGGGCGACGTCCCCTACGCGCTCGGACCCGCCGGAGCGGCCGTGCTGGCGTTCTGCCTGGTGCTCGCACTGCTCGACGGCGCCATCCTGGCCCTGGCGGAACGGGTGCCGGTACGGCGGGCCTGGCGGGGGCTGGTGGAGCGCTCGCTCGCGCCGATCGCCGTGCACGGCCTCGCCGGACTGATGATGGCCGTCCTGTGGCGCAGTCCCTACGGGCCGGTCGCCGCGCTGCTCGTGCTGCTGCCCATGTGCGTCTCGTGGTGGGCGTTCGCCCAGTACCACCGGGAACGCGCCGCCCACCAGGCGACCATCCGGGCCCTGGTGCAGGCCGTCGACATCAAGGACGGGTACACCCGGGGGCACAGCGAGCGCGTCGGGCAGGCCTCGATGATGATCGCCCGCGAGCTGGGCATGCCCGACGAGCGCGTCGAGGTGCTCCGCTTCGCCGGGATCCTGCACGACGTCGGCAAGCTCGGCGTGCCCACCCGGCTGCTCAGGAAGGACGGGCCGCTGACACCCGAGGAGCGGCGGGTGATCGAGCTGCACCCCGAGTACGGGCACGAGATGGTGCGCGGCATCGGCTTCCTCGGCGAGGCCCGGGCCGCCGTGCTGCACCACCACGAGCGGCTGGACGGCAGCGGCTACCCCTACGGCCTGGTGGGCCGTCAGATCCCCGAGTCCGCACGGGTCGTGGCGGTCGCGGACGCCTTCGACGCCATGACCTCCACCCGCAGCTACAGCAGGGCACGGCCGGTCGCCGTCGCCCTGGCGGAGCTGGAGCGGTGCGCGGGCAGCCAGTTCGACCCCGTGATGGTCGCCGCGCTCGTCGAGGCCGTCGGACGGACGGGGTGGCATCCCGCGGTGACCGCCGACGACGAGGAGACCCGCCCGACGCGCGTGCCGCCGCCCGGAGCACCTGTGGCGGGCCGCCCGGGAGCACACCGATGAGCGCGTACCGGCCGTCGCTCCTCACCCTCGTCCACGCCTGCGCCGCCCTCTTCGCCGCCGGGTCCCTGGCCGTCACTCTCGAACACGGCCTCGAGGAACGCCGGGTCGCCCTCGCCTTCGGCGTCCTCGTCGCCGTCGGCGAACTCACCCGGCGCAACGGCACCCGGGTCAGGGAACCCGCACCGCTCGGGGCCGCGGCGGCCCTGTCGTACGCCCTGCTCGGAGAGGCCGGCGGGCACGCCACCCACCACGGGCCCGCGCAGGCGGTCGCCGTCGTGCTGGCCGCCTCGCTGCTCGGCAGCGTCCCGCACGTGGCACGCGGGCAGGGGCCCACACTCGACCACCTGGCCCGCCGCGTGCTCACCGTCGGGTGCGTCGCCGTGTGCTTCCAGCCCCCCTACAACCGGGGCATGTTCGACGACTGGGGCGGCCCCGCCTACGCCCTGCTGCTGCTCGCACTGCTGTCGCTGACCGCGCTGTGCGACGCGGTGCTCGCCGCCGCCCTCGCCCACACCCGCACCGGCTGGCCCTTCGGGCCCGTGCTGCGCGACGAGCTGCGGGCCGCGTGCGGCATCGGGTCGGCCGTCATCGCCACCGGGGCGGTGATGGCCCTCGCGGTCGCCGTCGTGGGCCTGTGGGCGCTGCCCGTGTTCTCCGTGCCGCTGCTGCTCGCCCAGCTGTCCTTCCGCCGGTACGCCGCCGTCCGGTCGACCTACCGGCAGACCATCGCCTCCCTCGCCCGGGCCACCGAGGTCGCCGGCTACACCCCGTGCGGCCACGCCTGGCGGGTCGCCGCGGTCAGCAAGGCGGTGGGTCGGGACCTCGGGCTGACCGGGCCCGAACTGACCGTGCTGGAGTACGCCGCGCTGATGCACGACATCGGGCAGCTCAGCCTCGTCGACCCGGTGCCCGCGGGCGCCACCGCCGCCCTGCCCGCCGCGGAACAGCGGCGGATCGCCCTGCTCGGCGGGGCCGTCGTACGGCAGACGGGCGTCGACGAGGCGGTGGCCGTGGTCGTGGAGCGGCAGGCCGACCCCTACCCCGAGCAGCCCCTCGCCGCGCGAATCGTCCGGGCCGTGAACGCGTACGAGGAGAAGTCCAGGGAAGGAGGGCCCGGCGGGCCGCTGACGGCGCTGGAGGAACTCCGGCTCGCCACCGCCGGGACGTACGCCCCGGAGGTGGTGGAATCACTGGCCCGGGTACTGGCAAGGAGCAGTCTGACGCTGCCTGTAGCTGGGTAACCCATGGGTAATGAGCGCCCCCGAGGCCGTACGTGGTTGGATGCGAAGGAGAAGGTGTCCGGGGGCTCGAAACACAGCTACGGCCAGCCCACCGCACGGAACTGGCAGGCGGGAATCGTGAGGATCTTCGGCAAGGGACGGCACCGGCCCTCCGCCTCCTGGCGGCAGGCCACGGACCGGGCGTTCACCCTCATCGGCGACGGCCGGTACGAGGACGCAGGCGCACTGTTGACACGTGCCGCCGATCTGGAGCCCTGGCTTTCCGAGTCCTGGTTCAATCTCGCGCTGCTGCACAAGTTCCGGCACGACTGGGAGCAGGCGCGGGCGGCGGGCCTGCGGGCCGTGGCGCTGCTCGACCGGGACACCGGTGCGCCCGACTGGTGGAACGTCGGCATCGCCGCCACCGCGCTCCAGGACTGGCCGCTGGCCCGGCGCGCCTGGCAGGCCTACGGGCTGCGGGTGCCGGGAGCGGCCAACGACTCCGGTGAGCCCCTCGGCATGGACCTCGGCAGCGCGGCCGTACGGCTGTCCCCGGAGGGGGAGGCCGAGGTCGTGTGGGGGCGGCGGCTGGATCCGGCGCGGGTCGAGGTGCTGTCCATTCCGCTGCCGTCGTCGGGGCGGCGCTGGGGCGAGGTCGTCCTGCACGACGGCGTGCCGCACGGGGAGCGGACCACGGCCGCCGGGCACACGTACCCGGTGTTCGACGAGATCGAGCTGTGGGCGCCCTCGCCGGTGCCGACGTGGGTGGTGCTGCTGGAGGCGGCGACCGAGTCGGACCGGGACGCGCTGGAGCAGCTGGCGGCGGACGCCGGGTTCGCGGCGGAGGACTGGTCCTCCTCGGTACGGCTGCTGTGCCGGATGTGCTCGGAGTCACGGATGCCGTCGGACGAGGGCGACGGGGAGCACCTCGACCCGCACGATCACAGTGAGCCGGGGCATCCCGGGCCGCTGGGGCACCGGACGGACGGGCAGCTGTGGGTTCCCGAGCGGGAGTGCGGGCTGGCTGCGCCGGCCTCGCTGGTCCGGGGGCTGCTGGACGGGTGGGTGGCCGACAGCCCGGACTCTCGTGACTGGCGGGACCTGGAAGAGGTGTGCTAGGTCGTCCGACGGGTGCGGCGCCGTGGGGCTGATCGCGCAGTTCCCCGCGCCCCTGAGGGGGCGCCTTCCCCGTACCCTGTATCAGCATCCCGGGTTGGATTTGTTCAGGAAGGCGTACGGACGTCATGGCTCAGCAGGACACCGATCAGCAGCGTGCGGGCGTGCTCCCCGTCGATGACGAGGGGTACGTGATCGACACGGAGGACTGCGAGGAGCGCGAGGCGGCCTGGCGGGAGCGCGGTACCTCGCGGCCGATCACCGTGGTCGGGAACCCGGTGCTGCACAAGGAGTGCAAGGACGTCACGGACTTCGGCGAGGAGTTCCAGCAGCTCGTCGCGGACATGTTCGCCAGCCAGCGCACCGCCGAGGGCGTGGGCCTCGCCGCCAACCAGATCGGCGTCGACGCGAAGGTCTTCGTCTACGACTGTCCGGACGACGAGGGCGTCCGGCACACCGGCGTCGTCTGCAACCCCAAGCTCGTCGAACTGCCCGCCGAGAAGCGCCGCCTGGACGACAGCAACGAGGGCTGCCTGTCGGTGCCCACCGCGTACGCGCCGCTCGCCCGGCCCGACTACGCCGAGGTGACCGGGCAGGACGAGAAGGGCAACCCGATCAAGGTGCGCGGCACCGGGTACTTCGCTCGGTGTTTGCAGCACGAGACGGACCACCTGTACGGCTACCTGTACATCGACCGGCTCTCCAAGCGCGAGCGCAAGGACGCGCTGCGGCAGATGGCCGAGAACGAGCCCCGCTACCCGGTCGTGGCCAACGACTGACCCGCCTCGGCCTCACCAGGCGCACGGCGTCTGTTCGGGTGTCCCACCCTGAACAGGCGCCGTTCGTCTGTCCTGTTCGCCTGTCCGTCGCATGTTCGATCGCTTCTGCTCTCTTGGTGATCCACGGGAAGTCACACAACGGGAGATTCCCGGCAGTGTGGGGTGGTGAATGAAGCAAATGCGTTCCCAGAGCGGTCAGTTGTAGTGCTGAATGGGATGAGCGGGGTATGCAACGGCGCACGCCCGGCACGAAGGGAGGGGCGCCCGCGCCAACTGGCGGCTGAGAGGGGTTAGTTCGTGCATGCTTTGTCACGCGGCACCACATGGACACCGGTCACGATCGCAGTTCCACCGTCGCTCTCTCTCCCGGTGATCGAGGCGGCGTTTCCCCGTCGGCTCCACCCGTATTGGCCGAAGTGCCAGGAGAAGACCCGGGCCTGGCTGCTCGAAAAGCGGCTCATGCCGGCGGACAAGGTGGAGGAATATGCCGACGGACTTTGCTACACCGACCTCATGGCCGGGTACTACATCGGAGCTCCGGACGAGGTCATGCAGGCGATCGCCGATTACAGCGCCTGGTTCTTCGTCTGGGACGACCGTCACGACCGCGACATCGTCCACGGCCGTCCGGCGGCCTGGCGGCTGCTGCGGGACCGGCTGCACTCGGCCCTCGACTCCCCCGGGGAGCACCTGCGTCACGAGGACCCACTGGTCGCCGGGTTCGCGGACAGTGTGCAGCGGCTGTACGCGTTTCTGCCCCAGACGTGGAACCTCCGCTTCGCCCGGCACTTCCACGCGGTGATAGGCGCGTACGACCGGGAGTTCCACAATCGCACCGAGGGGATCGTCCCGACGGTCGAGGAATACCTTCGGCTGCGGCGGCTCACGTTCGCGCATTGGATATGGACGGACCTGCTGGAGACGGCCGCCGGCTGTGAACTCCCGGACGCCGTGCGGAAACATCCCGCATATCGGCGGGCCGCCCTGCTGAGTCAGGAGTTCGCCGCCTGGTACAACGATCTGTGCTCGCTCCCCAAGGAGATTGCGGGCGACGAAGTGCACAATCTCGGAATCAGTCTCATCACCCATGAGGGCCTGACCCTGGAACAGGCGGTCGTGGAAGTCCGGCGCCGTGTCGAGAAAACCATCGACGATTTCCTCGACGTCGAGCAGGAAGCCTTACGGTTCGCCGACGACCTCGCCGACGGCACCGTGCGCGGAAAGGAGCTGGGCGCCGCCGTGCTGAGCTGTCTGAGCAATATGCGGAACTGGTTCAGTTCCGTCTACTGGTTCCATCACGAGTCCGGCCGGTACATGGTCGACAGCTGGGACGACCGGTCCACGCCCCCGTACGTCAGCAACGAAGCGGCAGGTGAGAAATGACCGTCGAGTCTGTGAAGCCCGAGACCCCGCCGGACGTGACGCTGCGGGAACCGCCCCGGGCGGGTGGTGCCGTCCCGGTCCTCGGGCACGGCTGGAAGCTGGCACGCGACCCGCTGGCGTTCATGTCCCGGCTGCGCGACCACGGCGACGTCGTGCGTCTGGCGCTCGGCCCGAAGACCGTGTACGCGGTCACCACTCCCGCCCTGACCGGCGCCTTGGCGCTGAGCAACGACTTCATCATCGCCGGGCCGCTGTGGGAGTCCCTGGAGGGCTTGCTCGGCAAGGAGGGCGTGGCCACGGCGAACGGCCCGCTGCACCGGCGCCAGCGGCGCACCATCCAGCCCGCCTTCCGGCTCGACGCCATCCCCGCCTACGGCCCGATCATGGAGGAGGAGGCCCACGCGCTCATCGAGCGCTGGAAGCCCGGCGAGACGATCGACTGCACCTCCGAGTCCTTCCGGGTGGCCGTGCGCGTCGCGGCCCGCTGCCTGCTGCGCGGCGACTACATGGACGAGCGGGCGGAACGGCTGTCCGTCGCTCTCACGACCGTCTTCCGTGGGATGTACCGGCGGATGGTGGTCCCGCTCGGACCGCTCTACAACCTGCCGCTGCCGGCCAACCGGAAATTCAACCGGGCATTGGCCGATTTGCATCTCCTGGTCGACGAGATCGTCGCCGAGCGCCGCGCATCCGGTCAAAAGCCGGACGATTTGCTGACGGCATTGCTCGAGGCGACGGACGAGAATGGCGAGCCGATCGGGGAACAGGAGATCCACGATCAGGTCGTTGCGATCCTCACCCCCGGCAGCGAAACCATCGCCTCCACGATCATGTGGCTGTTGCATATGCTCGCGGAGCATCCCGAACACGCCGACCGGGTGCGCGACGAAGTGCGGGCCGTCACCGGTGGCAGGCCGGTGGCATTCGCAGACGTCCGAGGACTCCGGCATACCAACAATGTCGTCGTCGAGTCCATGCGTTTGAGCCCCGCCGTCTGGATTCTGACCCGCCGGGCGGTACGGGACACGGAACTCGGTGGATACCGCATTCCGTCCGGGGCGGACCTCATCTACAGCCCCTACGCGATCCAGCGCGACCCGAAGTCGTACGAGCGGAACCTGGAGTTCGACCCCGACCGCTGGCTTCCCGAGCGGGTCAAGGACATCCCGAAGCACGCCATGAGCCCGTTCAGCGTGGGCAACCGCAAGTGCCCGAGCGACCACTTCTCGATGGCCATGCTGACGCTGATCACGGCGGTGCTGGCCACCACGTACCGCTTCGAGCAGGTCGCGGGGTCGAAGGACGCCACCCGGGTGGGGATCACGCTCCGGCCGCACGACTTGCGGGTGCGGCCGGTGGCGCGATGACCGGTACGCGCTTCAGGCCGCTTCCGGGCCCCTGAACGTGCGCCGGTAGGCGTTCGGGGTGGTCCCGATCGCCCGGACGAAGTGGTGGCGCAGCGTGGCCGCGTTGCCGAACCCCGTCCGGCCGGCGATCGCGTCCATGGTCTCGTCCGTCGCCTCCAGCAGCCGCTGGGCCAGCAGCACGCGCTGGCGCAGCACCCAGCGGTAGGGAGTCGTGCCCGTCTCCTGCTGGAAGCGGCGGGCGAAGGTCCGCGGGGACATGAGGGCGCGGGCGGCCAGCTGCTCGACCGTGACCTCCTCGTCCAGATGCCGCTCCATCCACGCCAGTACCTCACCGATCGTGTCGGCCTCGGGAAGCGGCAGCGGGCGCTCGATGTACTGGGCCTGGCCGCCGTCACGGTGCGGCGGCACCACCATCCGCCGGGCGATCTTGTTGGCGACCTCGGTGCCCTGCTCCTTGCGCACCAGGTGCAGGCAGGCGTCGATGCCGGCGGCCGTGCCGGCGGAGGTGATCACGGGGTCCTCGTCCACGTAGAGCACGTCCGGCTCGACGACCACGCGCGGGTACAGCCGGGCGAGGTCCTCGGCGTGCTTCCAGTGCGTAGCGCAGCGGCGGCCGTCCAGCAGCCCGGCCGCGGCCAGCACGAAGACGCCGGAGCAGACGCTCAGCACCCGGGCGCCGCGGTCGACCGCGCGCCGCAGGGCGTCCAGCAGCTCCGGCGGGAAGTCCCGGGACGCATAGCCGTGCCCGGCCGGCACGGCGATCAGGTCGGCCGTCTCCAGCCGCTCCAGGCCGTGCTCGGCGTGGAGCGAGAAGCCGGAGTTCATCCGCAGCACCGGGCCCTCGGCCGAGGCGACGGCGAAGTCGTACACCGGCAGGCCCTCGTCGCTCCGGTCGGTGCCGAAGACTTCGCAGACCACGCCCAGTTCGAAAGGATTCACGCCGTCGAGCAGGGCGACGGCCACGTTCCGCAGCATGCGTCCAGTGTGCCTCGTCGGTGGCAGTAATTCGAGGGTCTGCGGCAGTACTGCCACTGACGGTAAGGAGCAATCAGCGCGACAGTGGTGTCCATGAACAGCAACCAGGTAGAAGCACTGATCGGACTGACCGCCACCTTCGGGATCCTTGTCCTCCTGATCCTCCCGTCCCTGTTCGGCCTGGTGCGCGAGCGGCGCATCGACCGGCAGATCCGGGAGGCTCAGGAGGCCCGCGAAGAGGTACCGGCTCAGAAGTCCTCGTCCAGGTCGACGGTGCCCTCCACCGCCACCTGGTACGCCGAGGGCCGACGCTCGAAGAAGTTGGTCAGCTCCTGAACCCCCTGGAGCTCCATGAAGGAGAAGGGGTTCTCGGAGCCGTACACCGCAGCGAAGCCGAGGCGGGTCAGCCGCTGGTCCGCCACGCACTCCAGGTACTGCCGCATCGACTCGGTGTTCATGCCCGGCAGGCCGTCACCGCACAGGTCGCGCGCGAACTGCAGCTCGGCCTCGACGGCCTCCCGGAGCATGTCCGTCACCTCCTGCTGGAGCCGGTCGTCGAACAGCTCCGGCTCCTCCTTGCGGACGGTGTCGACCACGTCGAAGGCGAAGGACATGTGCATCGTCTCGTCGCGGAACACCCAGTTGGTGCCGGTGGCCAGGCCGTGCAGCAGGCCCCGGCTGCGGAACCAGTAGACGTACGCGAAGGCGCCGTAGAAGAACAGGCCCTCGATGCACGCGGCGAAGCAGATCAGGTTGAGCAGGAAGCGGCGGCGGTCCGCCTGTGACTCCAGGCGCTCCAGCTTCTCGACCTCGTTGATCCACTTGAAGCAGAACCCGGCCTTCTCGCGGATGGACGGGATGTTCTCCACGGCCGCGAAGGCCGCCGCGCGGTCCTCCGGGTCGGGGAGATAGGTGTCGAGCAGCGTCAGATAGAACTGGACGTGCACCGCCTCCTCGAAGAGCTGACGGCTCAGGTACAGCCGCGCCTCGGGGGAGTTGATGTGCTTGTACAGCGTCAGCACCAGGTTGTTCGCGACGATCGAGTCACCCGTCGCGAAGAAGGCGACCAGCCGGCCGATGAGGTGCTGCTCCGCGGGGGAGAGCTTGGCGAGGTCGGCGACGTCCGAGTGGAGGTCGACCTCCTCCACGGTCCAGGTGTTCTTGATGGCGTCCCGGTAGCGCTCGTAGAAGTCCGGGTAGCGCATGGGGCGCAGGGTGAGCTCGAAGCCGGGGTCGAGAAGGTTCTGGGTGCTCATTACTGGCAGGCCTCGCAGGACTCGGGGTTTTCCAGGGAGCAGGCGACCGCCTCGGGGTCGGGGGTGGCCTGCACGGGCACGGTGGCCCGGGCGGCGCGGGCGATGCGGGTCGCCGGGCGCGAGCGCAGGTAGTACGTCGTCTTCAGCCCGGACTTCCAGGCGTAGGCGTACATCGAGGAGAGCTTGCCGATGGTCGGCGTCTCCAGGAACAGGTTCAGGGACTGGGACTGGTCCAGGAACGGCGTCCTGGCCGCCGCCATGTCGATCAGGCCGCGCTGCGGGATCTCCCACGCCGTGCGGTAGAGGGCGCGCACGTCCTCGGGGATCCAGGCGAAGTCCTGCACCGACCCGTTGGCCTCGCGCAGGGCCTCCCGGGTGCGGGCGTCCCACACGCCGAGCCGCTTCAGCTCGTCCACCAGGTAGGAGTTGACCTGGAGGAACTCGCCCGACAGCGTCTCGCGCTTGAACAGGTTGGACACCTGCGGCTCGATGCACTCGTACACGCCCGCGATGGAGGCGATGGTGGCCGTGGGCGCGATGGCGAGGAGCAGCGAGTTGCGCATGCCGGTCGAGGCGACGCGCTCGCGCAGCGCCGCCCAGCGCTCCGGCCAGGTCAGCTCCGCGTCGTAGTGGTCGGGGTGCAGTACGCCCCGGGCCGTACGGGTCTTCTCCCAGGCCGGCAGCGGGCCGTTGCGCTCGGCGAGGTCGGCGGAGGCCTCGTACGCGGCGAGCATGATCCGCTCGGCGATACGGGTGGACAGGGCCTTGGCCTGCGGTGAGTCGAAGGGCAGGCGCAGCTTGAAGAAGACGTCCTGAAGGCCCATCGCGCCGAGGCCGACCGGACGCCAGCGGGCGTTGGAGCGGCCAGCCTGCTCGGTCGGGTAGAAGTTGATGTCCACGACCCGGTCGAGGAACGTCACGGCCGTGCGGACGGTCTCGTCCAGGCGCTCCCAGTCGATGTCCCCGCCGGTCACGAACGCGCCGAGGTTCACCGAGCCCAGGTTGCAGACCGCGGTCTCGCCGTCGTCGGTGACCTCCAGGATCTCCGTGCAGAGGTTGGAGGAGTGCACGACGTTGCCGGGCTCGGCCGTCTGGTTGGCGGTGCGGTTGGCGGCGTCCTTGAAGGTCATCCAGCCGTTGCCGGTCTGCGCGAGGGTGCGCATCATGCGGCCGTACAGCTCACGGGCGGGCAGGGTCTTCTTCGCGAGGCCCTTCGCCTCGGCCGCCCGGTACGCGGCGTCGAACTCCTCACCCCACAGGTCGACCAGCTCCGGCACGTCCGAGGGGGAGAACAGCGACCACTGCGCGTCGGTGTTCACGCGCCGCATGAACTCGTCCGGTACCCAGTGTGCGAGGTTCAGGTTGTGCGTACGGCGGGCGTCCTCACCGGTGTTGTCGCGCAGCTCAAGGAACTCCTCGATGTCGGCGTGCCAGGTCTCCAGGTAGACCGCGGCGGCGCCCTTGCGCCGGCCGCCCTGGTTCACGGCGGCGACCGAGGCGTCCAGGGTCTTCAGGAACGGGACGATGCCGTTGGAGTGCCCGTTGGTGCCGCGGATCAGTGAACCGCGGGCGCGGATCCGGGAGTAGGCGATGCCGATGCCGCCGGCGTGCTTCGACAGCCGGGCCACCTGGTGGTACCGGTCGTAGATGGAGTCCAGTTCGTCCTGCGGGGAGTCCAGGAGGTAGCAGGACGACATCTGGGGATGCCGGGTGCCGGAGTTGAAGAGCGTGGGGGAGGACGGGAGGTAGTCGAGGCGGCTCATGAGCGAGTAGAGAGCCGCGACCTCGTCCACCGCGCGTGTGGTGTCGTCCTCGGCGAGGCCGCAGGCCACCCGGAGCATGAAGTGCTGGGGCGTCTCGACGACCTTGCGGGTGTGCGGGTGACGCAGCAGGTAGCGGCTGTGGAGGGTACGCAGGCCGAAGTAGCCGAAGCGGTCGTCGGCCGCACGGTCGATCAGCGCGTCGAGGCGGGCGGCGTGGACGCGCACGAACTCGGCGGTGCGGTCGGCGATGAGCCCCTCGCGGTGGCCGACCGCGACGGACCCGGTGAAGGACGTGACGCCCTGCGAGGCGGCCTCCTCGCGGATGCTGATGGTCAGCAGCCGGGCGGCCAGCCGGGAGTAGGCGGGGTCCTCGGAGATCAGACCGGCCGCGGCCTCCGTCGCCAGCTCCCGCAGCTCCCGCTCGTCCGCCTGCGCGGACCGGCCGCGCAGCGCGGCGGCGGCGACCCGGTCGGGGTCGGCGTCGGGGAGGTCGGCGGTCAGCTCGCTCAGGGTCCGCAGCAGCGCGGCACCGGGAGCGTCGTGCTCTTCTTCGGCTGAGACCGGTTCGGCTGGCGCGATGGTCACGTGGGGCTCTCCCTCGCTCGGCGGGGGGCCTCGTCGAGGGCAGGGGGCAGCACACGAGCGCACGCGGCGTCGCGTCCACCGGCCCACTCCACGAGGCCAGGACGTCAGGGCACGCCGGCCGGGTGGCCGGGTGCGCTGTCGGCAGGTCCTCGGACTGACCCCTGTGCAGGGCGGCACCCGGAACACGGCGGTTCCGGGAACAGACATGCACAAGTACACCGTTGCGGGACAGTTCCGGATTCGCACCGGATTCCCCTGCGGCGACAGCGAGCATGAGCATACATCTTGTGCCGGGTTCGAACGGCACCCCCAGATGTTGTGTCGTGCTGGTTTCAGAGCGTCAACTCATAGGTGAGATGAGTGATGTCCGTCAGCTCCGGGAGGGGGTTCCCGTCACGCTCGGGTGTGCGAGTGAAGCCCAGGCGTTCGTAGACGCGATGGGCGGTGTGCACGGTGGGCCGGGTCGACAGCACGACGCTCCGGCAGCCCGGGGTGGCCCGCGCCCGCTCGACGCAGGAGCGCTGATGAGCGTGTACGACAGCGGGCCGCCGTGGTGAGTGGTCTCGGCGGCCCGCTGCGGGTGTTGTGTGGTGGTGCGAGGTCAGTGAGCCGACCCGGCCGTCGCAGGCGGGAGTTCCACCTGGACCCCGGGGTCGCCCGCGTCCGCCGTGTAGTCCTCCGGCTTGGTCTCGTCGATGCCGTCGGGGGCCTTCAGGGCCTTCAGGACGAAGGTCAGGACCACCGTCACCACCACGTTCAGGACGAACGCCGTGAGGCCGATGTAGCCGATCTCCCCGATGCCCGGGATCTCCTTCGCGGAGCCGCCGAAGTGCTTCTGCGTCGGGGAGGCCACGCCGTACGCCGCGGCCGTGCCGTAGATCATGCCGACCGCCCAGCCCGCGAGCAGGGCCCAGCGGTGGAACCAGCGGGTGAACAGGCCGCCGACCAGGGCCGGGAAGGTCTGCAGGATCCAGATGCCGCCCAGCAGCTGGAAGTTGATGGCGACCGTCTTGTCCATGGTGAGGACGAAGGCCAGGGCGCCGACCTTCACCAGCAGGGAGACCAGCTTGGAGACCTTGGTCTCCTGCGCGGGGGTGGCGTCCGGCTTGATGAAGTCCTTGTAGATGTTGCGGGTGAAGAGGTTCGCGGCCGCGATGGACATGATGGCCGCGGGCACCAGCGCGCCGATGCCGATCGCCGCGAACGCCACGCCCGCGAACCAGTCCGGGAACATCGTCTCGAACAGCTGAGGGATCGCCAGCTGACCGTTCTGCACCTTGATGCCGGCCGCGATCGCCATGAACCCGAGCAGCGCCAGCAGGCCCAGCATCAGCGAGTACAGCGGCAGGATCGTGGTGTTGCGGCGGATCACCTCACGGCTCTTCGAGGACAGTGTCGCCGTGATCGAGTGCGGGTACATGAACAGCGCCAGGGCGGAGCCCAACGCCAGCGTCGCGTACGTCCACTGGCCCGGCTCGGCCGGTGCCAGCGCCCCGCGCGGCGCGCCCGTCGCCGGGTTGGTCTGGCTGAACGCGTCACCGGCCTTGGCGAAGATGTCGTCGAAGCCGCCCAGCTTGATCGGGATGTAGATGATCGCCACCGCGATGACGATGTAGATCAGTGTGTCCTTCACGAACGCGATGAGCGCGGGGGCCCGAAGACCCGACGAGTACGTGTACGCCGCCAGCACGCCGAACGCGATCAGCAGCGGCAGGTCCTTGATGAACCAGTTGGTGTTCTCGCCGCCGCCGACGCCCATCACGTCCAGCACGGCCTGGATGCCGACCAGTTGGAGGGCGATGTACGGCATCGTCGCCAGGATGCCGGTCACGGCCACGGCCAGCGACAGACCCTTCGAACCGAAGCGGCCGCGCACGAAGTCGGACGTCGTGACGTACCCGTGCTTGTGGGACACCGACCACAGGCGCGGCAGGAAGGTGAAGATCAGCGGGTACACCAGGATCGTGTACGGCACGGCGAAGAAGCCGGCCGCGCCCGCCGCGTAGATCGCCGCCGGCACGGCGACGAAGGTGTACGCCGTGTACAGGTCGCCGCCGAGCAGGAACCAGGTGATCCAGGTGCCGAACGAGCGGCCGCCCAGGCCCCATTCGTCCAGGCTGTGCTCGTTCTCGGCCTTGCGCCAGCGCGCGGCCAGGAAGCCCATGACCGTCACGGCCACGAAGAAGAAGATGAAGACGGCGAGTGCGACGCCGTTCACGCCGTCCTTCACTGCGACGCACCGCCCTTCGCGGCCGAGCGGGCGCGCTGGTCACGCTGCCACAGCTTGTAGGCGATCATCGTCAAAGCGGTGGAGATGAGCACCCACGCCATCTGGTACCAGTAGAAGAACGGGATCCCGATGAAGGCCGGGTCGGTCTTGGCGTACGAGCCGACCCACAGCATGGCCACGAAGGGTGCGACAAGGCAGAGCCCGATGACGACGCGCACGGGCGTCACCACCGGGCCTCTGCTGGATTCTGGGGCTTGCGACATCAGGCGGCTCCGTCCCCTCAGTGATCACCTGGGCAATGCGCAGGCAATCTAGGTCAGGGCACGGCGCAAGCGGAACCCCTCGTCCGCAATGCGGTTCCCGAAAGGACCGGGGATCCGGCCGCCGCCGCGTCAGTCCTGGGGCCGCTTCAGCCGCGCCACGAACTTGTACCGGTCGCCCCGGTAGACCGACCGCACCCACTCCACGGGCTGGCCGTCCCGGTCCAGCGAGTGCCGGGAGAGCATCAGCATCGGCAGCCCGACGTCCGTGCCCAGCAGACCGGCCTCGCGCGGAGTCGCCAGCGACGTCTCGATGGTCTCCTCGGCCTCCGCGAGATGGACGTCGTAGACCTCGGCCAGCGCGGTGTAGAGGGACGTGTACTTCACCAGCGAGCGCCGCAGCGCCGGGAAGCGCTTCGCGCTCAAGTGGGTGGTCTCGATGGCCATCGGCTCGCCGTTGGCCATGCGCAGCCGCTCGATGCGCAGCACGCGTCCGCCGGTCGTGATGTCGAGCAGCCCGGCCAGCCGGTCGTCGGCGGTGATGTAGCCGATGTCCAGCAGCTGCGAGGTGGGTTCGAGGCCCTGGGCGCGCATGTCCTCGGTGTACGAGGTCAGTTGCAGCGCCTGCGAGACCTTCGGCTTGGCGACGAACGTGCCCTTGCCCTGGATGCGCTCCAGCCGGCCCTCGACGACCAGCTCCTGGAGCGCCTGGCGCACGGTCGTGCGCGAGGTGTCGAACTCCGCCGCCAGGGTGCGCTCGGGCGGGACCGGCGTGCCCGGAGCCTGGGTCTCGGTCATGTCGAGCAGGTGTTTCTTCAGCCGGTAGTACTTGGGCACACGCGCGGTCCGGACGGGCACCCCGTTCTCGTTCTCCGCACTGCTGACGTCGGTGCTCATGCTCCGCCTTCCCGGCCCGGTCTGCCGACACGATCCCACTTGTATACCGTCGGCGCCTCTTTTGGTCTAGTCCACCATTCCCTGTGGTCTACCCGCAGTATGCCGTGTTCCGCGTGGGTTTTCGCTGGCTTCTTACTTAAAGGTTCCTGCATATGTAGGTCGCATAACGGCTGGTCAGAGCTTTATCGAGGCCCTTGACAGGCCTTCTGGTCTGGTCCAAGCTCCCCGGTACTGGTCTACACCATTGGTCCAGGCCCGGCCCCACGTTCACTGCGGGGAGCCAGGGGGGTTGTGGGATCCCTGAGGAGGGTGGCGTGAAGCGCAAGCTGACAGCCGCGATCGGTATCGCGGGCATGATGGTCTCCATCGCGGCATGCGGGGGCGAGGGTGACGGGGGCTCGGACAAGGGCGCGGACGCCAAGGAGCTGACCGTCTGGCTCACCGTCGACGCCCAGAACAACTGGCCCGGGCTGGTGAAGGCCGCCGACGCCGCGGTGAAGAAGAAGCACCCCGGCCTCAAGATCAACCACGAGTACTACGGCTGGCCCGACAAGAACGCCAAGCTCGACGCCGTCCTCGCCACGGACAAGGCCCCCGACGTGGTCGAGATGGGCAACACCGAGATGCTCGGCTACATGGTCAAGGGCGCCTTCGCCCCGCTCGACCAGGGCACGTTCGACAACTCCGACGCCTGGCTGGACGGCCTCAAGGCCTCCGTCACCTACCAGGGCAAGACCTACGGCGTCCCGTACTACGCCGGCGGTCGCGTCGCCAACTGGCGCAAGGACGTCGCGGCCTCGGCCGGCCTGAAGACACCCCCGAAGACCTACAAGGAGCTGACCGCCGCCCTGGACAAGATCCAGAAGAAGGAGGGCGACAAGTTCAGCGCCTGGTACCAGCCCACCCGCGACTGGTACGCGGCCATGTCCTTCGTCTACGACGCCGGCGGTGCCATCGCCACCGAGTCGGGCGGCCAGTGGAAGGCGTCCCTCTCCTCGCCCGAGTCCCTCAAGGGCCTGAAGGAGTTCAAGAACGTCGTCGACTCCTACATGCACGGCGACAAGACCAAGGACGAGTCCGACCGCTACATCGTCTACGGCCAGGGCAAGTCCGCCATGATCTTCGCGGCCGCCTGGGAGGGCGCCACCGCCGAGGACCCGAAGAACGACAAGACCGGCAAGCTCAAGGGCAACCTCGAGAACTTCGTGATGCCCGGCCCGTCCGGCAAGAACATGCCCGTCTTCCTGGGCGGCAGTGACCTCGCCGTGCCGGTCAAGTCCGACGCGCAGGCCCTGGCCGCCGAGTGGATCAACGCATTCACCGGCTCCTCCGGGCAGAAGGGCCTGATGGCCAAGGGCAACCTGCCCAACAACAAGACCGACCTCGCGACGCTCAAGAACGACCCCAAGACGGCGGTCCCCGCCACCGCGGCCGAGTCCAGCTGGTTCGTCCCGATGGCGCCCGGCTGGGGCCAGGTCGAGAAGGCCCAGATCCTGCAGACCATGCTGCAGAGCATCGGCACCGGCAAGAAGTCAGTCGAGGCCGCCGCCAAGGAGGCGGACGCCGCGATCGACAAGGTCATCAACACCAAGTGACCTGAGCGCGGGGCTCCCGGCTTGCGGAGCCCCGCCGTCCGTACGACCTGAGGGACCGCCGAGGAGCGCGCGATGAGTGCCGCAGAGACCACCACCCCTGCCAAGGTGCCGCCACCGCGGCAGGCACCACCGCCGCCCCCGAAGGACCGGCGGCCCCGCGGACAGCGCACATCCGGCGGGGCCCTGGCCCCCTGGCTGCTGCTCGCGCCCTGCCTGCTGATCCTCGCCCTGGTCATGGGCTACCCGCTGGCCCGCCTGGTCTCCTTGTCCTTCCAGAAGTTCGGCCAGTCCCAGCTGTGGGGCTTCCAGCCGGCCGAGACGGTCGGGTTCGACAACTTCGCCGAGGTGCTGGGCGACGGCGAGTTCTGGGCCGTCGTCGTGCGCACGATCGTCTTCGCGGCCGGTGCCGTCGTCCTCACCATGGTGATCGGCATGGCGCTCGCCCTGCTGCTCCAGCGGGTCTCCGGCTGGCTGAAGATGCTCATCAACATCGTGCTGGTGGCCAGCTGGGGCATGCCGGTGATCGTGGCGACCACGGTCTTCAAGTGGCTCTTCGACTCCGACTACGGCGTCTTCAACGCGCTGCTCAGCAAGCTGCCCGGCGTCGAGATGGTCGGCCACAACTGGTTCGCGAGCGGCCCCGAGGGGCTGGCCGTGATCATGCTGCTGGTGATCTGGGGAGCCGTGCCGTTCGTGGTCATCACCCTCAGCGCCGGTCTCACCCAGGTCCCGAAGGAGCTGGAGGAGGCCGCCCGTCTGGACGGCGCGGGCTCCTGGGGCGTCTTCCGCTTCGTCACCCTGCCCGTCCTCAAGCCGATCATCGTGATGCTCACGACCCTGTCGGTCATCTGGGACATGGGCGTCTTCCCCCAGGTGTTCGTCATGCGGGGCGGCCACCCCGAGCCGGAGTTCCAGGTCCTCAACACCTACTCCTACGACCGGGCGTTCGTGGTCAACGACTACGGCCAGGGCTCGGCCATCGCGCTGATCACCGTCCTGCTGCTGCTCGGCGTGGTCGCCGTCTACATGCGGCAGATGCTGAAGATCGGAGAGGTCGAATGAGCACGCTCACCGGAACCCGCCGCCGCAGGAACCCGCGGCTCGGCTGGAACCTCCTCGGCCTCCTGGTCTTCCTCGTCGCAGGCTTCCCGCTCTACTGGATGCTCAACACCGCGTTCAAGCCCGCCAAGGACGCCATCGACCCGGACCCGAGCCTGCTGCCGACCGGCCTCACCTTCGACAACTTCGGCCGGGCGCTGGACATCGCCGACTTCTGGGGCCCCGTCGGCCGCAGCCTCGTGGTGTCGCTGGCCGTGGTCGTCATCGGCGTGGCCGTCGGGCTGCTGGCCGCGCTCGCCATCTCCCGCTTCGCCTTCCGCGGCCGCAAGATCGTGATCGTGGGCATCCTCGCGGTCCAGATGGTCCCGCTGGTCGCCATGATCATCCCGGTGTTCCTGCTGCTCAACGACCTGGGCCAGTACGACCGGCTGACCGGCCTCATCATCACCTACCTGACCTTCATCCTCCCGTTCACGGTGTGGACGCTGCGGGGCTTCATCGTCAACATCCCCAAGGAGCTGGAGGAGGCGGCCATGGTCGACGGCTGCTCCCGCACCGGCGCCTTCCTCCGGGTCGTCTTCCCGCTCCTGGCCCCCGGCATGGTCGCCACCTCGGTCTACGGTTTCATCCAGGCCTGGAACGAGTACCTGTACGCCCTGATGCTGCTCAGCCAGAAGAACCAGACCGCGACCGTCTGGCTCGGCAACTTCACCACCAAACACGGCACCGAATACGCCCCGATGATGGCCGGCGCCACGATGATGGCCGTGCCGATCGTCGCCCTCTTCCTCCTCGTCCAGCGCAAGATGGCCGCGGGCCTGACCGCGGGCGCAGTGAAGGGATGACCTCACCCGATGACGACACTCGCCAGCGGCACCGACACACTCACCCGCGACGCCCTGACGGTCCTCCAGCCCGGCTTCACCGGCACCACCGCCCCCGACTGGCTGCTGCGCCGGCTCGGTGAGGGCCTGGCCTCCGTCGGGCTCTTCGGCCGCAACATCGCCTCACCGGACCAACTGGCCGCCCTCACCGCCCAGCTGCGGGCCGAGCGCGACGACGTCCTGGTCGCGATCGACGAGGAGGGCGGCGACGTGACCCGCCTGGAGGTGCGCAGCGGCTCCTCCTTCCCCGGCAACCACGCGCTCGGCGCGGTCGACGACGTGGAGCTGACCCGGCAGGTCGCCCACGAACTGGGCCAGCGCCTCGCCACCTGCGGCGTCAACCTCAACTGGGCCCCCTCCGCCGACGTCAACTCCGACCCGCGCAACCCGGTCATCGGCGTCCGCTCCTTCGGCGCCGACACCGAACTCGCCGCCCGGCACACCGCCGCCTACGTCACCGGCCTGCAGTCCGCCGGGGTCGCCGCCTGCACCAAGCACTTCCCCGGTCACGGCGACACGGCCGTCGACTCCCACCACGCCCTGCCGCGCATCGACGTCTCCGCCGAGGTACTGGCCGAACGCGAGCTGATCCCGTTCCGCGCCGCCATCGCCGCCGGGACCCGGGCCGTCATGAGCGCCCACATCCTGGTCCCCGCCCTGGACCCGGACCGCCCGGCCACGCTCTCCCGCCGCATCCTCACCGGCCTGCTCCGCGACGAGCTCGGCTACGACGGGCTCATCGTCACCGACGGCATGGAGATGCGCGCCATCGCCGGCACCTACGGCATCGAACGCGGCAGCGTCCTCGCCGTCGCCGCGGGCGCCGACGCGATCTGCGTGGGCGGCGGCCTCGCCGACGACGAGACCGTGCTGCGCCTGCGGGACGCCCTGGTCGGCGCCGTGCGCGCGGGCGAACTCCCGGAGGAACGCCTCGCCGAGGCCGCCGACCGGGTGCGCGCACTGGCCCGCTGGACCGGCACGGCGAGCCGCCCGGCCGAGACGTCCCACGGCACCGGGATCGGCCTGCACGCCGCCCGCCGCGCCCTCACCGTGACCGCGGCGCCCGGCCTCGGCAGCCCCGGCGCCTTCGAGCCCCTCACCGAACCGCCCTACGTCGCCGCCCTCACCCCCGTCGCCAACATCGCCGTGGGCGACGAGACCCCGTGGGGCGTCGCCGCGGAACTCGTCCACCTCCTGCCGGGCACGGTGACGGGCAGCTTCTCCGCCGGGGACGGCCCCCAGCGGGACGCAGGTGAGAACGCCGGACGGGAGGCGCTCCAGGCAGCCGGCACCCGCCGCATCGTCGCCGTCGTCCGCGACGAACACCGCCACCCCTGGATGGCCTCGGCCCTCGACACCCTGCTCGCGGCCCGCCCCGAGACCGTGGTCGTCGAGATGGGCGTCCCCCAGGCCGCCCCACGAGGCGCCCTGCACATCGCCACCCACGGCGCGGCCCGCGTCTGCGGCCGCGCGGCGGCCGAGGTGATCGCCGGGGTCACCGGGGTGTGAGAGCGCGGTGGGCCCGCTGTGGGGAACTCCCCGGCAGGATCTCGGCCGGCAAGGACGTCTCACCACCCTCTGCGTGCCTGCCTTCGCCGGCAGGCAGAGGCCGACCTTCCTCGGACTCACTGTTGTAAGTCTGTGCCCGAATGTAGTACTTCTTATACATGAGTGAGCAGGTGCACAACAGGTTGGCGGTGGTGCGCGCCGAACGCAAGGTGTCGCGCCAGAGCCTGGCCGAGGCAGTGGGAGCCCACTACCAGACCATCGGCTACATCGAGCGGGGGCAGTACAACCCGAGCCTCGACCTGGCGCTGAAGATCTCCAAGTTCTTCGGTCTGCCGGTCGAGGCCCTGTTCTCCCTCGAACCGTTCCGCCCGCTCACCGACGAGGTCTACGGGAGGAACCAGATATGACGACGACACCCCTCACCCGCTACGACCGGAGCATGCTGCGGCTGATGAACGACCGCCGTGCGGCGGTCTGGTACGCCACGGCGGCCCGCCGCCGTCTGACCGTCGTCGCCCATGTCGTCCTCAGCGGGGCCATCGGTGGCCTGATGACCCACTTCTGCCTCGCCGAGGGCGAGCCACTGTGGACCGTCGCGGTGACGGCGGTGCTGTACTTTCCCTGGATGGTCGCGACGGGCCTGATCAACGGCGCCACCCGGGGCCTGCTGGAGCTGCGCGAACGCGCGCTGGACGAGCGGCAGTCGGCGGAACGCAGCCGCGTCCTGGCCAGGGCCCACCGCGTGACGACCCTGCTCCTCGCCGCCGCGGCGGTCACCCTGCTGATCACGGGCGGCACCGCCGGCGTCGCCCCCAAGGCCTACGCGGCACCCTTGCTCATCGCCGTCCTCGTCGTGCACTGGATGATGCCCCTGTGGGTGGCCGGCTGGCGCGCCCAGGACGAACCGGCCGACGAGGATGCGGTCGGGGGCGGGGCCCTGGAGCTCTGAGACCGAGGAGACGCCGGGGG
>NZ_JAKEIO010000103.1 GCF_021474405.1 [Streptosporangium] indianense
GGGCGGGGGTGGCCGTGTGGGCGGCGCCGAGGCCCGCGCCCAGGGCCGTGGCCCCGGTCAGCGCGGTGCGCAGCAGGGTCCGGCGGGCGGTGCCGGCGCCTCTGGGGGAGGTGGCATGTGAGTTCACGGCCAGAACGTATGCCCGAATGGGCGGTCGGCCGCGGTCCTTACCGATTCATGGTGCGAGTTGGGTGAGTGATGTTCTTGCCTTGAACGCCTTTTGACGGTCTCTCAGGCAGCCAACGGGAACGCCCGGGCCTGCCGGCCCGGGCGTCCTGTCGTGCGGGGGTGATCAGACCAGGTCGAACCGGTCCAGGTTCATGACCTTGACCCACGCCGCGACGAAGTCGTTGACGAACTTCTCCTTCGCGTCGTCGCTCGCGTACACCTCGGCGAGGGCGCGCAGCTCGGAGTTCGAGCCGAACACCAGGTCGGCACGGGAGCCGGCCCACTTGACCTCGCCCGTGGCGGCGTCGCGGCCCTCGAACGTGGTCTGGTCCTCGGACGTCGACTTCCAGGTGATGCCCAGGTCGAGCAGGTTGACGAAGAAGTCGTTGGTCAGCGAGCCGGGCGTCTTCGTGAAGGCGCCGAGCTGGGACTGCTGGTAGTTGGCGCCCAGCACCCGCAGACCTCCGACCAGGACGGTCATCTCGGGGGCGCTGAGGGTCAGCAGGTTGGCGCGGTCGAGCAGCAGGAACTCGGCCGGCAGGCGGTTGCCCTTGCCGTGGTAGTTGCGGAACCCGTCGGCGGTCGGCTCCAGCGCCTCGAACGACTCGGCGTCGGTGTGCTCCTCCGTCGCGTCCACACGGCCGGCGGTGAAGGGGACCTCCACCTGGAAGCCGGCTTCCTTGGCGGCCTTCTCGACAGCGGCGGTGCCACCGAGGACGATCAGGTCGGCCAGGGAGACCTTCTTGGCTCCGGCACCGGCGTTGAACTCCTGCTGGATGCCCTCCAGGACCCGCAGGACCTGCGCCAGCTCGTCGGGCTCGTTGACCTCCCAGCCGCGCTGCGGCTCCAGGCGGATGCGGGCGCCGTTGGCACCGCCGCGCTTGTCGCTGCCGCGGAAGGTGGACGCCGAGGCCCACGCGGTGGACACCAGCTGCGAGACCGACAGACCGGACTCGAGGAGCTTGGTCTTGAGGACGGCGATGTCGCCGTCGTCGACGGGCTCACCTTCGGCCTCGGGCAGCGGGTCCTGCCACAGCAGGGTCTCCTCCGGGACCTCGGGGCCGAGGTACAGGGACTTGGGGCCCATGTCACGGTGGGTCAGCTTGAACCAGGCGCGGGCGAAGGCGTCCGCGAACTCCTCCGGGTTCTCGTAGAACCGGCGGGAGATGGGCTCGTAGATCGGGTCGAAGCGCAGCGACAGGTCCGTGGTGAGCATCTTCGGACGGTGCTTCTTCGAGGGGTCGTGCGCGTCCGGGACGATCTCCGGGGCGTCCTTGGCCACCCACTGGTGGGCGCCGGCCGGGCTCTGCTCGAGTTCGTACTCGAACTCGAAGAGGTTCTTGAAGAAGCCGTTGCTCCACTGGGTCGGCGTGGTGGTCCAGGTGACCTCCAGGCCGGAGGTGATGGCGTCGCCGCCCTTGCCGGTGCCGTAGGTGCTGCGCCAGCCCAGGCCCTGCTCCTCCATGGAGGCGGCCTCGGGGTCGGCGCCGACGTTGTCGGCCGGGCCGGCACCGTGGGTCTTGCCGAAGGTGTGGCCGCCGGCGATCAGCGCGACGGTCTCCTCGTCGTTCATCGCCATGCGGCGGAACGTCTCGCGGATGTCGCGGGCCGCGGCGATCGGGTCCGGGTTGCCGTTCGGGCCCTCGGGGTTGACGTAGATGAGGCCCATCTGGACGGCGCCGAGGGGGTTCTCCAGCTCACGGTCGCCGGTGTAGCGCTTGTCGTCGAGCCACGTGGTCTCGGGGCCCCAGTAGACGTCCTCCTCGGCCTCCCATACGTCGGCGCGGCCGCCGGCGAAGCCGAAGGTCTCGAAGCCCATCTGCTCCAGGGCCACGTTGCCGGTGAGGATCAGGAGGTCGGCCCAGGAGAGGGACTGGCCGTACTTCTTCTTGACCGGCCACAGCAGACGGCGGGCCTTGTCGAGGTTGCCGTTGTCCGGCCAGCTGTTGAGCGGCGCGAAGCGCTGCTGGCCTGCGCCGGCACCGCCGCGGCCGTCGCTGATGCGGTAGGTGCCGGCGCTGTGCCAGGCCATACGGACCATCAGCGGGCCGTAGTTGCCGAAGTCGGCGGGCCACCAGTCCTGCGAGTCGGTCAGCACCTCGGCGATGTCCTGCTTGACGGCGTCGAGGTCGAGGTTGTTGAACGCCTCGGCGTAGTCGAAGTCCTTGCCGAGGGGGTTGGCCACGTCGGGGTTCTTGGCGAGGATCTTCAGGTTGAGCCGCTCGGGCCACCACTGGCGGTTGCCACCGCCCTGGGTCGGGTGCAGGGCGCGGCCGTGCGCCACGGGGCAGCCGCCTCCCGTCTCCTCCGACTTCGAGTCGGTGACGATCGCGTCGTGGTTCTCAGTCATGGAAATCCTTCCGGACGGGGTGCATCACGGTGCTCGGGTGAATCACGGTGCTCGGGTGGATCACGTGCTCAGGAACTGCGAGCGGTGGAGCAGGCGGGGCACAGGCCCCAGTAGATGACCTCGGCCTCGTCGACGGCGAAGCCGCGGTCGTCGGACGCCGTCAGGCAGGGGGCGTGGCCGACCGCGCAGTCGACGTCGGCGACGGTTCCGCACGAGCGGCACACGAGGTGGTGGTGGTTGTCGCCGACCCGCCCCTCGTAGAGGGCCGGGCTGCCGGGTGGGTCGAGGCGACGTATGAGTCCGGCCGCGGTGAGGGCGTGCAGCCCCTCGTAGACGGCCTGGACGGAGATGTGGCCCACGCGGCCGCGCACCTCGGAGGCGATGGCCTCGGCACCGAGGTGGTCACCGTCCCGCACGGCTTCGAGCAGCGCGACGCGGGCGGCCGTCACCCTCAGGCCGGCACCTCGCAGCTCCTCGGCGGTGGTCGGGTTCCCGGTTGCGGTCATGGAGCCAACCTAGCCACACAAACACGATTCGTTCAAGAAAACGACCGGTTCAATTTTGGTGTCGGGCGCATGAGGCCTGTGTGCGGCGGGCTACTTGAGCGATGTGAGTCCGGTCACAGTCGCATGATGGCGTCACGAGAGACCCACGGCGTCGCGCACCGCCGTGCCGGCCGGTGGATCACACGTCCGATGAGGTGAGACGCTCAAGCCGGGCGGCGGCCGTCGCGGCCTTGCGCCCGGCTTCCCGGGCGTGGCGTTCGGCGGTACGCGTCCGCTCCCGGGCGGCCCGTTCGGCGAAGCGGGCCTGCTGGTGTTCGCTCTTGGCGCGCTCCAGTTCGCCGGTCAGCTCCTCCACGCGCCGCTGGAGGGCGTCGACCTGCTGTTTCGCCTCCGCGGCGGCCCGGCCCGCGGCCTCCGCCTCGCCCTGGAGCTCGCGCAACTCGCGCTCGGCGGCCTCGGCGTCCCTGCGGGCTTCGTCCAGTCGGCGCCGCTGCTGCTCGCTCGCCTTCCTGCCGGGACGGGCGGGTTCGGGCGCGGGTGCGGGCGCGGGGCGCTGCGGCCGGGCGCCTTCGGCGACGGCGGGGAAGCCGACGGCCGCGCTCAGCGGCTTGGTCAGGCGGCCGTCGGCCCAGACCCGGGCGGCCTCGGGGTCGGCCAGGACGGCGTGCAGGGTGTTCTCGACCTCGCGCTGGACGCTCTCCCCGATCGGGTGACCGGCCTCCTTCGCGAGCCTGCGCGCCTGCAGGGACAGGGCTCGCACGAGTGCGTGCTGCCGGCGGCTCAGCCCGCGCAGCTGTGCGCCGTCCAGGTTTTGGTGGGCCTGGCGCAGCCCCTCCCCCAGACGCAGCAGGGGCTCGACCTCTTCGGGGCTGCTGCGGACCAGGAGGTTGCTGACCCAGGCGGCGAGGCTGGGCTTGCGCAAGGTGCGGATCCGCTCGGCGAGTTCCCTGTCACCGGCGGTGCGGGCGGCGGCCACGGCGGAGGCGCGGGCGGCGGTGAATTCCTCCGGGCGCAGGGCGTACAGCTCGTCGGCCACGGAGTCGTAGTCCATGAGCACCCCTTTCCGCAGGGAAGATCCGGTTTCGATCGTCTCAGGCACCGCCCGCCGGGGCGCGCGGAGAGCTCGCCGGACGGATCGGAGACACCCCACTCACGACCCGGAAAATCGACGGTTTAACATATGAGCGCCGCCTAGCTCGAAAGATGGACTCGTGACTGTCAACGACGACTCGTTCACCAACTGGAAGATCCGCGAGGAGATCGCGGAGTCGATGATCCCGATCATCGGGAAGCTGCACCGGGAGCGGGACGTGACGGTCCTGCTGCACAGCCGCTCCCTGGTGAACAAGTCGGTGGTCAGCATCCTCAAGACCCACCGGTTCGCCCGGCAGATCGCCGGTGCGGAGCTCTCGGTCACCGAGACGCTGCCGTTCCTGCAGACCCTCGCCGAGCTCGACCTCGGCCCGTCGCAGATCGACATCGGCATGCTCGCCGCGACCTACCGCGAGGACGACCGCGGTCTGTCGGTCGCGGAGTTCACCGCGGAGGCCGTCGCCGGCGCGACCGGCGCCAACAAGATCGACCGCCGTGACGGCCGGGACGTCGTCCTGTACGGCTTCGGCCGCATCGGCCGGCTCGTGGCCCGGCTGCTCATCGAGAAGTCCGGCTCGGGCAACGGTCTGCGGCTGCGGGCCATCGTGGTGCGCGGAGGGGGCGAGCAGGACATCGTCAAGCGCGCCTCGCTGCTGCGCCGCGACTCGATCCACGGCCAGTTCCAGGGCACCATCACCGTCGACGAGGCGAACAGCACGATCGTCGCCAACGGCAACGCGATCAAGGTGATCTACGCCAACGACCCGTCCGAGGTCGACTACACGGCGTACGGCATCAAGGACGCCATCCTCATCGACAACACCGGCAAGTGGCGCGACCGCGCGGGCCTGTCCCAGCACCTGCGCCCCGGTATCGACAAGGTCGTGCTGACCGCGCCCGGCAAGGGCGACGTCCCCAACATCGTGCACGGCGTCAACCACGACACGATCAAGCCGGACGAGCAGATCCTGTCCTGCGCGTCCTGCACCACGAACGCGATCGTGCCGCCGCTGAAGGCGATGGACGACGAGTTCGGGGTCCAGCGCGGTCACGTCGAGACGGTTCACTCGTTCACCAACGACCAGAACCTGCTGGACAACTACCACAAGGCCGACCGCCGTGGCCGGTCCGCGCCGCTGAACATGGTCATCACCGAGACCGGTGCCGCCTCGGCCGTCGCCAAGGCGCTGCCCGACCTCAAGGCGCCGATCACCGGCAGCTCGATCCGGGTCCCGGTCCCGGACGTGTCGATCGCGATCCTCAGCCTGCGGCTCGGCCGTGAGACCACCCGCGAGGAGGTCCTCGACCACCTGCGCGACGTCTCCCTGACCTCTCCGCTCAAGCGCCAGATCGACTTCACGACGGCGCCCGACGCGGTCTCCAGCGACTTCATCGGCTCGCGCCACGCCTCGATCGTCGACGCCGGCGCCACCAAGGTCGACGGCGACAACGCGATCCTCTACCTGTGGTACGACAACGAGTTCGGCTACTCGTGCCAGGTCATCCGTGTCGTGCAGCACGTGTCCGGCGTGGAGTACCCGACGTACCCGGCCCCGGCGGTCTGACCCCGGAAGACGAGAGCGCGGGGCGTGCGGGCCCCGCGCTCTCGTGTGTCACCGGCGGGTCAGCTCGATCCGGTACTCCCGTGCCGGTGAGCCGTAGCCCTTGCGGACGTCGGGGGCGTTGCCACCGCCGATGTTGTAGCGCGCGATGTTGAGGCGGAGCCCGTCCTCCCCGAACAGCATCTCGGCGTGCTCTTCCCGAATGGTGGCGCGAGCCGAAAGTGCCGCCGTCACTCGACCTCGTCCACCAGGAACTCCTGGTCACGTGCTCCCGTACAGCGCTGCTGGATGATCTCGGCCCCCGCCGCCCGGTCGTCGGCGCCGTTGACACCGAGGCACATCCCGTTCTGCACCACGTGGATGCGGAATCCGTCGGCCCGTGCGTCGCCGACCGGTTCGAAGAAGAAGTGCTGGCTGGTCCGGTCGGCCGAGCAGCTCTCCCAGGGCCAGGGCTCCAGCATCCCCTCGACGACGTGGCCGCTGCCCAGCGCGGTGAGACAGCCGTCGCCGTACACGGGATGCCGCCACTGGATGTAGGACGAGCCGGTCGTGCCGACGGTCACCAGAGAGAGGTCGGGCGGTGTGGCGTCGGCGCAGGGCCGCTGGACGGCGACCTGGCTCCGATAACGGCCTTTGCGGTCATGGCCCTCGGTGACGCACAGCCCGGGGGCGAGGGCCGGCCGGATGCGGGACCGTCCCGGTGCCGGGCCGTCCACGACGGTCGTGGAGTCCGGGGACGGCGAGGATGCGCGGTGCGGTGCGGCCCCGGCCGCGCGCGTCGCCGCGCCACGGTCGCCGCCCTCCCCTGGCAGCAACGCCCAGGCCCCGACGGCGGCGAGCAGCAGCGCGGCACCGGCGGACGCGGCGAGCACGCGGCGATTCCTCATCGGGCCCACGGTCCATGACCGGCGGGACGGCTCCGGCGCCGGGGCCTCGTCGGGGTGCGGCGGCTCGGCCGCGGCCAGCCGGTTTCTCGCAGTCAGCCAGTCGGAGGCGTCCTCGCCCCTCCCACAGGCCCGGACGAACGCGGCGACCACCTCCGCTCGGGGCAGTGAGTCCCGGCGCAGCACGTCGGCGGTCGTGCTGCGCGCCAGTACGTCGCCCTGCTGCTCGGCGTTCGCCTCCAACTGCCGGTAGGTGAGACCGGATTGCTCCTTGAGACGGCGCATGCAGGCCACGAACTCGGCGGCGCTGCGCGCCTCGTGCGGCGACGGACGCTGTGTCCCCATGTCCGGGCATCCTGGTCCAGCCCCGGGCAGGGGACAATCCGGGATTCTGCCAATCCCGTTGCGGTCCTGCGGGGCGACCGCGCATTCCTTCAGGACGTCCGCGCGGGGGCCGGACAGGTCCCGGACAGGGCTGTGACCTGCCCGGACAGGGTGACGGGTGTCCGGGACAGCCGTGGTCCCTGGCGGGCGCCGCCCCGGTCCGCACAGGCTGGGTGCCCTGCCGGCCGAGCCCGGTCCGAAGGCCGAGCGGCCGGATCGACCGCCCGTGCTCCACGGGGGGACACCCGACGAAGGGACATCGCCCGATGAAGACGATTCGCACTCTCGCCGACCGGATGCTGGACCGACTGGTGCCGCGGGAGACGGCCGGGGCGTGCGAGTGGTGGTACCGCTGCATCCGCAACCAGCCGTGCGCCTCCCACAACCAGTACACGCAGCGCGTCTGGTCCTGTGACCTGAACCGCCGCGAGTTCGTGCGGTGCGGCTGCACCTCGTAAGGCCTTCCACCCCCAGCGCGGCCGGGCCCTCCGGGGGACGGGGCCCGGCCGCCCCTTCCGTGAGGAGCATGCCGTGACCTTCCTGTCCGCCACCTGCCAGGCCCTGCTGGCGCTGGTCTTCGCGATCGCCTGCGTGAGCAAGGTGCGGACGCCGGCCGCGTACGCGGCGTTCAGCATCGCCGTCGAGGCGCTCGCACGAGTGCCGCGCCACCGGGCGGGCCGGGTGGCGGGAGGAGTCGTCGCCCTGGAGGCCGCCACCGCGCTCCTGCTCGTCCTCCCGGGTGCGGGCAGCGCGGGGTTGCCGGTGGCGGCGGTCCTCCTGGCCGGCTTCACGTACGTCGTCGCCCGCGCGCTGCGGGACGGAACCGCCGTCGCGTGCCGGTGCTTCGGGGATGCGGGCGACCGCCCGGCAGGGCCGGCCCAGCTCGTGCGCAACGCGCTGCTGCTCGGCGCGGTGGCGGCGGCCGTGCCCGGGAGCCCGGACGCGGGATCGCTGCCCTGGCAGGGCTGGTTCGCGGCGTGGCTCACCGGTGCGGTGTGCGCCGTGCTGGTGGTGACCGGGGACGAGGTGGTGGCGCTGGTCCGCCCCGTCCGGTCTCCCGGCAGCGGGCACGTCGCTTCGTGAACCGCCCGGTCTCTCCGGCCTGTTGGGTCCTGCCGTCGTGGGCCCGTTGATTCCTGTCGCCGTACGCACGTCGGAGCCGTTCGCCGAACGCCCCATGGGCTCCGTGCGATCCGTCCGACCCGTCCGATCCGTCCGATCCGACTATCCGGGAGAGGCCCCATGGTCTACCTGGCCGTCGCCCTCGTGGCCGTCGCCGCCCTGTGCACGCTGGATCTGATGCTGACCCTCGCCGTCCTCCGCCGACTCCGCGACCGACGGCGGTACGACGCCCCGGCCGTCGACTCGGGCGGTATCCCCGTGGGGGCTGCCGTGGGCTCCTTCACCACCCGCTGCACGGACGGCACCCCCATCACCGAGGGCGACCTCACGGACGGGGCCCTCGTGGCGTTCTTCACCACCGGCTGTGCGCCCTGCCGGACCGAGCTGCCCGCCTTCGTCGAGGAGGCCCGGGCGCTGGTCGGGCGGCGTCAGGTGATCGCCGTGGTCGTGTCCCCCGGCGGCACCCCGGACGAGACGGCGGAGTCCGTGTCCATGACACGGCACCTCGCACCGGTGGCGCGGGTGCTGGCCGAGACGCCCGACGGCCCCTGCACCTCGGCCTTCGGTGTCACGGCGTTCCCCTCCAGGTTCGCCGTCTCGACGGAGGGCGGCACGGCCCCCACCGTGCTGGCCGTGGGGAAAGCCGCGCTCGGCGCCTCGCCGGTCGGGGCGCCGTGAGCGCCACGCCCGCGAGCTCCGCACACTCCGGCCGTGCTCCCGCCGCTCCGGACGCCCGGGCCCTCGCACGTGCCCTGCGGGCGGCTCTCGCGCTGGCGTTCCGCTCGTCCCCGGGGGTGCTGGTGTGGCATCTCGGCGTGACGCTCCTGTCGGCCGCCACGCCCCTCGCGGCCACCTGGCTGGTCAGGGACATCCTCGACGCCCTCACGTCGGGGACCTCCACCGCCGGCATCGCCGCTCCGGCGGCCGCGCTGGCCGTCGTCAGTACGGTGGCGGCGGTCTCGCCGCAGCTCACCGGCTATCTGCGCGCCCGGATGATGCGCGCGACCAGCCTGCGGGCGCATGAGGACCTGCACACGGCGGTCGACACCTTCACCGGACTGCGCCGTTTCGAGCACCCCGAGTTCCTGGACCGGCTGCGGCTGGCCCAGCAGTCGGGCGGACTCGCTCCGTCGCAGGTGGTGGAGGGGGCGGCCGGTCTGACCCGCAGCGCGGTGCTGCTGACGGGGTTCGTGGGTTCCCTGGCGGTCCTCGACCCGGTGCTGGCCGTCGTGGTGTGCCTGTCGGGCGTTCCGGTGCTGTGGGCGGAGATCAGTCTCAGCCGCAGGCGGGCCCGCACGTACTGGGACATCAGCCCCACCGAACGCCGGGAGATCTTCTACGCGACGCTGCTCACCAGTGTCGAAGCCGCCAAGGAGATCAGGCTCTACGGCGCCGGCGGCTTCCTGCGGGGCCGGATGCTGAGGGAACGCCGGGCCGCCGACGCCCTGCGGGAGCGGCTGGACCGCAGCGAACTGCGCATCCAGTCGGCGCTCCAAACCGCCGCCGCGGCCCTCGCCGGGGCCGGTCTGCTGTGGGCGGTCGGGGCCGCCGCGCGCGGGGCGATGACCGTCGGGGACGTCTCCCTGCTGCTGGCCGCGATCCCGGCCGTGCAGAGCGGCATCGGCGGCCTGGCCGGCGAACTCGGCCAAGCACACCACTCGTTGGTGATGTTCGACCACTACGTCGGCGTCGTCCGCCTCGGCCCGGACCTCCCCCCGCCGCGCCGCCCCGGCCGGGCACGGCCGCTGCGCGAGGCGATCGAGGTCCAGGACGTGTGGTTCCGCTACGAGGACGAACTGCCCTGGGTGCTGCGGGGCGTGGACCTGCGGATCGAGCGGGGTACGGCACTGGCGCTCGCCGGCGTCAACGGCTCGGGGAAGTCCACCCTGGTCAAGCTGCTGTGCCGGTTCTACGACCCCACCCGCGGACGCATCCTGTGGGACGGCACCGACCTGCGCGACATCCCGCCGGCCGAACTGCGGGCACGCGTCGCCGCCACGTTCCAGGACCCGATGCGCTACGACCTCACCGCGCGGGAGAACATCACGATCGGCGAGTTGTCGTCCCTCGGCGCGCCCCGGCGCTGTGCGGAGGCGGCGCGGCTCGCCGGGATGCACGACGACATCGCCCGGTTGCCGGGCGGCTACGCGACCCTGCTGAGCCGGACCTTCCGCTCGGCGGAGGGCGACGGGAGCGACAGCGGCGTCCAGTTGTCCGGGGGTCAGTGGCAACGGATGGGCCTCGCCCGGTCGTTCCTGCGTGCCGACGCGGATCTGCTGATCCTGGACGAGCCCAGTTCGGGGCTGGACCCCGCGGCGGAGTACGAGATCCACGCCCGTTTGCGGGAGCGCCGTGCCGGCCGCACGAGCGTGCTGATCTCCCATCGGCTCGGTGCGGTCAAGGACGCCGACGTCATCGCGGTCCTGGAGGGCGGGCGGGTGGCCGAACTCGGCGACCACCGCGGGCTCCTCGCCCGGGCCGGCACGTACCACCGGCTGTTCACGCTTCAGTCGAGCGGCTACCGGGACGAGCCGGAAGCGGAGGGGGTGCGCCCGTGATGCCGGTCGGCGCCGTCGTGGTCGCCGCGGGGCTGACGGCGGCGGCCCTGCGCACGTCGTGCGTGCTGCTGGAGGTCAGCGGGGGGAGCATGCGGCCGACCTACCGGGACGGGGACCGGCTGCTGGCCGTCAGGCTGCCTGCCGGCACGGCCGGCGGGATGCCCAGAGCGAGGATGGCGCGGACGATGGTGCGTCGCGGGACGGTGGTCGCGATCCGGCTGAGACCGCCGGACGCCGCAGGTCGGGCGATACCGACGTGCATGATCAAACGGGTGGCCGCACTTCCGGGAGAGCCCGTGCCGGTGGCGGACGGCGGAGCGGGGGTGGTGCCCGCTCGGCATGTGTACGTTCTGGGTGATCACCGTGAGACGAGCTGGGACTCGCGGCATGCGGGTCCGATCTCCTGGGACCGGCTCACCGCCGTGGTCGTGTGCCGCGTCCGCCATGGGGACGCGGCACCGCCACGGGATCTCGGATCCCTCAGTGCTTGAAGACGTCCTTGGTCTTCTCCTTGGCCTGGCGGGCATCGCCCTTCGACTGCTCCGCCTTGCCCTCGGCGATCAGGCGCTCGTTGCCCACCGCACGGCCGATCGTCTCCTTGGCCTTGCCCTTGGCCTGCTCGGCCTTGGCCTTGCCCTTCTGGTCACCAGCCACGATTCGTTCACTCCATGTCGTATCCGACTACGGGGTCACCACAGCGAGTGACCGCGAAGCGGCAGCTCAAACGTGCCGGGCGGGCATCGGTCCATGAGAGCCTCGGGCCACGGCGTCAGCCCCGCCGAGGACGCGGAGGCTCTGCCGGCGCACGCCGAGCGCCACAGGCTGACGCCGGAGCTGCTGATGTCCCTCACCGCCGGGTCAGTGACAGCACCCGTCGCTCGCCGCCGCGGAAAGGGCCGTGGTGTCCAGGCGGCAGAAGCAGGACGCCTCGACGGGCACGTCAGCGAGCGCGGTCGCGAGCTTGAGCTGGTGGGCCACGATGGCCGCCTCGCCGGTCTTGCCGGTCCGCAGCAGGCACTCGTGGAAGCCGTGCAGCGCCCAGACGTTGTTCGGGTGCTGGAGGGGCCGGGGCAGGGTGTCGTCGAGGCCGAGGTCGGCACGGTAGACGGCCTCGGCCTCCGCGACGCGTCCCTGCTCCAGCAGCAGCGCGCCGTAGGCGTGGCGGGTGGGCTGCATCCAGCCCCAGGGCTCGTCGTAGGGCAGGTTGTCGTCCAGCAGGATGGAGCGCTCCAGGGCCGCGAAGGCGACGTCGTACTCGCCCCTGCGGTAGGCGAGTTCGCCGTCCAGCATGGCGGAGGCGATGGCGAGGATGTCGTGGCAGGTGTTGTTGAACAGCATCCTGGTCTCGGGCACCCGGCCCACCGCCTCGCGGAAGAGGTCGCGTTCGGTCTCGGCCCGGTCGACCTCACCTGTGGCGGAGAGGGCGACGCCCCGGGCGTAGTGCCGCATGGCGACGGTCGTCGCGTACAGCTCCGGGTCGGCCGGGGCGGGCAGTTCCAGGATCTCGGTCCAGCGGCCGAAGCGGATGAGGACGTGGACCCGCATGGCCAGGAAGGCCTCCAGCCAGTCGGCCATCGGGGGGCTCTGGACACGGAGCAGGTCTTCGGGGATGGCGGCTTCCAGCTGGGCGGCGGCATCGAGGGCGACCTGTGCCTGACCGAGGAACATCGCGCCGTAGATCTTGAAGTGGTGGTTGTGCGCCCGGTAGAGGGTGTAGAAGTTCATCGCGCCGGCCTGCCGGTGGTACTTCTCGTCGGCGGCGATCGCGTCGCTGTTGGCGGAGACGACCTGGCGGTAGTCGCCGCACAGGACGTCCAGATGTGAGGGCATGTGCAGCAGGTGCCCGGCGTCGGGTACGAGACCGCGCAGGCGGTCGGCGACGGTGAGGGCCTGCTCCGGCGTCGGGGACATCTCCATCAGGTGGATGTACAGGTGCAGGACGCCGGGATGCCGGAAGCCGGTGTCGGTGGCGAGTGCGCCTTCCAGTACGGCCCGGGCCTCGGTGGTCCGGGCGCCCTCGGCCGGCCGGCCGGTCTTGAGGTCCCACAGCTGCCAGGGGGTGAGGTTCATCGCGGCGTCGGCGTGCAGGGTGGCGATGTCCGGGTCGCCGGGCGCCAGTTCGTAGACGGCGCGCATCGCGTCCGCGTAGGGCTCGTTCCACACCGAGCAGTCCTCGACGGCCTGTGCCTGCGGGTAGCGGGCTCGCAGCGCGCCGATGAGGGCCCGCTCGACCGGGGTGGCGCGGGCGGCCTTCTCATGGGCCCTTTCCACGGCGGTGTGCGTGCGCTGGACCGTTTCCACGAGTTCCGCGCCGTCGAAGAATTCCCAGGGCTTGTTGTAGTTCGGGCCGAGCGCGTAGGCGATACCCCAATAGGCCATCGCGCAGTCCGGGTCGGCCTCGACCGCCCTTTCGAAGCAGGCGACGGCTTCCTCGTGGTGGAACGCGTACGTCCACATCAAACCCCGGTCGAACCAGAGTTGGGCGGCGGCGGAGGGCGTGGTGACGGGACGGCGGTAGGTGCCGAGGTCGTAATAGTCGCCCATGGGTTTCTCCTGGGAAAGCAGCCGGGGCCGTGAGAACAGCGGTTGCGGGCACACCCTCCGACTCGTGATCCATCCTCGTATGTCCAGATTAGCGGTTTCGCAGCGGCGGCCCCGGGCCCCGGGCGTGGTGGAGCGCATGACCGACTTTCCGAGTTTTCCGCCCGGCTTCGGGTTCGGGCTCGACAACGTCGAGTGGGCCTTCGGATACGACAAGCGCTTCGGGATCGTCCGCGTCGACTACGCCACGCAGCAGCGGACGCCGAAGGACAGCTACCACTGGTGCGGGGCCATGATCGCCGCGCAGCGGAGGTGACCGGCCCGCTCAGACGCTGGTCAGCAACTGCGGCGCCAGGATCTTGACCATGGTGTTGGTCCAGCGGAGCTGCCGGAGCGTCTGCGGGTGGCAGTCGCCGGCCAGCGTCAGGAGCCGCTCGTCCCGGGTGGCCTGCGCCGCCTGGGCGAGCATCTCCCAGTGGAGCGAGTTGCGTGCGGCCGCCAGGTGCAGGTCCCGCAGGTCGTGCAGCAGGAGCAGTCCGGTGTCGGGGCGCCGGCCGAGCGTTTCGGAGGCCCTCTCCCGGAGCACGGCGAGCGCCCCGGGCGACGGGTGGTCGCGCGGGCCGGACAGGTCGAGGCCGTGGTCGCGGCCCGCGTCGGCGAGGCGGGTGGCGTGTTCCCGGGACCAGCGGGCGATGTCGAGGGCGACGTGGTGGAACTCGTGGTCGGTGCGGTGTCGTGCGGCGGCGGCCAGCAGGTCCTGTTCCAAGTCGCGTTCGCCGTCGTGCAGGAGTCGCAGGGTGATGCCGATGCCGCTCATGATCCGCTCCCCGCCGTGTCGGTCCGCGCCGCGGTATCGGTCGGGCGACGGCTCACGAGGGCGCGCCGCGCCGGTCTTGAACAGGGGCTGCTTGGAGACCGGGTCCCAGTCGGTGACGGTGGTCTCGTTGGCGGCGCGCCCCGGGCCGTCGTCGGGCGGGCGGTGGCCCGCCGGGGTGTCCCAGTAGCCGTAGTGGAAGGGCAGGAACACCATGCCGTCGCGGATCGCGGTGGTGCGCAGCCGGGCCCGGACCGCCCCGCGCGGGGTCGTGATCTGCACCAGATCGCCGTCTGCGAGGCCCTGGGCGGAGGCCTCGGCGGGCGACATCTCCGCCCAGACGTCCGGCGCGGCGGCGTTCAGCTCGGGGGCGCGGGCGGTCTTCGTCCGGGTGTGGAAGTGGTACACCGTGCGGCCAGTGATGAGCTGGAGGGGATGGCCGGGGGAGGTGTCCTCGTGGGGCGGCAGGTACTCGGCGGCTTTGAGGACCGCCTTGCCGTCCGGGTTGAGGGACCGGTACTCGACGGGCTCCACGCTCGCGCCGGTGACCAGGTCCCGGCCGTAGCTCTCGCAGACGTCCGGGTGGGCGAAATCGATCCCGTCGGTGTAGAGGCGTGCGGTGCCGTCGGGGGCCTCGTCGGTGCAGGGCCACTGGATGCCGCTGCCGCCGCGCAGCCGGTCGTAGCTCAGGCCGGTGTAGCCGCAGGGGCGGCCCGCGCTGCACCGCTGCCACGCGGCGAACGCCGACTCGGGGTCGTGCCAGGTGATCAGCGGCCCGTCGTCCTTGTCGCGGAAGTCCATCCGGGCAGCGAAGTCGAGGAGGATGTCCAGGTCCGGGCGGGCTTCGCCGGGCGGTTCGACGGCCTTCTCCGCGAGGTGCACGGTGCGGTCGGCGTTGGTGAGCGTGCCCGTCTTCTCGCCCCAGGTCGCGGCGGGCAGCACCACGTCGGCGAGCTGGGCGGTCTCGGTGAGGAACAGGTCCTGGACGATCACGAACAGGCGCTCCTGAGCGACGATGGAGCGGATGCGGGACAGCTCGGGCAGGGACACGACCGGGTTGGTCCCGGTGATCCACAGCAGGCCGATCGAGCCCTGCTCGGCGTACCGGAAGATCTGCATCGCGTGGGTGGGCGGGGCGTAGTGCGGGATGGTCTCCGGCTTCACGTTCCACACGGCGGCCAGTTCGGCCACGTGCTCCTCGTTCTGCCAGTTGCGGAAGCCCGGCAGGTCGCCGTCCGCGCCGCTCTCGCGGGTGTTCTCGGCGCTGGGCTGGCCGTTCATCTGGAGCAGTCCGCAGCCGGGGCGGCCCAGCATGCCGCGGATCAGGTGCAGGTTGTTGACCTGGACGGCGGCCGCGGTGGCCTGGTGGGACTGGTAGACGCCCTGGAGGACGGTGGACAGCAGTAGCTCGGCGCCGCCGAGGATCTCCGCCGCCCGCTCGATCTGCGCCGCCGGGACGTCGCAGATCCCGGCCGCCCAACCGGGTGTGCACTTCTCCACCATGGCGGCGAGTTCGTCGAAGCCGACGGTGTGCGCGTCGATGTAGGCCCGGTCGGTGCGGCCGGTGCGGATGATCTCGTGCAGCAGTGCGTTGAGCAGCGCGACGTTCGTGCCCGCCCGCGGCGCCAGGTGCACGTCGGCCCGCCGGGCGACCGGGGTGTGGCGCGGGTCCACGCACACCAGTCTGGGCGGGGCGGCGCCCTCCAGGCGGTCCAGCAGGCGCATCCACAGGACCGTCTGGGTCTCGGCCATGTTGTGCCCGAACAGGGCGACGGTGTCGGCGTGGTCGATGTCCTCGTAGGAGCCGGGCTGTCCGTCGCAGCCGAACGTCTCCTTCAGGGCCTCGGCGGCCGTCGCCGTGCACAGCCGGGTGTTGCCGTCCAGGTGGTTGGTGCCGATGCCGGCACGGGCGAGGACGGCCAGGGTGTAGTACTCCTCGAGGAACAGCTGACCTGTGGTGTAGAAGCCGATCGAGCCCGGGCCCTTGTCGTCCAGCAGGTGCCGGGTCCGGGTGGTGATCCGGTCCATGGCCGTGTCCCAGTCGCACTCCACCAGCCGGCCGTCCTCGCGGACCAGGGGCCGGGTGAGCCGGTCCGGGGAGGCGTTGGCCTGCCAGCCGTACAGGTCCTTGGGGCCCAGGCGCCCGCGGTTCACCCGGTCGGCGGCCCGGCCCCGCACACCCACCATGCGGCCCTCGCGCACCGCGATGTCCATCGCGTCGCCGTTGGAGTGCAGCAGGGAGGCGGCCTGCACCCACCGCTCCACGTCCTGCTCGCCGAGCCCCGCCGTGAGGTGCGTGTCGGTCCGGGACGGCCAGGGCGTGCCGGGCTCGTACGGCGTGCGCGAGCCCCAGACGTCCGCGATCCGGTCTGCCGACGTGTCCACGGCCCACCTCCCGCAGAAGACGACATCGTGGACCGCGGGTACCCACCCGGCCACGCATGACACAAAGCGCGCGGACGGTTACTCAAGGTACATACGCGGCGCGTCCGGCGATCATCTTGTCGTTCGATCGTGGGGACCTTCGCCGACGGGCTGGCACCGCCCAACTCCCGCTCCCTAGGATGTATTTCCCGTCCAGCCAGTCCGTTGGCGCGGCACCTTGCAGGGGGAACGATGCACTCCGAGAAGCAGCTGTCCACCGAGATCGACGCGTCCGTGCCGACGGCAGCGCGCATGTACGACCACTACCTGGGCGGCAAGGACAACTACGCGGCCGACCGCGCGGCGTGCGAGGAGCTCGACAAGGTCGTGCCCAGCACGCGCCGCCTGGCCCTGAACAACCGGCGCTTCCTGCAGCGGGTCGTGAAGACCCTCTCCGAGGAGTACGGCATCCGGCAGTACCTGGACCACGGATCCGGTCTGCCGACGCAGGACAACGTCCACCAGGTCGCGCAGCGCATCGACCCCACGGCCCATGTCGTCTACGTCGACAACGACCCGATGGTGCTGGTCCACGGCCGGGCGCTGCTGGAGCAGGATGAGCGCACGGCCGTCATCCACGCGGACATGCGCGAGACCGACCTGATCTTCGGCCACGCGGACACCAAGCGGCTCATCGACTTCGACGAGCCGGTGTGTGTGCTCTTCAACTCGGTGTTCCACTGCATCCCGGACAGCGACACCGACGGACCGCTCGCGGTGGCCCGCCGGGTGCGGGAACGGCTCGCGCCCGGCAGCTTCATGGTGATGTGCCAGCTGGTCAGCGAGGACCCCGAGGTCCGCGCCTTCGTCACGGACTTCATGGACCAGGCGACCCAGGGCCACTGGGGCCGCGTGCGGGAGCCGAAGGACGTGGAGACGTACTTCGAGGGCCTGGAGATCCTCGAGCCGGGCCTGGTGGAGGTGTCCACCTGGCGTCCGGACACGGAGGTGGCGCCCCGTCAGCTCACGCACGAGTGGATCGAGTTCGGCGGAGTCGGGCGGATCCCCCTGCAATAGTGACGCGATGCCTCGTGCGGGACGAACCGTCCCGCACGGGGCATTCTCCTGTCACGGGTAGCGCTGCTCCATGGTCTGGCGCAGCAGTTCCAGCGAGTCACGGGGCTTGAGCGCCTCGTCCGCGAGACGGTCCAGCGCGATCCGGTACTCCTCGGTCTCGTCGCGGTCCTCGAGGAAGTTCGCGCTCTTGATGTGCTCCAGGTAGACCACGTCGGGCAGGTCGAGTCCGCCGAAGCGCAGATACGTGATCGGGATGGCCGGCGCCGAGGCGTTGGTGACGCTCAGCGGCACGATCTGCAGCGTCACATTGGGTCGTTCGGCCATGTCGGCGAGGTGCGCGAGCTGCTCCCGCATCACCTCGGTACTGCCCAGGACGCGCAGCAGCACGGATTCGTCGATGACCGCCCACAGCTGCGGGGCATCGGTCCGCGACAGCAACCGGGCCCGGTGCATGCGCAGTTCGACACGGCGCTGCACCTCGGCGGCCGGTGCGTTCGGCAGACCACGCTCCACCACGGCCCTGGTGTAGGCCGCGGTCTGCAACAGGCCGGGCACGTACTGGATCTCGAAGGTACGGATGGTGGCGGCGGCCTCCTGCAGTCCGACCAGCCGGTCGAACCACTCGGGCATCAGCCGCTTGTCGTACCGCTGCCACCAGCCCGGCTCCCCCGCGCGCTGCAGCAGCTTGAGCAGCACCGAGACCTCGTAGTCGTCGGTGCCGTACAGCTCCAGCAGCGCCCGGACGTCGTTCTCCGTCGGCGGGCGGCGGCCCTTGCCGGACTCGATGCGGGACAACTTCGCGGCACTGAACCCGACAGCGCGCGCCGCCTGGTCCTGGGCGAGCCCGGCGTCCTCGCGGAAGCCGGCGAGCTGTACACCGACCAGCATCTTCAGCAGAGTCGGCGCCGGCTCGGACCGGTCCAGGTAGGGTTCCAGACGGGAGATGCGATGCGACGCGGCGGACATCCTGACTCCCAGCAGACCGGCACAAGGGCGACTAACACTATCGCACTTCACCGGGTCTTCACGCATCGGCCCGCAGCACCCCCGCAGAAGTAGGGAGTTGGGCTCCGCTTCTCCCCAGGGGTGCCGAGCGCACGCGACATGCCACTGCCCTCTCAGAGCAGATGGTCGAACTCGCCGTCCTTCGCGCCGGCCAGGAAGGCCGCCACCTCCGCCGACGTGTACACGAGGGCGGGTCCGTCGGGGTCACGGGAGTTGCGCACAGCGATCCCGCCGTCCACGAGGGGGGCGACTTCGACGCAGTTGCCCTCGGCGTTGCTGTGCCGGCTCTTGATCCAGCAGGCTTCCAACGAGCTGGCCTGCACTCCGTTCCGCACTGGTGGCACCGCAGTCTCCTTGCTGTTCTCGTTCCCCGCCGCGCACGGTGTGCCCGGCCGTTCGGCCGAGTGCGGCCGCGTCCCTTCGGCCGCACTCGCCCCCGCTTGCGTACCCTCAACGGCTGGATTTTCACGCAATTTCTCGTGCAATTGCACGCGAGCGCCTTCAGCGTGGATAATAGCTGCGGCGTCAACCCCCGTGCTGGCGCCCCGTTCTGACGTCGCATCGGGGAGATGCCGTGTCATCACCTGCGCAGCACGTGCTCCGGCCGTCGAGTGGGGCCGCGGCACACGCGGGCGCCCCCTGGACGGAGCGGGCCGCGCCGTCCGGCCGGCCCACGGCCTCGCCGTTCGGGATCCCGCCCTTGGTGCCGACGACACTCCCGCAGTTCTCGGGGTCCCTGTCCGCCTCGGCCGCCCTGCGGGTCGAGTGCAGCCGGGAAGGGTTCGCCCGGGCCCGGTCGTTCACCCGCGACACGCTGCACGGCTGGTCGCTGGACCACCGCTGCGACGACGCGACCCTCGTCATCACCGAGCTCACCGCCAACGCCGCGACGCACGCGGTGCCGAGGAGCCCGGCTGCGCCGGAGATCCGGCTCGGATTCCGCCTGGACCCCGGCCACTTGCTGGTCACCGTCTCCGACCCCGACGACCACCCGCCCGTGTTCGCGCCGACCGGCGCCGCCCTGGAGGAGCACGGCCGGGGGCTGTGCATCGTCGACGCCCTGTCGGAGGAGTGGGGCTGGACTCCCAGTCCCCCGGCGGGCAAGACGGTCTGGGCCCGACTGGCCACCCGGTCGGCCACCCCATGCCCACCCATCTGACACCACTGCCGCGGAAAGGCCCCTCGCCATGCGCAGCGCTTCGACGGAACACCCGAGCAGCGAGCGCCCCCAGCGCCCCGACGCCCCCACCCAGGTGGCCCGGAACACGCCGCTCACGGCACTGGACCGCGTGCCGTGGGGCGACATCCAGGACTCCACCGGCTCGGCGGCGGCCATCCCCGTCCTCCTCAAGGGCATCGCCGGCGGTGATGCCGACACGGCCCGCTGCGCTCTCGAGGACTTGCGGAAACGGATCTGCCAGTTCGGCTTCGTCGTGGAGCAGGCGACCGCGGCCACGGTGCCGTTCCTGTGGGAGCTGGCCAAGCTGCCACAGGTGACCTGCCGCGCCCAGATCATCCGGCTGCTCAAGAGCATCGCCGACGCGCGGCAGTGGGAGAGCACCGCCGCCGTCTACCCGAAGCTGCTGAACCACCGGGAGAACCCGGTGGTGTGGGAACGCGCGGCCCGCCAGGCCGTGCGGGCCCGGCGCGGCGAGCTCGGCCGGCTGATGGTGGACGAGGACCGCGAGATCGCCCGGGCGACGAACGAGCTGGCCCGGTCGCTGGGCGCCTGACTGCGTCGTACGGTGTCCGGTGGGCGGGGAGCCCGCGCAGGCCCTCAGACGTGACGAAACGGTGAGGACCCCCTGTCACCATGGGTGATGCCCCTCGCCTCGCGGGGCACGGCAGTGTAGACATGGCACATGGTCCGACTCCTGGGTCGATCCGCGACTCGATCGCCCCTGCGGCCCGGCGCTGCTCCGTCGGCACGGCAGCGGCGGGAGGCGGGCCCGTCGCGGTGGCAACCGGTGGCGGGGCTGCGGTCGGTGCTGGGCGGACGCAGCGTCGCCGGCCAGGTGTTCCTGCTCGTCGTGGTGATCGTACTGCTGCTCGTCGTGGCGGCCGTCGTGGCGTTGGTGCTGCAGGTGCGGCACGACACCACGCAAGAGGCCCGCAACCGTTCACTCGCAGTCGCGGAGACCTTCGCCAACGCCCCGGGCACCGTCGAAGCGCTGCGGAGCCCTGACCCCACCGTCGTGCTCCAGCCGCGCGCCGAAGCGGCCCGTGAGCGGTCCAAGGTCGACTTCGTCGTCGTCATGAACACCGACGGGATCCGCTACACCCACCCCAAGCCCGACCGCATCGGAAAGAAGTTCGTCGGTACGACCGCCCCGGCGCTCGCCGGCAAGTCCTTCACCGAGGAGATCGACGGCACCCTCGGCCGGCTCGTCCAGGCCGTCGTTCCGGTCAAGGACTCGAACGGCAAGGTCGTGGGCCTGGTGTCGGCGGGGATCACCACCGAGAACGTCGGCGGGACCGCCGACCGCCAGCTGCCGCTCGTGCTCGCGGCCGCCGCCGCGGCGCTCGCGCTGGCGACGGCGGGTGCCGCGCTGGTGAGCCGGCGGCTGCTGCGCCAGACCCACGGTCTCGGCCCGCACGAGATGACCCGGATGTACGAACACCACGACGCCGTGCTGCACGCCGTGCGCGAGGGCGTGCTCATCGTCGACGACGGGGGCACCCTGCTGCTCGCCAACGACGAGGCGCACCGCCTGCTGGGACTGCCCGCCGACGCGGAAGGCCGGCACGTCCTGAGTCTGGGTCTCGACCCGGGCATCGCCGACCTGCTCGCCTCGGGGCGGGTCGCCACCGACGAGGTGCACCTGGTCGGGGACCGGCTCCTGGCCCTCAACCAGCGGACCACGGACCGTGCGGGTGTCCCGCCCGGCAGCGTCGCCACCCTGCGCGACTCCACCGAGCTGCGGGCCCTGTCCGGGCGGGCCGAGACCGCGCGGGAGCGGCTCAACATGCTGTACGACGCCGGGGTGGGCATCGGGACCAGCCTGGACGTGACCCGCACGGCCGAGGAGCTCACCGAGCTGGCCGTGCCCCGGTTCGCCGACTTCGTCACCGTGGACCTGTTCGACGCCGTACTGGGCGGCGGACAGCCGAACGCGGCGGCGACGCTCAGCCGGACGGCGGTGAGCGGGATCCGCAAGGACGCGCCGCTGTACCCGACCGGCGAGCGGATCAGGTTCGTCGAATCCTCCCCGCAGGGCCGCAGTCTCGCCACGGGCGTCCCCGTCCTGGAGCCCCGGCTGGGCGAGGCCGCCGGCTGGCAGGCGCAGGACCTGGAGCGCTCGGCGCGGATCGTCGCGTACGGCATCCACTCGCTGATCACCGTGCCGCTGCGGGCGGGCGCCCTGGTGCTCGGCGTGGTCAGCTTCTGGCGCTGCGAGAAGCAGGAGCCCTTCGACGCGGACGAGCTGGCCTTGGCGGAGGAGCTGGTGGCGCGGGCCGCCGTCTCCATCGACAACGCGCGCCGCTACACCCGCGAGCACAGCATGGCGGTGACGCTCCAGCGCAGCCTGCTGCCCCGGAACCTGCCCGAGCAGGGGGCCCTGGAGATCGCCTACCGCTATCTGCCCGCGCAGGCCGGGGTGGGCGGCGATTGGTTCGACGTACTGCCGCTGTCGGGCGCCAGGGTGGCGCTCGTGGTCGGAGACGTCGTCGGACACGGGCTGCACGCGGCGGCCACGATGGGCCGGCTGCGTACGGCGGTGCACAACTTCTCCGCCCTCGACCTGCCGCCCGAGGAACTCATCGCTCTCCTGGACGAGTTGGTGGGCCGTATCGACCAGGACGAGACGGAGGAGGACGGCAGCGCCCCGGTCACCGGTGCTACCTGTCTGTACGCCGTGTACGACCCGGTCTCCCGGCGCTGCACCGTCGCGCGGGCCGGGCACCCCCCGCCCGCCCTGGTCCACCCCGACGGCAGCGTGGAGTTCCCCGAGGTGCCCGCCGGTCCCCCGCTGGGCCTGGGCGGCCTGCCGTTCGAGACGGCGGAGCTGGAACTGGCGGAGGGCAGCCGGCTCGTCCTCTACACCGACGGACTGGTCGAGGACCGGGAGCGGGACATCGACGTCGGCCTGGAGGTGCTGCGCGAGGCGCTCGGCCGGGCCGGGCAGTCGCCGGAGGACACGTGCCGGGTCGTGCTCGACTCGCAGCTGACGGCCCGTTCCAGCGACGACATCGCGCTGATCGTCGCGCGGACCCGGGCGCTGGCCGCCGACTCGGTCGCCGAGTGGCCGGTGCCGGCCGATCCCGCCGCGGTCGGCGAGGTGCGGGCGACGGTCAGCCGGCAGCTGGCCGAGTGGGGCCTGGAGGAGCTGACATTCAGCACGGAGCTGATCCTGAGCGAGCTGGTCACCAACGCGCTCCGGTACGGCGGCGGTCCCATACGCGTCCGGGTGCTGCGTGACCGCAACCTGATCTGCGAGGTGTTCGACCACAGCAGCACCTCACCGCACCTGCGGTACGCGACGATGACGGACGAGGGCGGACGCGGTCTCTTCCTCGTCGCGCAGCTCGCGGAACGCTGGGGGACGCGCTACCTGCCCGACGGGAAGGTGATCTGGGCGGAGCAGCCCCTGCCATAAGCTCACCGGGGGCTTCCCATAAAGTAGCCTTATGAGCTCATAGACCGGACCCTCGTACCGGGTTAGGCATGCCTTAGTTTAGGCTTCCCCAGAGATCGCTTGTCGCCGCTCGAAGGGAACCTGACCATGCCCCGCCCCCTGCGGGTCGCCATCGTCGGATCCGGCCCCGCCGGGATCTACGCCGCCGACGCCCTGCTCAAGTCCGAGGTGGCCGCCGAACCCGGTGTGTCCATCGACATCTTCGAGCGGATGCCGGCGCCGTTCGGGCTGATCCGCTACGGCGTCGCCCCCGACCACCCGCGGATCAAGGGCATCATCACCGCCCTGCACCAGGTGCTCGACAAGCCGCAGATCCGTCTCTTCGGCAACGTGGACTACGGCACCGACATCGGCCTGGACGACCTGCGCGCGTTCTACGACGGCGTGATCTTCGCCACCGGCGCGACGGCCGACCGGGCGCTCTCCCTGCCGGGCATCGACCTCGACGGCTCCTACGGCGCCGCGGACTTCGTCTCCTGGTACGACGGCCACCCGGACGTGCCGCGCACCTGGCCGCTGGAGGCGGAGAAGGTCGCCGTGCTCGGCGTCGGCAACGTCGCGCTCGACATCGCGCGCGTCCTGGCCAAGACGGCGGACGAGCTGCTGCCGACGGAGATACCGGCGAACGTCTACGAGGGTCTGAAGGCCAACCGGGCCAAGGAGATCCACGTGTTCGGCCGCCGCGGCCCGGCGCAGGCGAAGTTCAGTCCGATGGAGCTGCGGGAGCTGGACCACTCCCCCACCATCGAGGTCATCGTCGACCCCGAGGACATCGACTACGACGAGGGCTCGATCGCCACGCGGCGCGGCAACAAGCAGGCCGACATGGTCGCCAAGACCCTGGAGAACTGGGCGATCCGCGACGTCGGCGACCGGCCCCACAAGCTCTTCCTGCACTTCTTCGAGTCGCCGGTCGAGGTCCTCGGCGAGGACGGCAAGGTCGTGGGTCTGCGCACCGAGCGCACGGAGCTCGACGGCACCGGCAACGTCAAGGGCACCGGAACGTTCCACACCTGGGACGTCGGCGCCGTGTACCGGGCGGTGGGCTACCTGTCCGACAAACTCCCCAAGTTGCCCTGGGACCTTGACTCCGGCACCGTTCCGGACGAGGGCGGCCGGGTCGTGCAGGAGTCGGGCGAGCACCTGCAGTCCACGTACGTCACCGGCTGGATCCGGCGCGGACCCATCGGCCTCATCGGGCACACCAAGGGCGACGCCAACGAGACGGTGGCCAACCTGCTGGACGACTACCGCAACGACCGGCTGCACACGCCCGCGGCTCCCGCCCCGGAGGCGGTGGACGCGTTCCTCGCCGAGCGCGACATCCGCTTCACCACCTGGGAGGGCTGGTACAAACTGGACGCCGCGGAGAAGGCTCTGGGTGAGCCCGAGGGCCGCGAGCGCGTGAAGATCGTCGAGCGCGAGGACATGCTGCGGGCCAGCGGCGCCTGACGCTTCACACCTCACGTCCTACCTGCCGCGGGGCGGGTTCGGTGCAATGTCACCGGACCCGCCCTTTCGCGTACTTGAAGCGTGTACGATCCGGATGCTTCACCGAACGAACACATCGCCTTCACCTGAAGGCCATGCAGGGGGGACGAACGTCCATGCGCATACGCCTTGTCACCACCACGGCCCTCGCCGCCGGGGCCCTGACCGCCCTGTCCGCGGTCCCGGCCCAGGCCGCCGAGTACGACTCCGCGCTGAAGATCCGCGGGATCCAGTACGACGCTCCCGGCAGCGACTCCAACCGATGCTCCGGGGGGAACACCAAGGACGAGTACCTGACCATCAAGAACTACTCGCGCTCCACGACGGTGAACCTCAAGGGGTACGTCGTGAAGGACGCCACGGGCAACAAGTTCACCTTCACCGCGAGCCACAGCCTCCAGCCGGGTGACTACGTGAAGCTGCGCGGCGGCAACGGGTCCGACTCCGACGCGAACAACGTCGTCTACCGCGACAACTGCAACTTCATGTGGAACAACGACAAGGACACCATCTACGTGTACAAGCCGTCGGGCAGCCGCGCCGACGTGCACTCGTACACGCAGAGCGGCTCCGACCCGGACCGCAACGGGTACATCTCGTACCACGGTTGATCCCTTCGCCCGCCCGGCGCCGGCCCTCTGTGTCAGGGGGCCGGCAGCCAGCGGTCGAGGTAGGCGCGCAGGCCCGCGAGGTCGGCGCCCCGGCCCAGATAACCCACGTACCCGTCCGGCCGTACAAGGGCGTGGGTGATGCCCGGCCAGGGACTTCGCGGGCCGATGTGCCGCACGCTCAGCAGGTCGCGTCGCACGCCCGGGGGCATGTCCTCCGGTTGACGCCGACCGGGGCCGGTGAGCAGCAGGTGGTAGCCGGGCCCGGCGACGCCTCGCTGGAGTCCGGCCGGGGTGTCGGGAAGTCGGTCGCCTGCGCGTGGACCCCGGTGCGGGCGGTGCGGCCCGGTGACGGACAGGGGGCCGCGGCGGTAGTGGATGCCGAGTTCGGAGACCGTGCGGAACAGGCGTGCCCGGGCGCCGGTCGCGCGCAGGAGCAACGGAGCGCCGAGCGGGGCGAGATGAGTGCGGGCCAGCCGCAGGGCCGGGTGGCTGCTCGTACCGGCGGTGAAAGCACGGTCGGTGAAACGGCGTACGCCGTGTCCGACCGGGGCGCGCTCCGCCTCGTACGTCTCCAGCAGTTCCGCCGGTGCCGCGCCGCGGCAGACGTGGGCGAGTTTCCAGCCCAGGTTGAGGGCGTCCTGGATGCCGGTGTTCATGCCCTGTCCCCCGGCCGGGCTGTGGATGTGCGCCGCGTCGCCGGCGAGGAAGAACGGTCCCCTGCGGTAGTGGGTGGCGCCGCGGTTGTGGATGCGGAAGCTCGTCATCCAGACCGGGTCGCGCAGGGTCACCTGGTCGGGGCTCCAGTCGTCGGCGATCCGCTGGAGAAGGTCCAGTGTCACCTCCTCACCGGGTGCGCCCGGCGGGCGCATCGCGATCATCCGCCAGGTGGCCGGCGTGCCGAGCGGGAAGAAGAAGAGCAGCCCGGCCGCGGTCATGTACGTGTGCGCGGCGCCCGGTTCGATCCCATCGGCCTCCAGGTCGGCCAACAGGAACGTCTGCGGATAGGCGCGTCCCTCGAAACCGATGCCCGCCATGGAGCGCACGGTGCTGTGCGCGCCGTCGCAGCCGACGACGTAGCGCGCCCGCATCGTCTCCTCGGCGCCGTCCCGGTGTCGGAGGCGGCAGGTGACGTACTCGCCCTCCCGTTCGGCGTGCAGCAGTTCCGTGCCCCGCTCCACCGTCACGTCCCGCGCGGCCAGATGAGCCGTCAGGGTCGCTTCCGTCTCCGACTGCGGGAGGAAGAGCAGGAAAGGGTACGGCGTGTCGTCGCAGCCCACGTCGAACACCGGCACGTGCAGCACCCGCCGGGGCAGGTGCAGGTGCAGCCCCACCGCCGCGTTGCCCCGGTCGACGAGTTCGTCCGTCACGCCGAACGCGGACAGCATCTCCAGGGTGCGGGGCTGGATCGCCGGGGCGCGTGACTCCCGGGCGCGGTCCAGCGAGCGGTCCACGATCCGGAACTGGGTCCCGTAGGAGCGCAGTTGCAGCGCGAGTGCGAGTCCGGTGGGGCCCGCGCCGACCACGAGCACGTCCAGGGGTGCCGTCATGGCACCCACCGTAGACGCGGCCGGACGCCCCGGCGCGGTCGCCCCGCGACGTGGAGGGGCCCTCCGCTACCCGTGGTGGGTGGCGGAGGGCTCCCGTCGGTGGTGCCGGTTCAGACCTCCAGATCGGCTTCGATGCGGCGAAGCTGGTGCCGGGCCATCGCGAGGTTGGCCCGGCTCCCGTCGAGCACCAGGTAGAGGAAGAGTCCACTGCCTCCGCGGCCCTTCAGGAGGCGGATGAGGTGGTACTGGGTGTTCAGGGTGATGAGGATGTCCTCGATCTCCTCCTTGATTCCCAGGAGCTCCATGGTGCGCAATTTGGAGCGGACGACGTCGGTGTTGCCCGCGGCGGCGACTTCCAGGTTAAAGTCCTTGGTTCCGCCGAGGGTGCCGAGGGCCATGCCACTGGTGTAGTCGACGAGGGCGACGGCGGTCGCTCCGTCGATGGAGCTCAGGCATTCCTTCAGCGCGGTCTCCGTGTTGGCCATGCGCTCGGTTCCTTTCGTTCGGGTCTGCTACTTCGGTGGGTCGGATGGTTCGTGGGCGGGCTCAGAGGCCCGTCTGGGGGCGCGGCTGGTGCGTGGGCCGCTGTGGCGTGCGGACCGGGAGGGTGCCGATGGGGCGGTCCGTGGCCGGGGTCGCCGTGGCGAGGTGCTCCTCGGGCGGCTGCCGTTCGGCGTGGCGGCCGGTGCCGGGGCCGACGCGCGTGGCCAGCAGGTCGGCGATCCGGGCGCCGCTGCGCCGGCCTTCGAGGTGGAGCCGGCCGACGTTGACCCGATCCTCGGCGAGGAGCGTGAGGACGGCGGTCGTTCCGGCGGCGTAGGTGGCGACGTAGCCTCTGGAGCCCCGCACCAGCAGCTCGCGGAAGTCACCGCGGGCGGCCGCGTCGGTCATGCGATAGGCGACTCCGAGGGCGGCGGCGGTGAGCGCCGCGAGGCCCTCCGGCTCGGTGTCCGGCACGTCGTGGGCGAGGACGAGTCCGTCGACGGTGGCCGCGAGGGATCCTGTCAGTCGGGGTATGCGGGTGCGGAGCCGACGCAGTTCGTCCTGGACGTCGGTCTCGACGGCCATGAGCTGTCTCCTTTCGGCACGCTGTCTTCGCGCGCGGATCACAGTGCCTCCAAGGCGTGCAGGAGCCGTCGCAGCAGTGCGGTCTCGGGCTCGTCCGGTGCGGTGGGACGAGGAGGGGGGCCCGGTTCGGCGGACACGAGAGC
>NZ_JAKEIO010000104.1 GCF_021474405.1 [Streptosporangium] indianense
GCCCCGCCCCGCCCGGAACGCCCCTCCGCCGTCTCCATGCCGGCCCACACCGGCACCTACCGGCAGCCCACGACCGTACGGCCGTTGCCGACCCGCACCGTCCGCATCGGCCGCGCCGGCGACAACGACCTGGTCGTCGACGACCTCTCGGTCTCCCGGCGGCACGCCGAACTGCGCGCCCTGGCCGACGGAAGCTACGAGATCGTCGACCTGGGCAGCCACAACGGCACGTACCTCAACGGCAGCCCCGTCACCATCGCCCCCGTCGGTCAGGGCGACATCGTCGGCATCGGCCACTCGGCGTTCTGCCTCGTCGGCGACCAGCTCCAGGAATACGTCGACACCGGCGAGGTCTCCCTCGACGTGCAGGACCTCGCCGTCAGCGTGGACCGTGGCCGCAAGACGCTGCTGGACCACGTGTCCTTCCCGGTGGGGGAGAAGTGCCTGCTGGCCGTCGTCGGCCCGAGCGGCGCCGGCAAGTCCACGCTCCTCAACGCCCTCACCGGCCAGCGGCCCGCGAACCACGGCACCGTCCTCTACGACGGCCGCGACCTCTACCGCGACTACGCCGAGCTGCGCCAGCGCATCGGTCTGGTGCCGCAGGACGACATCCTGCACGCGCAGCTGACCGTCCGCAAAGCCCTCTCCTACGCCGCCGAACTGCGCTTCCCGCAGGACACCGCCAAGGCCGAACGGCGCGCCCGGGTCGACGAGGTCATCCGCGAACTCGGCCTGGAACAGCGCGCCGACCAGCCCGTGCACAGCCTGTCCGGCGGCCAGCGCAAGCGCGTCAGCGTGGCCCTGGAACTGCTGACGAAGCCGTCACTGCTGTTCCTCGACGAGCCGACCTCCGGCCTCGACCCCGGCATGGACCGCTCGGTGATGCACATGCTGCGCGGCCTCGCCGACGACGGCCGGACCGTCATCGTCGTCACCCACAGCGTGCTCAGCCTGGACGTGTGCGACCGGCTCCTGGTCCTCGCCCCCGGCGGGAAGATCGCCTACTACGGGCCGCCCGAGGACGCCCTGCCCTTCTTCGGCTTCGAGGAGTGGCCGGAGGCCTTCGAGGCCTTCGAACGGGACACGCACCGGGACTGGGCGGGGCAGTACCTCGCCTCGCCCTTCCACGGACGGTACGTGGCCGACGCCTCCGCCCAGCCCCAGCGCCCCCGCTCCGAACCCGTCGTCATCACCGCCCCGCCCCGGCCGCGCAGCCGCGGCGCCCAACTCGGGACCCTGGTGCGCCGGTACGCCGCCGCGTTGAGCGCCGACCGCACCTTCCTGATCATCATGATCGCCCTGCCGTTCGTGATGGGCGCGATGGCCCGCGCCCTGGCGGGCGGCAAACTGACCCTCGACACGGCGATGAACGCGCTGCTCATCCTGTGCGTCGGCGCGGTGCTGACCGGAGCCGCCAACGCCGTGCGCGAACTGGTCAAGGAACGCGTGATCTACCAGCGGGAACGGGCGGTGGGCCTGTCCAGATCGGCGTACCTGATGTCCAAGGTCATCGTCCTGGGCGTCATCACCGTGCTCCAGGCGGTGGTGCTCACCCTGGTCGCCCTGTTCGGGGTGGACCTCGACGCCCCGGGCGGCGAGGGCGTGCTGATGCCGCCCCTGGTGGAGATCACGGTCGCAGTCGCCCTGCTCGCGTTCACGGCGATGATGCTCGGCCTGCTCGTCTCGGCCCTGGTGCGCAAGGAAGAGGTGACGATGCCGCTGCTGGTGCTCATCGCCATCGTCCAGGTCGTCTTCTGCGGGGCCCTGCTGAAGCTGGCGGACACACCCGGGCTCGAGCAACTGGGCTGGCTGGTGCCGGCGCGCTGGGCGCTGGCCGCGATGGCCGGCACCGTCGGGCTCGCCCGGATCGTGCCCGACGACCTGACGAAGGACCCGCTCTTCGAGCACTCGGTGGGCACGTGGCTGCTGGACGTCGGGATGCTGGTCGTGCTGTCGGCGCTCTTCGGCTTCCTCGTCTCCCGGCTGCTGCGCCGGCACGAACCGGCCGTCATGCGGAAGTAGGGAGCGCCGATGACGACCCCCGGCTTCCGGCCCACGCACGTCGTCCCACAGCACGGGATGCCCGCCTGGGAGGCCCCCGACCCGGCCCGGCCCACCGTGGACCTCGATCCGCTGCTGCCGGTGCAGTTGCTGGAGCGGCAGGGTGACTGGGGGCACGTCCTGTGCTTCAACGGCTGGTCGGCCTGGGTCGACGGCCGTCGGCTGGTCGCCGTACCCCAGGATCCGCCCGCCGCGGACGGGCCCCTCACCCGTGCGGCGGACCCGCGGCCGCTGCTGGGGCGGGCCCAGGAAGCCCTGGCGCGCTACCGCTCCGCCGTGGAGGACCTCGCGGCGGGCCTCGACCGCGAGTCGTTCCGCACCCGCACCCACGGCATGCGGATCGGCGTCGTCGTCGACGGCGAGTCCGTGTGGCTCTACGACTCCGCCCACGGGCACTGGGTGTACGCCGACGGCGCCCGGATGAACACCTACGCCACGGACCGGACACCCGAAGCGGAACCGGCGTCCCACCGGGCCGAGGCGCCGGTGCGTCCGGCTACGCGGGTGGTACCGCCCGAGGACCCGGCCGAGCGGCCCCCGGCCCGGGAGGCCCGCGCCCCGGCCCCCGCTGCGCAGCGGCCCCAGGGAGCGCCCGCCGGGCCGACGCGGGTGGTCCCCCCGGATTCTCCGTCGCCGTCGGCGGCGACCCCGCCCGAGGCCCCGGAACCGCCGGGTGTCGCGTCGCCCGAGTCCCCGGAGCCCACCCGGGTGGTCGCCCCGGACGCTCCGGAGGCCACCCGGGTGGTCACCCCGGACGCTCCCGAGCCCCCGCGGGTGGAGCCTTCCGGTGCTCCAGAGCCCACGCGTGTGGTGGCACCCGATGCTCCTGAGCCCACGCGGGTCGTGGCCCCCGGCGCTCCGGAGCCCACGCGTGTGGTGGCACCAGACGCCCCCGAACCCACACGGGTCGTGGCTCCGAGCGCCCCCGAACCCACGCGCGTGGTCGCCGCCGAGGAACGGGAGGACACCGGCGATGTAGAGGACGAGAGCGGGGGCGAGAGGGATCGTCCTGCTGCGGCGCCGCCCACCCGGGTCGTGGGGCACGAACCCACCCGGGTCGTCTCACCCGAGGGTGACGGCCGTTGAACCGCGAGACGAGCCTGTTCTCCGGGCGCCCCTCCGAACTGGTCGGGCAGCAGATCGCCGGGTACCGGATCGAGCAGGAGATCGGGCGGGGCGGCATGGCCGTCGTGTACCGGGCCCGCGACCTGCGCCTGGAACGCACCGTGGCCCTCAAGCTCCTCGCCCCGGAACTCGCCCGCAACGACACCTTCCGCCGCCGCTTCACCCACGAGTCACGGGCCGCCGCGGCCATCGATCACCCGCACATCGTGCCGGTGTTCGAGGCCGGCGAGACGGACGGCGTGCTGTACATCGCCATGCGGTACGTCCCCGGCAGCGACCTGCGGCACGTCCTCGACCGCGAGGGCCCCATGCCGCCCGTCACCGCCCTGCGCGTCGCCGCGCAGGTGGCCTCCGCGCTGGACGCGGCCCACGACCACGGACTGGTCCACCGGGACGTCAAGCCCGGCAACATCCTGGTGGCCCGCGGCACCGACAGCGACCACCCCGAGCACGTCTACCTCACCGACTTCGGCCTGACGAAGAAGTCGCTGTCGCTGACCGGCTTCACCACCGTCGGCCAGTTCGTCGGCACCCTCGACTACGTCGCCCCCGAGCAGATCTCCGGCAAGCCGGTCGACGCCCGCTGTGACGTCTACGGCTTCGCCTGCGTCGTCTTCGAGACCCTGGCCGGTCATCCGCCTTTCCTCCGCGACGACGACATGGCTCTGCTCTGGGCGCACCAGTACGACGAGCCGCCGCCGCTGACCGAGGACCGGCCCGACGTCGACCCCCGGGTGGACGCCGTCTTCGCGCAGGCCCTCGCCAAGAGCCCCGACGACCGCCACCCGTCCTGCCTCGCCTTCGTGGCCGCCCTGCGCGCCGCGACGACCGGTGGCACATCCGACGCCCCGAGGGCGCCCACGCGGGTGGACCGTCAGCTGCCGGGAGCGGGGGAGGAGCGGCCCAAGCCACCGCCGCGCTGGGCCGAACCGGTCTTCATGGAGCGGCAGTAGGGCGTTTCGCCGACTCTCGGTCAGCCCTCGCCGCCGGTGCCCACCTCGCCCCGCCGTCGTACGCGACGCGCCAGCAGGGCCCCGACGAACCCGGCCGCGAGCCCCCACGGAATGGCCAGGCCGACGGCACCCCACAGCTTGGGCCGCAGGAACAGGTCGCCTCCGAGGCCGCCGCCCAGATCACCGATGCCGAGCACGGACAGGCCGAAGTGCGCGGAGATGCGCCCGAGGAGGCAGATCGTGAACACGGTGAGCCCCAGGGCGACCGCCATGTGCACGGCGTGCTGCCAGGCCCGTACCCGGGCCGGTGACCGGGCCGCCATCACGAACCCGGCGGCCAGCAGCAGCACGACGTCGACGACCAGCAGCCACCACACCCGTCCGTCGTGCTCGGCGAGGGTCCGCAGGTTCAGCTCCGACACGTCGGGGGTGCGCAGCACCTCGTCGAGCACATGCGGCATGGGGAGCCCGAACGGCCCCTCCACCCTGCCGTTCCAGGTGGCGCCGAGCCCGATCGTGAACGCCAGCCACACGAGGTTGGGGAGGCCGAGCAGGATCACCGCGAACGTCTCCCGCGCGTGCCCCTTGGCCGCGGCGACGACCAGGCCGACGACCACGCCGATGACGACGCAGGCCAGCAGCAGCGCGACCATCGCGTACGCGGCCGGCCGCACCGACGCCTGGAAGCGGAGCAGGCCCGCGGGCAACGGCGCCCCGCGCGACACCAGCAGCGCGAGCACCAGCACACCGGCCAGCCACACCACGCCGACGAAGACGGACAGCGGGACGTCGGTGGTGAAGCCGATCTGCGGCGACGCGCCGAACAGGTCGCCCAGTTCGCCGAGTGCGGCGTCCCCGAGGGAGATGTCGAAGGTGTGACGGGCGGCGAGCGTCAGGCCGATCAGGGCGAGCAGCCACAGGGCCGCCACCCGGCCGGCCCAGCCGGCCAGCTCCGCCGCGCCGGCGACCGCGCGATGCCGCAGCGGCCGCAGGAACCCCCAGGCGAGCATCAGCGCCCCGGTGAGCGTGACCGACAGCGGAATCACCGTCAGGCCCGCCTGTGTCTCGGCCAGATCACCGGCGCTCCCGGCGAGTTTCACCGTGCCGCCGACGGAGGTGACCAGGGTGGCCGCCACGACGGGGCCGAAGGATCCGTCCGGAAGGTCCGCGGCCCCGGCCGCCCACAGGCCGAGCGCGGCGACCACCGCCATGGCGAGCAGCCCGCCGAGCACCGTGGCGAGGGCGTGCAGCCAGCCGTGGCGGGCGACGGCCCGCTGGCCGGAGGTGCGTGCCTGACCGGAGGGGGTGCGCGAACTCACGCTGCCACGCTAAGCAGGCCTCACCCGGGACGCCCGCCGGAGAGGTCCGTCCGCGTCGGCTTGCGGGGCGCACGGGACCGGGGCACACAATGAACTCGTAGTGGAAGAAGCGGCATCAACCGGGATCAATGTCTCCGGGTGTGTGAAGGCCGCAGGGAACCCACGCGGGAGAAGAGCTCGTGAGCGTCGATCCACCGTCGTCCGGCCGTCCCACAGGACCTCCCTCGGGCCCGCTGTCGGGTCCCTCCCAGCCGCCCTCTGGCGGCGGCGGCCCGCCCTCGGAGCCGCCGAGCGGCGGCGGCAGGGAGCCGGAGCCCCGCCGCCCGTGGTGGGGGTCCGTGCCCCGGGTCGCGATCGTCGCCACCGCGTTGGTGGCCGCGGTGGTCCTGGCCGTGGTGCTCTCGCGGCCCGACAACGGCGGCACCGGCGCGTCCGACGGCGGCACCAGCACCGCCAGTGGCGAGGTGTTCCTCCAGCCCGCGGCCGACACCGGCCCGGACGAGTTCACCGACTCGACGGCCCAGGAGGACAGCTCCGCCTCCCCCGTCACCCCCTCGGGGGCCGGTGAGTCGGCCCGGCAGAACGCCGTACGGGGTGTGAACGGCGACGCGCCCGGCCTGTACGGCGGCACCCGCAACGTCGCCAGCTGTGACGTGGAGAAGCAGATCGCGTACTTCGAGGACGCCCCGGACAAGGAGAGCGCCTTCGCCTCGGTCGTCCGGATCCAGCCGTCCGAAGTGCCCGCCTACCTGCGTTCGCTCACCCCGGTGCAACTGCGCATGGACACCCGTGTCACCAACCACGGCTACAAGAACGGCGCCCCCACCAGCTACCAGGCCGTCCTGCAGGCCGGCACGGCCGTCCTCGTCGACGACCGGGGCGTGCCCCGGGTGCGGTGTGCGTGCGGCAACCCGCTGACCCCGCCGGTCGCCCAGCAGAGCGCGCCGAAGACGACCGGCCACACGTGGCCGGGGTACAAGTCGTCGAACGTCGTGATGGTGACGCCCGCTCCGGAGCCCGTCGACGCGTTCGTGATGTGTGAATCCGACGGCGAGTGGTTCAAGCGCGAGGCGGGCGACACGGGCAAGAAGGATCACAAGACCCACAAGCCCGACAAGCCGTCCCCGTCGGCGAGCGTCACCACACCCACGGCTCCGACGGACTCGACGTCGTCGCAACCGCCCACGAGTGAACCGCCGACGACCTCCGACACGGACACGTCGGGGCCGACGACGAACGAACCGTCGTCCGACACCCAGCCGCCCCCGCCCGACAACAACACCGGCGGCGACACCGGCGGCGGTACGACGGACCAGCCCCCGGCCTCCTGACCCGGCCTGCTCAGGCGGCCCGGACCACCAGGGCGTAGTCGCCGAGTCCGAGCAGCCGGTCGGCCGGGAGGTCGCCGTGGGCGGTGACGACCGCCTCGACGCGGCCGGTCCCGGGTTCGAACGCGACGTCCTGGACCGTGCCGAGCGTGTCGCCCGTCTCGGTGAGGATCCTCAGGCCCGGCAGCTCGTGGTGCGGGGGCACCTCGGCCGGCGCGGCGGTGGAGCGGACCAGCACCGCGTCCGGGCCGATGGCGTGCAGGGCACCCCAGGGCAGCACGGTCTCCTTGCGGGAGTGCCGGCCCCGCACCCGGACGTGTGTGACGACACCGGACACGGCGTCGACCGTCAGCGACCGCAGGGCGCCGACTTCCTCCGCGTCGGCCAGCGTCAGCACCGGCAGGCCTTGTGCCTCGGAGAACAGCATCATCACGCCGACTCCTCCCGTCCGGCCCGGAAGGCGCCGACCCGGGCGACGAAGGCCGACAGGTCGTCGGCGACGTAGCGGGTGGCGTCCGCCGGGATGACCAGGGCGCGGCCCGAGACGGCGAGCGTCTCGCCGCGTGGCACGTACACCCGGTGCCGGCGGCGTCGCGACCCCTGCACCAGTGCCTTGCCCGCTGCGATCCGGAACCCCACGACCCGCCCGCTGGTTCCGCCCTCGACGATCACGTCCAGCACGGTGCCCACCTCGGCGCCCTCGTCGGTCAGCACCTTCGCGTGCAGCACCCGGCCCTGCTGGGCCTCGCGGCGGGCCACCACCGCGGAGGTGTCCTGGAGAGCGAGGGCATCGCGGACCATGACCGCGTACGGGCCCAGGGAGTGCACCGCCGACCACGGCAGGCTCTGCTTCAGCGGGCCGCTGAGCAGGCCGCGCCCGCTCAGCGTGAAACCGGTGATCCGGCCGCCGGCGGCGTCGAAGACGGTGTCCTTGACCTGTGCGACGGCGTCGCCGCCCAGGGTGACCACCGGCAGGGTCGTCAGACTGCGTGCGGCAAGCAGCTCGTTCATCGCAGGTCCTTCCCGCCCGGCCGGCGCCGGACCGCGATGACGGTCCCCGACCGGCGCCCCGCCTGCACGGCGAGTGACACCGCCACGACGGCGGCGAGCGCCGCGATCACCACGACCAGCCACGTCCACCAGGCCACCGCGCACCTCCGGCGATCCGGCCCGGCCGCCCTCGGCCGGTCCTGATGGTTTCCGGGTGCCCCGCGAACGGGGGACAATGCCCGGTGCCGCGACCGGGCCCGCATCCATGAGGACTGTGAAGCCCGGCTCGGGGTACGAGCACTGGTGCAGAGCGTCCGGCCAGTCCGGCTTCCCAGAGAGAAACGAATGATCGACCACCTGGACGGGGCAGTGATACCGACTGGTTTCGACGTGCCCGTGGAACCGCTGTGGCGGGCGGCACACTACACCGGCGAGCAGGGATGCATCGCCGAGGCGAGGTCCTTCGCAGCGCTCTTTCTCGACCAGCTGAGGACCGAGTGGTGTGCGCGCATCGACGAGCGCGTCGACGGCGCCGTGCTGCTGGTGGTGAGCGAGCTGATCACCAACGCCGACCGGCACAGCAACGGTCCGTACATCCTGGAGCTCGTCGGGACCGACACGGCGGTGACGGTGTCGGTCTACGACAGCAGCTCCGCACTGCCCCGGATCTTCCCCCGCAACCCCGAGCGCATCGGCCGGCACGGCCTGGAGATCGTCCACGCGCTCGCGGAGCAGGTCAGCGTGGAACGGGTGCCGGTGGGCAAGCGGGTACGTGCCGTTCTGCCGCTCTCCGGCGACGCCAACGGATGAGGGGTCGATGAGTGGTCCGGGTGAGATGCGTCACCCGGACGGAACGACTCGCTCCCGGCCGCCGAGAGCCATGTGCTTCTGAGTAACCGCGCGTCCCGGCGCGTCCCGGCCGAACGCCTACGCGTCCCCGAACGCCTGTGGGAACCGGACGACGTGCAACGGGTGCCGTCCTCCTCCCGCATGGGGGACGGCACCCGCGGGTCGGCGAGAGTGTCAGGCGCAGCCCAGCTCGCCCAGCATGCCCTCGCGCAGCCGTGTGATGATCCGCTTGATCAGGCGGGAGACGTGCATCTGCGAGCAGCCGAGCCGCTCCCCGATCTCCGCCTGGGTGGCCTCTTCCACGAACCGCATGTGGATGATCTGCCGGTCGCGCTCGCTCAGCTCCGCCATCAGCGGGGCCAGCGAGTGGAAGTCCTCGACGAGCCGCAGCCCGTCCTCCTCCACTCCGATGAAGTCGGCCAGGACGGCCTCGCCGCCCTCCGGGCCGTCGCCGGTCAGAGCGGCGTCCAGCGACGACGAGTTGTACCCGTTCGCCGCGATCTGCCCTTCCACGACCTCACGCTCGGAGATGTTCATCAGCGTGGCCAGCTCACCGACCGTCGGCTCGCGGTCCAGGCGGCTGGCGAGCTCCTCGCGGGCCTTGGCCAGCTCCACGCGCAGCTCCTGGAGCCGCCGGGGCACGTGCACCGCCCACGTCGTGTCCCGGAAGAACCGCTTGATCTCGCCGACGATGTACGGCAGCGCGAAGGAGGTGAACTCGACCTCGCGCGAGAGCTCGAACCGGTCGATGGCCTTGATCAGGCCGATCATGCCGGTCTGGACGATGTCCTCCATGTCGTCGCCCCGGCCCCGGAACCGTCCGGCCGCGAAGCGCACGAGCGACATGTTCATCTCGATCAGGGTGTTCCGCGCGTACTGGTACTCGTGCGTGCCCTCTTCGAGTTCCGTCAGGCGCTGGAAGAACTGGCGGGACAGCTGCCTCGCGTCCCGCGGGGCCACGGACCGCGGGTCCACGACGCCCGGCAGCGCTCCGTCACCCGCGCTGGCCTCGGCGTTCTCCTCGGCGGCCTGTGCCTTCGACCGGATCACGGCGGTCTCCATTACCTCTCCCACGAACGTCACGGCGGACATCTGCATAGGTACTCCCGAGTTGCGGGTACCCGGCTTGAGGCGCACCATGCCCTCCGATTTTGCCATGGGCGAAATGACGGGGATGTCACGTTCCGGCCCCTGCCCCGCAGCCGGGCCGGGGCCTGAGGATGCGGTGATTCCACCCAGGGCGGAACGCGGGGCCCTTCCCCCGGCGGCCGTGATTCCTAGGCTGGAGAAGTGAGCAACCAGCCGCCGAACGAAGCCCGAGTCATCCCGCTGCGCCCGCACGGCGCGCGGCCCGCCGGCGCACCGCCGCGCCAGGCGCCGCCGGCCCCCACCGCGAAGGAGCCGCTGTGGAGGGACCTCGTGGGTGACGTCCTCCGGCGCGAACGCCTCGCGCAGGAGCGCACGCTGAAGGACGTCGCCGACGAGGCGCGGATCTCCATGCCCTACCTCTCGGAAGTGGAACGCGGCCGCAAGGAGGCCTCCTCGGAGGTCCTCGCGGCCGCCGCCCACGCCCTCGGGCTGGACCTGGGCGACCTGCTGACGAGGGCGCACGGCGAACTGACCCGCCTCACGTCGCGTCACGCGGCGGGCCACCGCCGCGGCGTGGCCGGCCCGTCGCACGACGGCATGTGCCTGGCCGCCTGAGCCGTACCGGCCGGCGCCTCAGATCTTCACGAGGCGCCGGCTGAGCACCTCGTCGGCCAGTCCGTAGGCCACCGCCTCCCGCGCGGTGAACACCTTGTCGCGGTCCATGTCGGCCCGCAGGGTCGCCACGTCGTGGTGGGTGTGCCGTGCCAGCACCTCCTCGACCTGGGAGCGGATGCGCACCATCTCTTTGGCCTGCAGCGCCAGATCGGAAACCGTGCCGCGCTGTCCACCGCTGGCCGGCTGACCCAGCAGCACCCGTGAGTGCTCCAGCACGAACCGCCGCCCGGGGTCCCCGCCGGCCAGCAGCACGGCCGCCGTGGAGGCCGCCTGCCCGACACAGAACGTGGAGATCGGTGCCTGCACGAACGTCATGGTGTCGTAGATGGCCATCAGTGAAGTGAACGCGCCGCCCGGTGAGTTGATGTAGACGGCGATCTCGCTCTCCGGGGAGGACGACTCCAGGTGGAGGAGCTGGGCGATGACGACGTTGGCGACACCGTCGTCGATCTCCGTGCCGAGGAAGATGATCCGCTCGGACAGCAGCCGGCTGAACACGTCGTAGGACCGCTCGCCCTGCGGGGTGCGCTCGACGACGTTCGGAATCGTGTACGTGCCCATCACTGCAGCCCCATCCTGCGCCGGGTGGCCGCTGGGCGGACGTCCGTGAGGGACTCCACGACCCGGTCCACCATGCCGTACTCCCTGGCCTCCTCGGCCGTGAACCAGCGGTCCCGGTCACCGTCGCGGGAGATGGTCTCGGGGCTCTGACCGGTGTGCTCGGCGGTGATCCGCTCGATGGTCCGCTTGGTGAACTCCAGGTTCTCCGCCTGGATCTCGATGTCGGCGGTGGTGCCGCCGATGCCCGCGGACGGCTGGTGCATCATGATCCGCGCGTTCGGCAGGGCGTAGCGCTTGCCCGGCGCACCGACGCTCAGCAGGAACTGGCCCATGCTGGCCGCGAAGCCCATGGCCAGTGTGGAGACGTCGTTCGGGATGAGCCGCATCGTGTCGTAGATGGCGAGGCCCGCGTGCACCCCGCCACCCGGGCTGTTGATGTACAGGCTGATGTCGGTGTGGGCGTCCTCCGCGGACAGGATGAGCAGCTGGGAGCAGACCCGGTTGGCGGAGACCTCGTCGACCTGGGTGCCCAGCAGCACGATGCGCTGTGCGAGCAGCTGGGCGGCCAGGTGGTCGTCGAAACGGGTCGGAGGGGTGTCGCCCTCTTCCGCCCGCGGGGCGAGTGTCGTGAGTGGAGTCATCGGTTCTCCTCGTCGCGGCAACGCGTGCCGCGGACAGGTCGGGGATGTGCCGTCGACTCCACTCTTGACCTCGGGCGATGCCCGCGAACGGTTTCTCTGCCCTCGGCAGATCCGCTACCGGCAGAGCCCGGGCGGTCAGCCCTTCGAGCGCAACTGGCGGAAGAACGCCCGCACATCACCGACCAGCAGCTCCGGCTGCTCCAGAGCGGCGAAGTGCCCGCCGCGGTCGAACTCCGTCCAGCGGACGATGTTCTCCGTGCGCTCCGCCCGGTGCCGCAGCGGGATCTGCGGATCGCCGAAGAAGGACGCCACGGCGGTCGGCGCGGTGGAGGGCTCGTGCGGAGCGGCCACCCGCTCGCCCCGGGCGTGGGCCCGTTCGTAGTAGACCCGGGCCGACGAACCCGCCGTGCCCGTCAGCCAGTACAGCATCACGTTCGTCAGCATCAGATCCCGGTCGACGGCCTCCTCGGGCAGCTCCTCGGAGTCCGTCCACTCCTGAAACTTCTCCATGATCCAGGCGAGTTGCCCCACGGGGGAGTCGGTGAGCGCGTAGGACACGGTCTGCGGCCGGGTGGACTGCACGTGGAAGTAGCCCGTGCCGTCGCGGGACCACTGCGTCCAGCGCCGCCACGAGGTGAGCGTGCGCTCCCGCTCCGCGGGACTCAGCGCCTGGAGTTCCTCGGCGGTCGGCTCGGTGGCCGCCTGGGCGCCCGGGAGCAGATTGAGGTGGATGCCGAGGACCCGGCCGGGGTGCACGCGACCCAGTTCGCGGGTGATCGCCGCACCCCAGTCGCCGCCCTGGGCGCCGAACCGCTCGTAGCCGAGTCGCGTCATCAGCTCGGCCCACGCGTCGGCGATCCGGCGCGCCTCCCAGCCGGTCTCCCGGGTGGGGCCGGAGAAACCGAAGCCGGGAATGCTCGGCAGCACGAGGTGGAAGGCGTCCGCCGGATCGCCGCCGTGGGCGGCCGGATCCGTCAGCGGCCCGGCCACATGGAGGAATTCCACGATCGACCCCGGCCATCCGTGCGTGACGAGCAGCGGCGTCGCGTCGGGCTCGGGGGAGCGGATGTGAGCGAAGTGCACCTGCGCGCCGTCGATCTCGGTGAGGTACTGCGGCCATGCGTTGAGGCGCGCCTCCGCGGCCCGCCAGTCGTAGTCGTGCCGCCAGTACCTCACCAGCTCGCGCAGATAGCCCGAGGGGACGCCGTACGTCCAGCCCACCCCCGGCAGCTCGTCGGGCCACCGGGTCCGGTCGAGGCGGTCGTGGAGATCGTCGAGGTCGGCCTGCGCTACGTCGATGCGGAAGGGACGGATGCCGCTGTCGGCGGGCGTGGACGTCATGAGCATGATGCTAGTTCCGAACGGTGTAACGGCCACCTGAATTGAATGCCGCCCGGCCGATGAGTTCCGGGGCGCGCACCGGTCGACCCTGGTGACAGCGTTCCACGCACCCGGGAGGACCCATGACCACCGACGGATTCACCACCTGCCTCTGGTTCGACGGCCAGGCCGAGGAGGCCGCCCACTTCTACGTCTCGGTCTTCAAGAACTCCAGCATCGGCAAGATCGCCCGCTACCCCGAGGGCGCCCCGCAGCCCGCCGGGAGCGTGATGACCGTGGAGTTCACGGCCAACGGACACCGGTTCCTGGGCCTCAACGGCGGACCCGAGTTCAGGTTCAGCGAGGCGGTCTCCTTCATGATCTTCTGCGAGAACCAGGAGGAGATCGACTACTACTGGACCCGGCTCACCGAGAACGGCGGCGAGCCCGGCCCCTGCGGCTGGCTCAAGGACCGGTTCGGCGTGTCCTGGCAGGTCGTCCCGGACCGGCTCGACGCGATGATCACCGACCCTGATCCGGCGAAGGCCGCCCGTGTCACCCAGGCGTTCATGGCGATGAGCAAGTTCGACATCGCCGCCCTGGACAAGGCGTACGCCGGCGAATGACGCGCCCCGCCGCGGGGCGGAGTCGTCCCGCACGGCTTCCGGCCCGGCCCCTACGCCGTCTCCGCGGCGATCTCCCCGATCACGTAGCGGGAGTTCGCCGCGACGGGCGGGTTCGTGTCCCAGTAGTACGGCAGCGCGACGACCGCGATCGACAGGGCCCAGCCCCGCGCCCGTGCCCATTCGGCCTCGCCCGCGCCCACGGCCTCGCGGAACACCTCGCGTGCCGCGGCCGGCAGCAGGCACCAGGCAGCGATGAGGTCGACGGCCGGATCACCGACGCCCGCCGTCCCGAAGTCGATCACGGCGCTGAGCCGTCCGTCCGCGACCAGTAGGTTCCCGGCCATGAGGTCGCCGTGGGCCCAGACCGGCGGCCCGGTGTGCTCCGGGGCGCGCAGGGCCGCTTCCCACGCCTTCGTCACCGCGACGGTGTCGACCCGCCCGGCGAGGTCCGCGAGCGCCGCCCGCATGAAGGGGTCCCGGGCCGCCAGCGGCACTCCCCGGTACCCCGGGGGGCCCTGTGACGCGTCGATGCGGCGCAGGGCCGTGACCCACCCCGCCAGGTCCCCGGCGAGCATCACGGGCTCCTGGAGCCTGCCGGGCTCCGGGTTGTGGCCGTCCAGCCAGCGGTACACCGACCAGGGCCAGGGGAAGCCGTCGCCGGGCTCGCCCCGCCCCAGCGGTTCGGGTGCGCCGACGGGCAGGGCCGGTCCCAGCCGGGGCAGCCAGTGCAGCTCGTGCGCGATGGCCTGCACGGCACGCGGATGCCTCGGGAGCCGTACGACCTTGTCCGTGCCCAGGCGGAACATGGCGTTCTCCGTCCCGGAGGACTCCAGCCGCCGCACCGGCAGCCCGGCCCACCGCGGGAACTGTCCGGCGATCAGCCGGTCGACGAGCGACACGTCGATGTCCAGCTCGTCCTCATGCATCCGCACCACACCCATGACGCCCATTCGAGCGGTCAACGCGCCGCCTGTCGAACGGATTTGACGATCTCCCGGGCGATGCGCAGGATTCCGGGGGAGCGGACCGGGCAGGGCTTCGGCCTGGACGTCGTGGGGGCCAGGCAGAAGTGCAGGTGGTCGTCGTCGCGATGCAGGGCCGTGCGGTCGCGGCCGGGCTGGGTGCAGTAGTCGGGACGGGCGCGCTCGTAGGCCGTGCAGGGCAGGTACTGCGTCCAGGTGTAGCGGCCGCCTTCCGGGCTCACCGCCTTCCCGGCGTCCGCCACCAGGCCGCCCGAGGCGGCGGCCCGCTTCGCGTAGAGCGCGTTGACCCGGCGCACCCGGTCGGGCGTGATCGGGTCCGGGCCCTGGGACACCCAGACGATCCTCGGACGGTGGCCGTTCCCGGCCGCGGTGATCTGCTCGGTGAGCAGGCGCGCGTCGGCGTCGTAGCGGTCGAAGTACCGGGCGGGGGACTTGTCGTAGGTGATGCCGTCCATGCACGGCGTGTAGCCCCAGGAGTTCCCCCAGAACTGCAGGACCACGAAGTCGGGCCGCAGCCTGCGCACCAGCGCGGCGGCCTTGTCGGCGGCCGGGACCAGGGACCGCTCGGCCGTGCCCTCCAGATAGTCGCACAGCGTCGTGCCCGAGTACGGGGCGTCGGTGAACTTCGCCTTCAGGTCCCGGCGTAACTCCCGGCCCAGGACCCGCCGGCTCTCCATCGCCAGCGAGTCGCCGAGGTAGAGCACCGTCGGCGCCCGCTTCGGCGGCGGGCCGGGGGAGACGGGGGCGCGCTGGTGGGTGGTGGCCGACGCGCGTGGTGCGGCCGGCGCCGGCTCCTCGGGTGCGGACGCGGGATCCCCGCACCCGCCGACGAGCAACCCGGTCAGCAGTACCCCCACGACCCACGGCTTGCGCATACGGCAACTCCCGCCCCGGCCACCGAAAGGGCCCTCAGGCAAGCACAACCGGGCGCCCTGGGGGAAGACGTGCGTCGCGTACGGGACCGCTCGACGCGCGAGTCCGCCCCCGGGTGACTAGCGTGAGAAAACGGACGCATCCACTCATGGGGAGAGGGCCGTAGCCATGGCCGTGCAACCTGAAGGGGCCCCGTGCTGGGCCGACGCGATGTTCGGCGACCTCGAAGGGGCCAAGCGCTTCTACGGCGAAGTCCTCGGCTGGACCTTCGCCGAGGCATCGGCGGAGTTCGGCAACTACACGCAGGCCTCCGTGAACGGCAAGGCGGTCGCCGCCGTCGCTCCGCCCATGCCCGGCCAGGAGGGCCTGTCGCAGTGGTGCCTCTACTTCGCCTCCCGGGAGGCGGCCGCCACCGCCGCCCGCATCCGTGAGAACGGTGGCGAGGTACTGATGGAGCCGATGCAGGTCGGCGACTTCGGCACCATGTGCCTGGCCCGCGACCCGGGCGGCGTCGTCTTCGGCGTCTGGCAGGCCGGCACCCACGAGGGCTTCCAGGCGACGGCCGAACCGGGCGCCTACGCCTGGGCCGAGATCTTCACCCGCGAGCCGGACAAGTCCGACGCCTTCTTCCCCGCCGTCTTCTCCTACCGGCAGCGGGACATGGAGGACGGCGAGATGGACTTCCGGATCTACGACCTGGGCGAGCGCAGCGTGCTGGGACGGATGAGGATGGGCGAGGACTTCCCGCCCGAGATGCAGCCGTACATCAACGTCTACTTCACGGTCGAGGACTGCGACGCGGCCGTCGCGAGGGCCACCGGGCTGGGCGGCGTGCTGCGGTTCGGGCCGATGGACACCCCGTTCGGCCGGTTCGCCGCGATCAGCGACCCGCAGGGCGCGAACTTCTCGGTGATCGACGTCACGAAGACCGAGGGAGAGATGCCGAAGCTGACCGACGTGGCCTAGGGGCCCCGGACCTCCCGCGCCTCCTGGGCTCCTGGTCGGGCGTGCCCCGCGGCCATGGCATGATCGAGCGCATGCCTGAACGTGTTGTGGCCGCGTGTGACGGGGCTTCGAAGGGAAATCCCGGGCCCGCGGGCTGGGCCTGGGTCGTCGCCGACGCTTCCGAGACGCCGGAGCGGTGGGAGGCGGGGCCGCTCGGCAAGGCCACCAACAACGTCGCCGAACTCACCGCGCTGGAGCGCCTGCTGGCAGCGACCGACCCGGGCGTGCCGCTCGAGATCCGGATGGACTCGCAGTACGCGATGAAGGCCGTCACGACCTGGCTGCCGGGCTGGAAGCGCAACGGCTGGAAGACCTCGGCCGGCAAGCCGGTCGCCAACCAGGACCTCGTCGTGCGCATCGACGAACTCCTGGACGGCCGCTCGGTCGAGTTCCGCTACGTCCCCGCCCACCAGGTGGACGGCGACCGGCTCAACGACTTCGCCGACCGCGCCGCGAGCCAGGCCGCGACCGTCCAGGAGCCCGCGGGCAGCGGCCTCGGCTCTCCCGAGCCGCCGCCCTCCCCGGACACCCCTGCCAAGGCCCCGCGCTCCCGGCCGCGCACCGCCAGGGCAGCGGGGAGCAAGGGCTCCGCGCGCACCATCAAGGCGAAGTTCCCCGGCCGCTGCCAGTGCGGCCGTTCCTACGCGGCCGGTGAGCCCATCGCCAAGAACGACAGCGGCTGGGGCCACCCGGAGTGCCGTACGGGCGCCGGCGTCTGATCAGACGTCGAACGTGTAGAACCGCGTGTGGTCCAGCAGGTCCGCGGGACTCATGTCGTGCCACGGCCGCATCGTCTCGTTCAGGTCGATCACGTTCGGCGTACCGGCGGCGGGCAGATAGCCCGACCCGGGGTGGCGGCGCTGCCACTCGGCCCACAGCTTGTCTATGTACGCGTGGTGCAGCCAGAACACCGGGTCGTTGGGGGAGACCCCGGTGGCCATCTGCCCGCCGACCCAGACGTGGACGCGGTTGTGCAGATTGACACCCCGCCACCCCTCCAAGTGGTTGCGGAAGCCGTCCGAGCCGCTGTTCCAGGGCGCCATGTCGTACGTGGGCATCGCCAGCACCGACTCGACCTCCGCCCGCGTCGGCAGCTCGCGCACCCCCGCCCCTAGGGCGCGCCGCAGGAACGTACGGCCGTCGACCCGCACGTTGACCGGCCAGTTCCCGCCGGACGCGGAGAACGGCCCGTCCGTCACCCGGCCGTCCCGCTCCCGCCCGCTGCCCCCGAGGAAGTCGGGTGCCCACAGCGACGCCCGCGGCGTACGGTCGACCGTCCAGTCCCAGTAGGGCAGCGTCACCGACGCGTCCACCGACTGCAGGGCCCGCTCGAACTCCAGGAGGAATCTCCGGTGCCAGGGCAGGAAGGACGGTGAGCGGTGCCCGGTCCGCTCGCCGTTGTCGGTGTCGGAGACGATGAACGCGTTGTGCGTCGTGACGAACTCGTCGTAGCGGCCGCTGCGCTTCAGCTCCAGCAGCGCGGCGACGAAACGCCGCTTCTCGTCGGCGGTCAGGGTGGACTGGTTCTTGCGGACAGCCATGTGCGGGTGCTCCAGATGCCGTGCGAATCGGGTCAGTTGGCGGGGAACGGCAGCAGCGGCGCGCCCTGCAGCTCGTCCACCGCGGCGCGGGCCGCGGCGCGCGGGGTGGCGACCGGGTCGTAGTGGCTGACCACGCTGATCCAGCTGCCGTCGGCGTTGCGCATCACGTGCAGCTCCACCCCGTCGACGAACACCGCGTAGCCCGCGCCGTGGTGGCCGTGGTGACCGGACCCGTCGGTGGGCCGGCCCTGTATCCGGCGCCCCCTGTAGACCTCGTCGAAGGCCCCGGGGGAGTCGTGATGCCCGGCGGCCGACGCCGGGGTGGTGAGGGCTGACAACGTCCCCGCGCTCGTGGCGAGGACGGCCGCGGCGGTGAGCGCGCTGCGACGGCTGAGTTCCGGCATACGGACCTCCTGGATGGCTTTCGGCTGATGACCCCGCATACCTATCGGGCGGCCCGTCAACGGGAGAAATCCACGCGAGCCGGTTGGCTGCGATCCGGGCAATTCCCCTTATGTCATGCAGGATTGAACAAAGATGATCTTGCTGTGGCGGCACCGCGAGTGGGAGCGGAAGGGGAAATTCCACCCCGGTGTGGTGCTGTGGCGGATGTTTCTGTCCGTGCGATCCGTCACTCGTGGTGCGCGTCACGCCGCGAAACTGGCGTGATCCGGCGGGCGGTACGGCCCAGCCCGGGCACTGCCACTCCGCGTCCGCAGCCGACAGCTTTCAGTCACCATGGGGGTGTGTGTGAAGGCCGCCTGGGTCGGCGGCGGGCACGCCGGCTGTATCTCTCGATCCTGCTCAAGCGGCAGGACCCGTCCCACGACGTCACCGTCCGTGAACGGGATCCGGAAGGGTGCGGCTACGGCTGGGGCGGTCAGCCGAACAGCCGGTCCAGGAAGGCGTTGGCGTACACGCGGTGCGGGTCGAGCCGGTCCAGCACCGCGTCCGCCTGCGCCCACTCGGCCCGTCCGACCGCTGCCGGAACGACGTCACCCAGTACCCCCTCGTCGCTCCACACCCCCTCGTCCGTGTACGCCCACCCCTTCGACCACTCCACACGGGTCAGGGCAGAGCCGCCGTCGAACGTGCGCAGCAGGAACCGCTCGACCTCGGACAGGAACGCCTCCGCGTCCGGTGTGCCCGGCAGCGTCAGGACGTCCAGCCACACGGCCGTGTCCCACTCGGGACGGTCCTCGCGCGGACGGAGCGCCGACAGCAGCGGCGGGCGCGCCCCGGGCACGCCCACGTCGCCCGGGTCGTCCAGGCCGGTCACCCGGATCTCCACCGAGCCGTTGACCGGGAAGCTGCCCCGGGCGGCGTACGCCGTCAGCCGCTCGCGGTAGAAGGCGGCGAACTCGGAGACGACCCGCTGCACCCCGTCCCGCGAGGTGAGCACCGCATAGCCGTTGGCGTGCACCCGCAGCGTGGTCGGCTTCAGGTACAGCAGCGTGTTCTTGGACGGCCCCCACAGGTCGGCGGAGAACGTCGCGACCAGCCCCAGCGCCGCGGCCTCGTACTGGGCGGTGCCGAGCACCGGCGCCAGGTACCAGGCGGCGTCCGACGTCATCCGGCCGACCAGTGCCGCCACCGGCGCGGGGACGTTGTCGGAGAAGGGGTAGTTGTACGGCCGGGTCACCTTGCGCGAGGTCAGCGGCCGGCTGGGGGCGAGGCTCCACACCTTCAGCCAGGGGTGCTCGGTGAAGGCGAACCAGATCGCCTCGACCCGGCCCGCCTCGTCCAGGAAGCTCGCGAGGGTCCGCCCGTCGCCCGAGCCGGGCGCGGCGAACAGTTCCCCGGCCGGGATGTCCGTACGGCTCACACACCTCAGGTCGGTGTTCGCGCCCACCCGTAGCACCACCTCGGTCACCAGGGACCGCCCCAGGTGGGTCAGCAGCGCGGCGCAGTCCGCGTCCTCGCGCTGGAAGGTGCGCAGCACGTACGCGTCGGCGCCGTCGTCCCACACGACCGCCGTCAGCGACAGGATCAGATTGCTGAGCGAGCCGTACGTGTGCCCGGGCCGCCGGCGCTCGCCCCGCGCCGGTACGGCCGTGCCGTGCGCGTCCACCGCGAGGGCGCCGCCCAGCGTGAGCACGCCGGGCGCGGGTGCGGCCGTGACACCGAGGCCGTGCTCCTCCAGAAAGGTCAGCAGGGCCTCCATGGTCACGCCGGTCCCGGCGCGCACGGCGGTGGGGGAGTCCAGGCTCAGACCGGTGAGGTGGGGCGCGGTGTCGACGAGGAGCACCGGTGCGCCCGACGGCGTCCGGTCCGTGACCGTCAGGGGCGACCAGCCGTGCGCGGCGCCCCGGGCGCGCACCCGCCACCCGTGCCGCCACGCCCAGTTGACGACGGCGACCAGCTGGTTCGGACTGCCCGGCGCACAGGCCCACAGGCCGTCCGCAGTGATCTCGCCGACCCAGTTCCGGTACGCCGAGCGGTACAGCGCGACGTCCGCCGGGAAGTCCGGCAGCTCCGCCGCCGCGGCCGCCGGATCCGCCGGCAGGCCGGGTACGGCGGCCAGCGCGGCCGCGGTGAGGAGGAAGCCCCGGCGCGTCCAGGACGAGGCGTTCGACGGATCGTTGTGCGCGGGACCGGTGATCACGGGAGGTCACGCTAGGGGCCGGTTGACACGTGTCGTGTCCCTGCCGCCTCTGATTCACTCGTGTGGGTGAACGTGGCGGGGTTCGGCAGGCTGGAGCGACACGTTCCGCGCCGTCCCGTGACAGGTGACACACTGACGCCCATGGACGAGCGCACATTCGACAGGTCGGGTCAGCACGCCTCCGTGATCGGTCTGGGAACCTGGCAGCTGGGTGCCGACTGGGGAGACGTCGACGACAAGGAAGCCCTCGCGGTACTGGAGGCGGCGGCGGAGGCCGGGGTCACCTTCTTCGACACCGCCGACGTGTACGGCGACGGCCGCAGCGAGCAGACCATCGCCGCGTTCCTCAGCGGCCGCCCGGATCTGCACGTCATGGTCGCCACGAAGATGGGCCGCCGGGTCGACCAGATCCCCGAGAACTACGTGCTCGACAACTTCCGCGAGTGGAACGACCGTTCCCGGCGCAACCTCGGTGTCGACCGCATCGACCTGGTGCAGCTGCACTGCCCGCCGACGCCCGTCTACTCCACGGACGAGGTGTTCGACGCGCTCGACACCCTGGTCGAGGAGGAGCGCGTCGCCGCCTACGGCGTCAGCGTCGAGACGTGTGAGGAGGCACTGACCGCGATCGCCCGGCCGAACGTGGCGAGCGTGCAGATCATCCTCAACCCGTTCCGCATGAAGCCCCTGCGCGAGGTGCTCCCGGCCGCCCGTGAGGCGGGCGTCGGCATCATCGCCCGGGTCCCGCTCGCCTCCGGCCTGCTCTCGGGCAAGTACACCCGGGAGACCGTCTTCCCGGAGAACGACCACCGCACCTACAACCGGCACGGCGAGGCCTTCGACCAGGGCGAGACCTTCTCCGGCGTCGACTACGCCACGGGCGTCGAGGCGGCCGCCGAGTTCGCGGCGCTCGCCCCCGACGGATACACCCCGGCCCAGCTGGCACTGCGCTGGATCGTCGAGCAGCCCGGCGTCACGACCGTGATCCCCGGCGCGCGCTCACCCGAGCAGGCCCGCGCGAACGCGGCCGCCGCCCGTCTGCCGGAGCTGCCCGGCGAGACGACGGCGGCGATCCGCGACCTCTACGACCGGCGCATCAGGGAGCAGGTCGAATCGCGCTGGTGACACCGGCTCTCACGGCTCCAGGAGCAGCTGCCTCTCCTGCTCCTGGTCGCCGGAGGCGGCACCGTCGTCGCGTGCCGTGAAGGCCCGGGTGAGCGTGTCGCTCGCCCGCCGCACGGCCTCCGGGCTGCCCTGCACGGTGACGGTCACCGGCGCGGAGAGCCGCCCCGGGCCCGTTGCCCCGCCATCGGTGGACGGCGCGTCGCCGTCCCCGTCGAAGGTCGCCGTGTGCACCGTCGCGTTCCCGTCGGCGGGACGTTCGTCCGGCGCCCCGAACGTGCCCTCCAGGGCCCGGACGACCGTTCGCGCGTCGTCGGTGCCTCCGCCGCTGAGCGTCACGGTGAGCTGCGTACCGGACATGCGTCCACGACCTCCTCGGTGCTCTGCGTCATTCGCGCCCTCCGTGTAACCGTCCCCTGATCGCTCAAACCGGCGTCCGCCCCGGGACGAGGAGCAGTTCCGGGGAACCCGGGAAAGAGGAGGGTCCCGATCTCACACCTGGAGGAACAGTGGCGGACGCGGCAGAGGGCGGGGGCATGCGCCGGGGGCGCAACGAGACGGAGGAGGAGCGAGCGGACCGGATGTGGCAGGAGCTCATCCAGGAGGTCCGCGTGGCCCAGATGGGCGTCCAGATCCTGTTCGGTTTCCTGCTCACCGTGGTCTTCACGGAGAAGTACGCGGACCTCTCCGACACCGACCAGACGATCTACCTCGTGACCGTCGTCCTGGGGGCCTGCGCCACCGGTGCGCTCATCGGACCGGTGTCCCTGCACCGCCTCGTCGCCGGGCGGCGCGTGAAACCCCAGGCGGTGCGGCTGGCCTCACGTCTCACCCTGCTCGGCCTCGTGCTGCTGCTCGCCACGACGACGGCCTCACTGCTGCTGATCCTGCGCGTGGCGACGCACGACGGCTTCGTGCCGTACCTGGTCGCCGGAGTGGTCGGCTGGTACCTGCTGTGCTGGTTCGTCCTGCCGCTGTGGACCCGGCACCGCTACACGTCGCGGTGAGGAACCGGAAACGTCCCCGTTTCAGCCCCCGGCCAGAACCCCCTCCAGGAAGTCGTCGACCCGGACCTCCTCGCTCCCCGGGGGGACCACCGCGTGGGTCTCGCGCAGGAACGCGGCGAATCCCGGCGCCCACCCGAACACCACCGCGTGGTGCCGGCCGCCGTCCGGGCGGGCGTCCCCGAGGAACTCCATGCGCAGCTCCTGCCACACCCCGCGGGACTCCGGGCGCATCCGCACGTCGCCCACCCCGACCGGACGCCGCAGCGCGTCACCGAGCATCTCCCGGTCCAGCTGCCACCGGGCGAGAACACGGCCGTCATGGCTGAAGACCACGGTGACGGCGAACGGGTCCGCGGCGTCGTAGCTCAGGTGGGCGAGCACGGAGAAACGGTCCGTGTCGCCCGCCTGGAGCTGCACCACCAGGGTCTTGTGGACGAACGAGTTCACGAGAGGGCCTCCGGGAAGAACCGATGTAGAGCCCTCTAGTACCCCCGATTCCGGTGAAATGCTCAGCCGGCCGGGTGATTCCCCCGAGCACCGCGCAGCGACTCGATGCAGACGGCCACGGCCCGCTGGAGGTCCTCCAGGCGCTGCACCATGTCGTCCTCGTAGAACTCACCGGCGTCGTCGAAGGTCAGCTCCTCGAACACCTTCGTCGCCTTCTGCAGACTGCTGTAGAACTTCGTGCGCCGCTCCTGCACCCGCAGCCCCGGGTCCGCCTCCACAACCTCCACGACGAGCGACTTCATGGTGTCGTAGGCCTCGCTCGCCCACTCGCCGGCGTCCTCGTCCTGGTCCAGCTCGTCGATGAGCGACAGGTGCCGCTCGGCCTCCTGCCGCAGCTCGACGGGCGCGTCGACGGTCTGCCCGGCGGGCGTCTTGATCTGCCCCGACTCGGCGATCTGCCGCACGTACCCGATCCGGTCGGCCGCCCTGCTCTCGCCGGCGACGGCCTTCTTCAGCTCGTCGGTGCGCACGACGTCCCGGGCCAGCTCCGACTGGAGGTCCGGGTCCTCCCGGACCCGGTCGAGCAGGGCCTGGCGGGCCGCGCGGGCGGTGGAGGGGTCGGCGAGGATCGCGGCCCGCAGGGCGGTGGGGTTCTCCGCGACCTCCAGGGCCTTCGTGGGCCGGATGCCCTCCGCCTCGGCGGCCTCGGAGATGGCGGTGCCGCGCTCGGACGTGGCGCTGTTGCGGGAGACGTAGTAGCTCAGCCACACGTCGGCGTCCGGCAGCTCCACCTCCTGACCCGGCGTCAGTGCCTCGAACTGCGGCACCATCCCGTCGTCCGCCGCCCGGTCCCACGCCTTGTAGTAGCGCATGACCCGCTCCGGGGAGCAGCCGGCGAGCTCCGCGAACTCCTTCGCGGACACCTTCGGTGTCTCGTCCGCGCCCTGCCCGCCGGGCCGCACGCTGCGCGCCACCTTCAGACCGAACGCCCACCCCCCGGTCCGGGCGTACGCCCCGAACTCCCGCGCGTCCCGCGCGACCAGGTCGGAGAGCGGCGCCGGGACGGCGGTGGACGTCTCGGGCGGGGTCATGGCTACGGTCACGGACGACTCTCCTGGCGCGGGGCGGATCGGACGGCACAAGGTGCGCACGGAAGCCTAGCGGCACCCGCTGACCTCCCCGTTCACCCCCGCACGGCCGCCCGAGAACCGCTGTCGCCCCGGGGCACCGGCCCGCGAGGCAGCGAAGTACTCGTCCGGTGTCTGCTGCTGCCTCTGGTTGGCGGGGCCTGCCCACGGCGGAGGAGGCGCAGCGGATCAGCGCGCTCGTGAAGAAGAGCCCCCCGGGGGCCGGAGAGCTCAACTGTCGAGCAGGTGGTGGAGGCGCTTGCTGAGAGCTTCAGCCGAACGCGTCCCGCAGCGCGGGCAGCAGGGTCTTCTCCGACCAGTCCAGGTAAGCCGGCTGCGACTCGCCGCCGATCTGGACCAGGGCGACCTCGGTGAACCCGGCCTCGGCGTAGGGGCGGACGGCTTCGACGAACGCGTCCGGGTCGTCACCGCACGGGATGGCCTCGGCCACGTCGTCCTGCGTGACGAACTGGGTGGCCGCTTCGAAGGAATCCGGGTGCGGCAGTTCCGCGTTCACCTTCCAGCCGCTGCCGAACCAGCGGAACTGGGAGTGCGCGCGCTTGACGGCCGCGTTCCGATCGGGGTCGTAGCAGACCGGGAGCTGACCGACGCGGGGCTTGCCCTCGCCGCCGTGCCGGTCGAACGCCTCCAGCAGCCCGGCCTTGGGCTCGGTGGCGATCACCAGGTCACCGAGCCGGCCCGCGAGTTCGCACGACCGCTCTCCGGAGACGGCGATGCCGAGGGGCGGCGCCTCGTCCGGCAGGTCCCACAGCCGTGCCGACTCCACGTCGAAGTGCGTGCCGCGGTGATTGACGTGGCCGCCCTCGAATAGGGCGCGGATGATCTCCACGGCCTCCTCGAACATCTCGTGCCGCACGTCGACGGACGGCCAGCCGCCGCCCACCACGTGCTCGTTGAGGTTCTCGCCCGAACCCAGGCCCAGCCGGAACCGGCCCTCGGACAGCAGCTGCAGCGTCGCGGCCTTCTGCGCCACCACCGCCGGGTGGTAGCGGAACGTCGGGCACGTCACATACGTCATGAGCGGGATACGTGACGTGGCCTGGGCGGCCGCGCCGAGCACCGCCCACGCGTAGGGCGAGTGGCCCTGCGAGCGCAACCACGGGAAGTAGTGGTCGGAGGTCACCGAGAAGTCGAAACCCGCCTCCTCGGCCCGCACCACGTGGTCGACGAGCTCTCGGGGGCCGGCCTGCTCGGTCATCATCGTGTATCCGATTTGCACCATAACCGGCGAGTCCCCTGACACGGGACGTGAAAACGGGCTCGATCACGGGCGCCGGCAGGTGCAGGATGCGGGCATGAGTGCCTCCGCCCTGCCGTCCTCCTGCCCCGCCGCACAAGGTGTCGACGCCTCCGGCGTGCAGGCCTTCCTCGACGCCCTCGAAACGGCGCCCGAGATCGAGCCGCACAGCCTGATGATCATGCGGCACGGACACCTGGTCGCGGCCGGCTGGTGGGCTCCGTACACCGCCGGACGCCGCCATCTGCTGTACTCGCTCAGCAAGAGCTTCACCGCCACCGCCGCGGCCCTGGCCGAGGCCGAGGGGCTGCTCGCCTTCGACGCGCCCGTGCTCTCGTACTTCCCGGAGTTCGAGGCCGGCATCACCGACCCGCGCAGCCGGGGCATGCTCGTCCGGCACGTGGCGTCCATGGCGAGCGGCCACCGGCGGGACACCGTCGACGAGGTCTTCGGGCCGGGCGTCACCGAGCCCGTCCGGCAGTTCCTGCTGCTGCCCCCCGACGCGGACCCGGGCACCGTGTTCGCCTACAACCAGCCCGCCACCTACACGCTCGCCGCGATCGTCCAGCGCGTGACCGGGCAGCCGCTCACCGCGTACCTGCGGCCCCGGCTGCTGGATCCGCTGGGCATCGGTGACGTGTCCTGGCTGCGGGACCGCGCCGGCCGCGAGCTCGGCTTCAGCGGCCTGCACGCCACCACCGACGCCGTCGCGCGGCTCGGACAGCTGTATCTGAGCGACGGCCTCTGGGCGGGGGAGCGGTTGCTGCCCGAGGGATGGGCGGCCCGGGCCTCGCACCCCCGCACACCGACCGCCGGTGCCATGGGAGACGTGGACCGGCAGGACTGGGACCGGGGCTACGGCTATCAGTTCTGGACGTCCCGGCACGGCTACCGGGGGGACGGGGCGTTCGGCCAGTTCTGCCTGGTGCTGCCGGAACACGACGTGGTGATCGCGGCGACCTCGGCGACCGAGCGGATGCAGGAGTATCTGAACCTGGTCTGGGAGCATCTGCTGCCCGCCTTCGGGCCCGAGCCGCTGACCGGCCGCGAGGCCGCCGACGCGGAGCTGCGGGAGCGCCTCGCCCGGCTCGGGCTGCCGCCCGCCCCGGGCGCACCCGCACCCCCGGAGCGGGAGCGGGACTGGGCGACCGCCGTGTTCACGCCCCGCGCGCAGGACGGACCGGTCCGTTCGGCCGGGCTCGCCCGCGACGCGGACGGCTGGACGCTGACCCTGAGGGGACAGGGAGACGGGCCGGACCGTTCCGATCGGATCGACCTGAGGATCGGCCGTGCGGGCTGGACGCTCGCCGAGGACCCCGTTCCGACCGCGGTGAGCGGCGGCTGGACCGAGGACGGCACGCTGGCCGTGGACGTGCTGTTCGTGGAGACCCCGCACCGTCTGGCCCTGACCTGCTCCCTCGCCGACCGGACGCTCACCGCGCACTGGGGCACCCCGCCGCTGCACGGCGGCCGGCTCACGGCCCTGCGCGCCCCGCGCGGCTCAGTCTGAGTCCGGCCGGAAGGTCCTGAAGAAGGTGCGCAACGCCTGCTGGTTGGCCGCCGTCTCCCAGTCGGCGTCCGGGGTCGTCCAGCGCAGCGAGAAGCTCCGGCCCCCGCCCAGCAGGACGCCACGGCCGTAGGTGTGCAGGCGGGTGCCGCCGACGTCCGCGGTCCACTCCATGTCGGCGGCCTGGCGGCCCTGGTACGTCGTCGCGCGGATCGCACCGATCCGGTCGTAGTCGTCCGCCTGTTTGAGGTTGGGTTCGACGTCGTCGCGCCACACGGCCACCGGGTTCGGCCCCGCCTGCTCGCTGTAGGTGACGGCCAGCGTGCGGTCGTCGCCCTCGGCGCCGAAGACGACCCGGTAGGCGGCGCCGTCGCGGTCGGTGTCCAGCCGCTCGAAAGCCTTCGGCAGCGCGACGGAGAAACCCTCCGGTGCCTGGTAGCGCTGGAAGCCGGCCGGCAGGGCCGTGCTCGGCGAGGAAGGCCTGGGCGTGGGCGTGGGGGTGCGTTCGCTCGACGGGGCGGACGCGGTGGGCGTGGGGG
>NZ_JAKEIO010000105.1 GCF_021474405.1 [Streptosporangium] indianense
GTCACGGGCCGGGCGGGCCGGGGCGTCCGTGTCCCGGACACGGACGCCGTGCGGGGGAGCCAGCGGGTGAGGCGGCGGCCCAGCAGTTCCACGGCGGTGGAGGTGAGCCAGCCGAGCACGCCGATGGTGACCATGCCGACGAACACACCGGGGTAGTCGACGACGGTGTAGTCCTGCCAGGTGCGGTAACCGACGCCGTACTGGCCGGAGATCATCTCGGCGGAGATCACACAGATCCACGAGACGCCGATGCCGACGGACAGCCCGCCGAACACGCCGGGCAGCGCGCCCGGCAGGACGACCGAGCCGAGGATCCGCCACCGGCCGCCGCCCATGGTCCGCACGGCCTCCTCCCACACGGGCGTCAGGGCCCGCACCGCGTGCCGGGTGGAGACCAGGACCGGGAAGAAGGCGGCGGTGCAGGTGATGAAGACGATGCCCTGCTCGTTGGAGGGGAACAGCAGGATCGCGACCGGCACCAGGGCGATGGCCGGAATCGGGCGGATCACCTCCAGGACCGGGCCGAGCAGGTCCTCGGCCAGACGCGAGCGCGCCACGAGCACACCCGTGGCCACACCGAGGACGGCGGCCAGCAGGAAACCGGTGAGGATCCGGATGAGGCTGTCGGTGAGATCCGTCCAGTAGTCCGGCCCGGACACCCGGGCGGCGAACGCCCGGGCCACGTCGGTGACCGTCGGGAACTGCGAGAAGCGCAGCCACAGGTCGACGTCCAGGCTGGTCAGCGCCTGCCACAGGCCGAGGGCGGTGACCAGCGACAGGACCCGGAGCGCATACCGCCTCACGAGGCCCGCTCCAGGGCGTCGGCATAGGAGACGACCCGCGCTCCGCCGTGCCCGGCGATGTACGCCTGCGCGGTGTCGGGGGCGACGAAGGGCAGCAGCTTGTCGCCGTCGGCCACCCACACGGCCTTGTCGGCGAACCAGAGGGTGCCGGTGGTGGTGTCGGGGACGTAGGCCGCGCGCAGGTCGTCCCGGTGTCCGGCGACGTGACGCAGCAGCTTGGAGGGGGAGTCGAACGTGACCGTCTTCGAGGCGCCCTTGGGCCAGGCCTCACTCGCGGCCGGTGCGGGCTTCGTGGCGAGGTGCTGGGAGTACGCCGTCGTCCCGAGGGCTTTCTTCACGTACTGGTCGTCCACGAAGGAGTCGACGTCCACGTCGCCGGTGAGCTTCGCCGACTTCAGGATCGACACGTCCTGCTTCAGCGCGGAGAAGAGCTGGGGCTTGATGGCCGGGTCGAAGGTGGCGATGCCGTGCGCACCGTTGTAGAGGTAGACGACCTCGGCGGGGAGCCCGGTCGCCTTCGCGACCTTCTCGGCGGCGTCCACCGGGTGGTCGTTCAGGTAGTCGGTCGCCTCCGCCTGGGCCTTCAGGAACGCCTCCAGCACGGCGGGGCGCTGCTTCGCGAAGTCCTCGCGGGCGGTGACGCCGTGGAAGGTCGGCAGGTTCAGCCGGGCCCCGTCGTAGATCGCCTTCGCCTTGCCCTGGAAGGCGAGCAGGCCCGGCCAGGCGACGAACTGGGACAGGGCGTCCGTGCTGCCCGCCGTGAGGGCGGAGGCGCCGACCGAGGGCTGCTGGTTGAGCTTCTCGATGCCGCTGTTCGGATCGATGCCGGCGCGCTGCAGGGCCCGTACGAGGGTGCCGTCGGCGGCGGAGCCGACGCTCGTGGAGACCTTCTTGCCCTTCAGGTCCTTCAGCGAGGTCAGCTCGGAACCGGGTGCGGTGACGATGGTGTTGAGGCCGCCCCGGAGGTTGTAGCCGGTGACCGACACCAGGCGGGTGGGGCTGTTGAGCTGCTTGCCGCGGGCCGCGTTGATGAGGAGCGGGAAGTCGCCCATCGAGCCGATGTCGATCTTCCCGGCGGTCATCTGGGCGGTGATGGGGGCGCCGGTGGCGTAGTCCTGCCAGTTCACCTTGTAGTGGACGCCGTCGTGCAGGGAGTTCAGCTGCTTCTCGAAGGCGCCGAGGGAACGGAGCAGGGTGCCCGCGGTGACGGTGTTGATCGTCCTGGACTGGTAGCCGATGGTGACGGTGACCGTGGAGCCGCTGCCCGCATCGGCGTCACCGCCGCACGCGCTCAGCGGGAGCAGGAGGACGGCGGCGGACGTGGCGACGACTGTGCGTTTCATGATGGTTCGGGCCTCTCACCGGAGCAGATAGGGCATGTTGACCGTGACCGCCCCGGTGGGGCATCGGGCCGCGCACGGGCCGCAGTACCAGCACTCGTCGACATGCATGTAGGCCTTGCCGTTGCGCTCGTCGATGGCGAGGGAGTCCAGCGGGCACATGTCCACGCAGAGCGTGCAGCCGTCGATGCACTTCGACTCGTCGATGGTCACGGGCACGTCGGCCCGCTGGGGCGCCAAGGGCATGGCTGTCTCCAGGGATGTGCGCGAGCGGGTGGGCTACCGGTTCCGGTGCAGCAGGCCGCTCATGGTGATGCGGTCGCCGCGGAAGCGGATGAACTCCAGGTCGACCGGGCGGCCGTCCGCGAGGTGGGTGAGGCGTTCCAGCATGAGGACGGCGGCGCCGCGCGGGGCTTCGAGCACGGAGGCCGAGTGGCTGTCCGCGCTGACCGCTTCCAGGGTGATCTCGGCATGGCCGAGGCGCCGGCCGGTGACGGCTTCCAGGAGGCGGAAGACGTCGGTGTTCTCCAGGTCGGCGCCGAGCAGTTCGGTGCCGATGTCGAGGGGGATGTAGGTGAGGTCGAGGGACAGGGGCAGTCCGCCGAGCCTGCGCAGGCGTTCGATGTAGAGGACGTCGGTGCCGGGCGCGAGCCGGAGGCGGTCGGCCACGGGCGCGGGTGCCGGGGTGGGGCCCATGGTGCGGACCTCGTTGGTGACGCGGCCGTGCTCGCGGAGAGTCTCCGCGAGGCCCATCAGGCGGTCGAGGCCGTGGGGGTACTTGTGGGCCACGACCACCGTGCCGACACCGGGCTGACGCTCCACGAGACCCTCGGCCCGCAGCAGGTCGAGAGCCTCGCGGACCGTGTTGCGGCTGGCGCCGTACTCGGCGGCGAGGGCCGACTCGAGGGGGAGGACCCCGTCGGGGAAGGCGCCGGTCAGCAGCAGCCGCCGGAGCAGGTCGGCCAGTTGCCGTGCCCGGTCGGCGCGCAGCCGTCGCCGCGCGCGGTGGGCGGCGACGGTGGTCGCGGCTCCCTGTCCGGCGTGGTCTCGGATGCGGTCACTGGGCATGGATCGGACCATACCTATCCGATAGGAAAAGTGGTGTTGCGGGAATGTTGCGCCACCGGCAATGTGACCTGTTCGACGAGTGAGCTGGCCTTTTGGCCGCTCCCGGACCAGATCCGCCACCGCCCGCCCCCACGCTGCCGCGCCGACGGCCGACCGCCTCCGAGCTGGTCCTGCTCGGACAGCCGGCCACCTCCGAGCCGGTCCTGCTCGGACAGCCGACCGCCTCCGGGCCGGTGCTGCTCAAACAGCCCGCCTCCGAGCCGGTGCTGCTCAAACAGCCGGCCGCCACCGGGCCGACGCCGCTCCGGGAGCCCGCCGCCCCGCGGCCGGTGCCCCTACGACAGGGCCGTCAAGCCCGGGGCGAAGACGATCAGCAGGGGCAGCAGCGGTACGAGCGCGGCCGTCGTCGTGGTCAGGGCCCGGTGCCGGCGCCCCAGCCGGGGCGGCGGTTCCAGCAGCCGGTCGACCCGCTCGCCCAGCAGGCGGTTGCTGGAGGCGCAGGACAGCACGCCCCGGTGCTGGTTGAGCTCGATCAGGGCCAGGGCCGTGGTCAGGTGCCCGCAACGGCGGGAGGCCGTGTCGTCGGCGGCCAGTTCGACCAGGCGGTGGGTCTGGTCGCAGAAGTGGGTGAACAACGGGACGCGGGGGAAGCCGGTGGCCAGGGCCGTGGACAGGTGCAGCAGCCAGTCGTGGCGGGCCCGGGCGTGGCCCCGCTCATGGGTGAGGACCGCGTCGAGCTGGTGGCCGGTGAGGCGGTGCAGGGCGCCCGTGGTGACGATCAGCTGGGGCGGATGGCCGGGCATCCACCAGGCGTCGGGGTACTCGTCCTCCAGGACCAGCAGCGGACCGCGCGCCGCGGGCAGACCGGCCGGGAGGTCGGGGGCGCGCTCGCGCAGATGGGCGCGGGCCTGGGCCCTGCGCCGGCGCGCCTCGACGAGTTCCCGCGCGAGCATCGCGGTCGTCCAGGCGGCGCCGCAGGCCAGCAGCAGGGTGAGGGCGGCGGCCCACGGCGGGGCGGCGGACAGGTCGTACGCGGCGGTCACCGCGGCCGGTGCCGGGGCGAAGAGCTGCGCGCGGACCGTGCCGAACACGGCGGCGGCGCCCAGGGACAGTGCCGTCACGCACGCCAGCAGGACGGTGGCGACCAGGCACTGCCACACCCACAGCGCGACCACCGGTTCCCGCTCGGGCCAGGACGCCCGGGTCAGCGCACGGGGAACGGGGACGGCGGCCGTCACGGCGACGACACTCAGCAGGAGCAGGCAGACGGTCATGGCCACGGGCTCCGGTTCCTCGTCACAAGAGGGGCGGCTACGGGTCGTGCGGGGGAGGGCGGCCGCCGTGCGCACCGGTGGCCACGACGAGCGTGGCGGACGTGCGGGCACACCGCCCCGCGCCCAGTATGACGGGCCGGGCGGTGTGCGTCAGGGTCCGGACGACACCGCATGGGGCGGGAGGGGCGGCCGTCGGCCGGCTCCCGGCCGGTCCGCGTCAGCCCTGGACCACCCGCCCCGTCACCTCGCCGAGCCCGACCCGCACGCCGTCGGGTCCCGGGGCCCAGGCCGTGAGGGTCACCTCGTCGCCGTCCTCCAGGAACGTCCGCTTGCCGTCGGGGAGTTCGAGCGGCTCGCGGCCGTTCCAGGTCAGTTCCAGCAGGGAACCCCGCTCCCGTTCCGTGGGGCCGCTGACCGTGCCGGAGCCGTAGAGGTCGCCGGTGCGCAGGGAGGCGCCGTTGACGGTCATGTGGGCCAGTTGCTGGGCGGCCGTCCAGTACATGGTGGAGAACGGCGGCTCGGAGATCACGTGGCCGTTGACGGAGACGCTGATCCGCAGGTCGTAGCCGCCGGGCTCCTCGTCGCTGTCGTCCAGGTACGGCAGCAGCTCGTGCGTCCGGGCCGGGGGCGCCACGAGGGCCTCCTCCAGGGCGTCCAGCGGGGTGATCCACGCCGAGACCGACGTGGCGAAGGACTTGCCGAGGAACGGGCCGAGGGGCACGTACTCCCAGGCCTGGATGTCGCGCGCGGACCAGTCGTTGAGCAGGCACAGGCCGAACACGTGCTCGCGGAAGTCCCCGAGGGCCACCGGCGCGCCCATCCGGGAGGGCACGCCGACGACGAAGCCGACCTCGGCCTCGATGTCCAGGCGGACGGACGGGCCGAAGACGGGGGCGGCGTCCGTGGGGGCCTTGCGCTGGCCGGACGGCCGCGGCACCTCGGTGCCGGAGACGACGACCGTGCCGGAGCGGCCGTGGTAGCCGATGGGCAGGTGCTTCCAGTTGGGGGTGAGGGAGTCCTCGGCGTCGGGGCGGAAGATCTGCCCGACGTTGCGGGCGTGGTTCTCCGACGCGTAGAAGTCCACGTAGTCCGCGACCTCGAACGGCAGATGCAGGATCACCGACGACAGCGGGTGCAGCAGCGGTGCGACGGTCTCCCGGTGGGACGGCACGGTCACCCAGGCCGTCAGCGCCCTGCGCACGTCGGACCAGGCCGTGCGGCCGGCCGCCAGCAGCGGGTTGAGGGTGGGCTGCGCCAGCAGGGAGGCGTAGGGCGAGCCGAGCGCGTGGGCCGCCGCGCCCGCGTCCAGCACGTGGTCCCCGAGCCGGACGCCCACGGTCCGGTGGGACGAGCCGGGCAGGGAGAACACGCCGTACGGCAGGTTGTGCGGGCCGAAGGGGTCGCCCTCGGGGACATCGAAGGGGGGCATCGGGTGCTGCCTCGCTTTCGGGTGTGCCATGTCGTCGCCACGTGTTCGTGGTCGTGCCACACGTTACGGGTGACACCCCCGTCCTGGGCAGAGGCCGAGGAGACGGACAGGGGCGAACGGGGCAGGTGGGCCCGGGTGGGACCGGCCGGGGCGACTCCGGCGCGCCGGACGGGACGCCGCATTCGTACGTGCCGGAAGTTATCCACAGGACGCGACGCAATCTTGACGGAGCGGTGCGAACGGGGCGACTCTGGGCGGGTGCCGGAAGGCCTCGGGGAGGGGGCTTTCCCACGGCACATCTGGGGGGCGGATGGCCATAGGGGAGGCCGGTCCGGGTTCGGTGCGGCGTGGTGCACAGCCGAGGCGGCTGGAAGAGACCATGCGCACCCGGCTCGGCCGGGAATGTGTGTACGTACCGTCGTGCCGTTTCGGGCTGTACGTGGCGCTGCGCCACTGGTGCCCGCCCGGCGGACGGGTGCTGATGTCGCCGGTCAACGACGACGTGATCTTCTTCGTCGTGCTCGCGGCCGGACTGCGCCCGGTGCAGGCGCCGTTGAACCCGCTCGACGCGTCCATCGACATCGATGCCGTGCCGGACGAGGTGTGGGGCTCGGTGTCGGCCGTGCTCACGACGAACCTGTACGGGAACCCGGACCCGGCGCCGCGCCTGAGACAAAAGTGCGACGCCCTGGGCATCCCGCTGTTCGAGGACGGGGCGCACGCGATCGGCAGCCGGGCCGGGGACCGGCCGGTCGGGGCCTGGGGCGAGGCCTCCGTGTTCAGCCTGTCCAAGCACGTCGGGGCCAAGGCCGGAGGCATGCTCTCGCTCGCCGACCCCGGCCTCAGGGAGGCGGTCGAGAAGACCTGCGAGGGACTCCTCGCACCCCGCAGGGCCAGTGCCGAACTCGCCTACCTGGTCCGGCCGTACGCGGAGGCGGCGGTGCGTGGGCTGCGGCTGCGGCGTGCCGCCTGGGCGGCGGTCCGGCTGCTCGGGCTGGCGGACCGCGAGGAGATCCGCATGCCGCTGCGCCCGGACGAACTCGCCCTCGCCGCACACCAGACGCCCGGGCTCGACGCCCACCACCCGTGGGTGCGCGTCGACATGCACGACTACCGGCTGGAGTCCGGCCGGCTGCGGCTGCGCCGCATCGGGCGCAAGCTCGACCGGCTGGACGAGGTGCTGGACGCCTGCCGGCAGGGAACGGAACTGCTGTTGTCCACGCCCTGGGCCAAGCCGCGCGACGGCCACGCGATCCAGCCGCTGTTCCGGGTCCCGCTGTTCGTTGCCGACCGGGACGCGGCGATGGCGGCCCTGGCGCGGCAGGGCATCGTCGTCGGCTACCTCTACGACCCCCCGCTGGACGACTACGCCGGTGCGGAGTTCACCGATCCCTCACCGGCCCCCGGGGCGGCGCGCTGGTTCGCGCGGCACGCCCTGCCCGTGGACCCGCGGCGGGCACAGGCGGTCATCGAGGTCCTGGAGCGGTCCGGAGCACAGCCGGTCCAGGCGCCGGGAGAAGAGCCCGGCAACAAGCCGACGCCGGAAGAGAACCCCGGCACGCCGACGCCGGGAGAGCGGCCCGGGAACGAACCGACACCGGGAGGGCTGGGCCGGTCCCGTGGCTGAGATCCAGGTCCACGAGCCCGCCGCCGCGCGCACCGACGGCGGCGGGCCGAAGCCTGCCGACGGCGACCACAGCCACGACTCGCTGTTCAAGAACGCCTACTTCCTCATGCTCAGCACCGGCGTCTCCGCCGTACTGGGCCTGGGGTTCTGGCTGGTGGCCGCCCGCTACTACACGGAGGAGGCCGTCGGCCAGGGCTCGGCCGCGATCGCCGCGATGCGGCTGCTCGCCAGCATCACGGCGACGACCATGATCGGCGCCGTCGTCCGCTTCGTCCCGCGCGCCGGACGGGAGACCGGCCGGCTGGTGTGGGGCACCTACGTGGCCAGTTCGCTGGTCGTGGCGCTCGCCGCCGCCGTCTTCCTGCTCACGCTCGACGCCTGGGGAGCGTCCTACGCACCCCTGGGCACTCCGGTGGCGGGGGCGGTGTTCGTCGCGGCGTGCGTGGCCTGGGCGCTGCTCACCCTCCAGGACGGGGTGCTCACCGGACTGCGCAAGGCGGAGTGGGTGCCCGCCGGCAACGCGGTCTTCTCGGTCGGCAAGCTGGCCCTCCTGGGCGTCTTCGCCGGCACGCTGCCCGTTCTCGGGATCTTCGTCTCCTGGGCGGTGGCGATCGCCTTCTCCACTCTGCCGCTGGGCTGGCTGATCTTCCGTCGGCTCATCCCGCGCCAGGCGGAGGCCGACCGCGACAAGGAACCCCCGAAGATCCGGGACATGGGCCGCTTCCTCGCCGGGGACTCGCTGGGCGCCCTGTTCAGTCTGGCGATGATCAACCTGCTGCCGGTGATGGTCGCGGTCCGCTTCAGCGCCGCCGAGAACGGCTACTTCTACGTGGCCTACACCGTCGGCGGCACGATGGAGTTCATGGCCATCAACATGGCCTCGTCGCTCACCGCGCACGCCTCGCACGACCCGCGCCAACTCGCCGACGGCGTCCGGGGCGCCCTGCGGCGCATGACGCTGCTGCTGGTCCCGGTCGTGGCGGTGCTGGTCGTCTTCGCCCCGCAGATCCTCACGCCCTTCAGCCCCGACTACGCCGAACACGGCTCGACCGTGCTGCGGCTGCTCGCCCTCGGTGCCCTGCCGCGGGTCGTGGTGGAGCTGTACATCGGCGTGCTGCGCGTGCAGGGGCGCACGGGGGTGCTGGCCGCGCTCCAAGGGGCCATGTGCGCCCTGGTCCTGGGCAGCGCGGCCGTGCTGTTCACACCGTCGGGCATCGCCGGCGCCGGCTGGGCGGTGCTGCTGAGCATGACGCTGATCGCCGTGGTCTCCATGGCGGGACTGCGCGCGGCCCTGCGCCCCGGCGAGGCCACCCCCGCCGCCCGTACGCCCGCCGACGCCGCCTACGGCACCCGCTGGGCGAAGCTCAACGCCACCGCCGGATACGGCACGACCTGGGCCCGCCGGGCCGCCTACCAGCCCAAGGACGGCGACCAGGACACGGTCACGCTGTTCATCGGGCGCCCCGGTTACGAGCGCGAGGCGCTGCAGGCGGACACCCTGGCGCTGATCGTGCGGCCCGAGGGACCGACCGGGGAGCCCGCGCTCCACGAGCCCGGGGAACCGGACCCGCAGCCGTGGGAGCGCCGGCTGAGGGGCGCCCTGTGGAGCCTGCTCGGTGTCGGCGTCGTCTTCTTCTGCGCTCCGCTGCGGGACCTGCCGTGGCTCGACCGGTCATCCGAAGCTGCCCTGAGCGGGCGGCAACTGCTGGCGGGGCTGCCCCTGCCGTCCCTCACCGCGGGCGTCCTGATGCTCGTGGTGTTCGTCGCCGCCGTCACGCTGAGCACCCGGCGCGAGGCGTGGTTGCCCGGCACGGCACTGTGCGCCGTCCTGTGCGCCCTGTACGCCGCCCCGGTCGCCCTCGGACGGGAACCGCGGCCGGTGGACGGGGCGTTGTACGAGAAGACGGCCGGCTTCCTGGCGGACGCTGTGGGGGTCGGGGGGCCCGAGCCGTTGCTGCGCTGGGTGCCGCCGGTCTGCCAGTTGCTCTGCCTCGTACCACTGGGGCTGCTGCTCGCGAGCGCGGGCGGCCGTCTGACGTGGCCGGGGCGCTGGGGGGTTCTGTATCTCGTCGCGGTCGGCGGCTGGGTGTGGCGCGACGCGCTCGCACCCCTCGCGCCGCCCCTGCTCGTCGTCCTCCTGCTGCTCCTGCCGCTGCACCGCGCCGCCTCGGCGTGGTGGCGCTCCCGTACTCCAGCCCCGTCAGATCCGATAGCCCACCGAACGGCCGGCGGATTACCGAACGGCCGGCCCCGCGACTGATCACATCCGAAGCCGAGACCGAACCGGCCCGGGCCCGGACCGAGCCGACAGAGCCGAGCACAGCCGAAGAGAGCAACCGCCAGGGGGGAACCACCGTGCGTCCGCCAGTCACACCGAGGGAGAGATCCACGCCGGAACCGACACCCCCACGCGACGGCGCGAACACCCCCGCCCGCGGCCCCGAGACGGCCAGCCAGTCATCCAGCCCCTCCTTCTCGGAGTCGTCGAGCCCCGCCCATGAGCCCGTGACGGATCTGTCCGACCTGACCCCCGTCCGGTCCGGGCGCGGCGCACCGGTCCGGCCCGCTGCTCTGCTGCTCGTCGCGCTCGTGCTGTGGGCGTACGCCGTGCGGCACACCGACGTCTCGCGGCTCGACGACTACGGGCTGCTCAGCGCGCTGCACCCGGCCTTCTGGGCGGGACTGGCGGTGCTCACCACCGGCTTCTGGTTCACCGTCCGCGACCCGCGCCGCGCGGGTGCCTGGCCGGCGGCGTACGTGCTGGGCCTGCTGGTGATGGAGCGGGCCACGCAGGCCGTGCTCTACCCGACCCCGCTGTACGCCTGGGCGTGGAAGCACGAAGCGGTCATCGACCATCTGCTGACGGCCGGCGGGCTGCAGACGGCCGACCAGGTCGGCGACATGGCGGTGTACGACCAGTGGCCGGGCTTCTTCGCCGCCCAGGCAGCCCTTCAGCGGCTGCTGGGCGTGGACTCGGCGGCGATGTTCATGGCCTGGTGGCCCCTGGTCTCCAGCCTGATGCTGCTGCTCCCGCTGCTGCTGATCTACCGCACCTTCACCGAGGACCGGCGGCTGATCTGGACCGCGGTCTGGCTCTTCTACGTGGCCAACTGGGTGGGGCAGGACTACTTCTCCCCCCAGTCCGTGGCGTACGCGCTGCACCTGGGGGTGCTCGCGGTGGTCCTGCGCCGCTTCGGCCGGTCCGCCGTGCGGCGCGGGCAGCCTCGCCAGGCCGTGTGGACGGTGGTGCTCACCGTCATGATCGTGGCGATCGTCATCTCCCACCAGCTCACGCCGGGCATGCTGGTCGTCTGCCTGCTCGCCCTGTGCCTGAGCCGCCGCTACCGCGACTGGGTGCCGGTGGTGACGACCGTCGTGATCTTCCTGGCGTGGTGTCTCACGGCCGCGCTGCCCTTCCTCTCCGCGGCGATGCCCGACATGATCCGCTCCATCGGCGACGTCGGCGCCAACGTCGAGACGGGGTACGGAGCCACCCCGACCGGAGCCGGAGCGGTCGCGACGTCCTGGGCGGCCCGGCTGCTGTCCGGCTCCGTGCTGCTGCTCGCGGCCGTCGGCGTGTGGCGCCAGCGAGTCCTGCGCCACCGCGCGTGGCCCCTGCTGCTGATCGCGGCGGCCCCGCTGCCGATGTTCGCGGCGAGCAGCTACGGCAGCGAGATGATCTTCCGGGTGCTGCTGTTCATGCTGCCCGGCGCCGCCTTCTTCGCCGCCGCGGCGCTGCTGCCCAAGGTCCGCACCCTGGCCGCCGACGCCGCCGCGCAGGAGGCCGGCCGACGGCAGACCGCCGGCCCCGCCGAGCGCCGCCGGTGGGGCATCGGCACCTGGGTGCCGCTGGCCGCGCTGCTCGGCACCACCCTGGCGTTCGTCCCCGCCTACTCCGGCAAGGACCTGATCAACTACTTCCCGCCGCAGGAAGTGGCCCTCGTACGGCAGCTCTTCGACCAGGCGCCCGACGGCTCACTGGTCGTGGCCGCCAACCGCAACTACCCGGACGCGTACGCCTCCTACTGGAACGTCGACCACTACTGGTTCCTCGACGACGGCCGCAGCCACGTCGACCGGATCGTCAGGAGACCCGCCGCCACCCTTGCGCGCGACATGGCCGGAGTGGAGCGGCCCGGCCGGGCCTACTTCCTGCTCACCCAGGGACAGCTGGCCAACTCGGAGATGAACGGCCAGCTCGACGAGGCGCAACTGCGGCGCATCCAGCGGTCCGTCGCCGCATCGCCGCGGTTCCGGCTCGTGGCGGAGAACAGCGCCGGATGGCTCTACGAGCTGAAGCAGTCAGGGGGAGCGGAGCGATGACACCGCAGGAACTCGTGGTACGGATGCTGCCCCCGTTCGGCGGCTGGCTGGCGCTCGCCGCGCTGGCCCTGCCCGGCGGGTCACCGCTGCGGGGCGCCGCGGTCGTGCTGTTCCTGGCGGCGGGGCCGGGCGCCGCCATGGTCAGAGTCTGCGCCCCCGCGCTGGGGGCGCGGCCCGCCGAGGGGCCCGTGGAGCGCCGGGACCCCCACTTCGCGCGCCACTCCGACCTGCTGGAACGGCTGATGCTGACGCTGTTCCTGAGCATCGGCGCCGTGATGCTCGTCGCGACCGTGCTGATCGCCACGCACACCTTCAGCGCGCAGCGGGTGCTGCTGACGCTGACGCTGCTGACCACACTCGCCGCGTTCTGTCCGCCGCTGCGCGCCTCTCCGCCGCCGAGGACGACACCTAAGGCACCGAAGGGTTCCGCTCCGTGAGGTTCAACCGTCCCCACCGTCCCTTTCGCCGCATACCGAGCAGCACCGGAGGACAGCACCGGAAAGACCCGCACCAGGCGCAGCAGGCCGCCGGCCCGTTGGCATCGAGCCGGCGCCGACTGCTGTTCACGTCGGCCACGGTCGTCAGCGCGGTCCTGGTCGCCGTACTCGCCCTGCGGGACGCCTCCGGACCGCAGGGGCAGGGAGCGGCCGGTTCCGGCGCGGACTGCCGTCCGACGGCCCTGCTGGAGCCGCCCTGCGGCGCCTGGTTCGGGGCGTTCGTGCCGCACGAGCGCGACGACCTGCCGGAGAAGGTGCGCGCCTACGAGAAGCGCGTGGGCCGCGAGCTGGACCTCGTGTACACGTACCACGACATGTCCCTGGCCTCGGGCACCCGGCGGGAGGGCCAACTGCTCACCCCGGAGGAGCGGCGCGTCGGCGAGGACCATCTGCTGCTGCTCTCCTGGGAGAGCAAGTGGTGGGGCGGCACCAGGCAGCAGCAGCCGACCTGGAAGCAGATCGCGGCCGGCGAGCTGGACGACCGGGTGATCGACGTCCAGGCCCGGCGCATCAAGGACTACGGCAAGAAGGTGTTCCTCTCCTTCGACCTGGAGATGGACACCCGCACCCCGGACAGCGGCACGCCCGCCGACTACGTGAAGGCCTACCGGCACCTCCACGACCGGTTCCGCGCCCTGGGGGTGGACAACGTGGTGTGGACGTGGATCACCACCGGGTACCTCGACCACGCCGACGAGATCAAGAAGATGTACCCGGGCGACGACTACGTCGACTGGATCGGCTACAACCAGTACAACTACTACCGCTGTCACGACGCGGGCTGGCTCTCGTTCGCGCAGACGCAGCACGCCACGCACGACTGGATCCGCGCGAACATCTCCGACGACAAGCCGCTGATGCTCTCCGAGTTCGGCACCGCCGCGGACGCGAACCGCCCCGACCGGCAGGCCGAGTGGTACGCGCAGGTGCCCGGCGTGCTGAAGGAGCTGGACGGCGTCAAGGCCGCCCTCCAGTGGAACTACCGCGACCCCGGACCGCACTGCAACCTGGCACTGGCGAACGACGAGGCCTGGCACAGCCTGCGCAAGGCCGTCTCCGACCCGTACCTCAACCAGCCGCTCAAGTGACCCGACCCGGCCGGGGTCACCCCAGCCGCTCAAGTGACCCGACCCGGCCCGGGGTCACCCCGCGAACTCGGGCCCGCGCACGACCGCGCGGGCCCGTCGGTACCACCGCCACGCGATCGTCTTCGGCCCGTCCTGGTACGGCGCCACCCGCGCGCCCGACCCGGCCAGCCAGGTCTCGACGTCGGCCACGGTGTGGGTGCGCCGGACGATGAGCCGGGCGATGCGGTACCGCTCGTCGCGGTCCGAGCTGAGCGCGTGCCGCACGGCGGTCGCCGTCTCGTAGCCGGCCCGCGCCGACATGGCCCGTACCCGGGGGCTGTTGTAGCCGTGCGGGTAGGCGAGGTGCCGGATCTCGTGCCCGAGGGCGTCCTCCAGCACCGCCTTGGAGGTGCGCAGCTCGTACGCCAGGGCCTCGGCGGACAGGGTGTCGAGCTGCGCGTGCGTCACGGTGTGGCTGCCGATCTCCATGCCGGAACGTTCCAGCTCCGCCGCACCGGCCAGGCTCATCATCGGCGCGGGCGGCAGCAGACTGCGGCCATCCGGGGCGATGGCGCCGGTGGTCAGATAGGCGGTGGCGGGCAGCGCGCGTGCGGCCAGGGCCTCGGCGGTGGGGCCGGGCAGATCGGCGAAACCGTCGTCGAAGGTGAGCAGCACGGGCCGGGGCGGCAGCGGTGCCCGCCCGGCCAGATGATCGGCGACCGCGCTGATCGTGACGGGCGTGCGCCCGCTGCGGACCACGGCGTCGAGATGCGCGGCGAACTGCTTCGGCGTGACCGTGAACTCGGCGATCCACTCCGGCGGGTCGTCCATCACCGCGTGGTAGAGGAACACGGGGATGGCCGGGGTGCCCGAGGGCGACATCTGCCCCCCACCACGCGTACGTGCCGACGTGGTCATCTCGCCCCCCGAGCGGTCTTCTCCCGCTGAGCCGTCTTCTCCCGGACCGCCGCGCGCAGCGCGTGGCGCGCCCGCAGATAGCCGACCGGCCCGTAGACCATCCCCCGGCGCTGCAACCGCGACAGCCGCCGCGGCCAGGGATGCGTCCGCTCGTCGTGGTCGCCCGGCGTGCCGGCGCCGTCCGCCGCGTCCGTGTCGCGCACCGCCGTCAGCGTGCGGGCGTGGGCGAGGCCGCGGGGCAGCCGCGCGAGGAACGCGGGCAGCAGCGCGGGCCGGTTCACGAGCACCGCGGTGAGGTAGGCGGTCAGCCCGGCGCCGTAGCCGTAGGCCTGGGTCTCCAGGTCCCGCCAGGTCTCCCGGTGGTGGTGCCACACCAGCGCGTACGGCGTGTAGTGCAGCCGGTGGCCCTGCGCCAGGACGCGCACGAAGCCGTAGAGGTCGTCACCGCCCCGGGCGGCCGTGCCGGCCCCGGTGGCCGGGTCGAAACCGCCGACGGAACGCAGCACCGCCGTGCGGAACGCCATGTTCGCGCCCGAGCCGAACCGCCCGGCCGTGAACGGGAACAGCGGCTCGTCGCCCGGCGGGTGCGCCGGGTCGTACGTCCTTGGAGTGAAGCCTTTCGCGAAGCCGCCGTGGCTCTCCAGCAGCACCTGGGCCGGGGTGGTCAGCCGCGCGGGCAGGATCAGCCCGGTGCTGCACCCGAGCCCGGGGTCGGCGGCGAAGGGCGCGGTCAGCTCGGCCAGCCAGCGCGGATCGGCGACCACGTCGTCGTCGGTGAAGGCGACCACCTCGCCGCCGACGGCGTCCAGCCCGGCGTTGTGGGCGGCTGCGAGCCCCGGAACGGGCTCACAGACGTACCGCACACGCTCGGCGTACTTCCGCTCGACGAGCTCCCGCGTCTCGCTCGTGACGGGCGCGTTGTCGACGACGACGATCTCGAACCGGGGATGGTCCTGCGCGAGCAGCGAGTCCAGCGCCCGGGCCAGTTGCCCGGCCCGCTCCCGGGTCGCGACGACGACGGTCGTGGACGGCGGCTCCCCGGGACCGCCGAGGACGGCCGGCCCGCACTCCGCCCGCGCCCGCTGTGCCAGCACGGCCTTCGGATCCGCTCCCTCCGGCACCCGCCCGAGCAACGTGCCCGCGGGCCGGCCGCCTCTCCTGACCAGCACGAACACCTCTCCGTGCGTCACGGGCGGACTCCCCGGGCCGGGTCTGAGCACCGCCTCGTCACCGTCCAGGTCCAGCTCGGCGACCTGCACCGCCCCGATGTCCAGGAACCGCCGTATCTCCTCCTGCGCACGCACCGAACGGGCCATGCGCCCACCCCCCTCGTGTGTCAGGTACGGCGCAGCCGAGCCGCGCCCTTCAGCGTCCGCGCGGCCAGCGACGCGAGCTGCGGCCTGCCGCGGACGAAACTGTGCGCGCGGCGCGCCGGTTCACGGCTCAGCCAGTGCAGGGCCGCGCCCACCCCCGGACGGGTCACCGCACCCTCGTACACGGGCAGTTCGCCCGTCTTCAGGGCGTCCTTGTACTCGGCCGCGCCCCGCCCCAGGTCGAGCATGCCGATGCCGGCGGCGGCCGCCGCCTCCGCCATGCGCAGGTGCAGCACCAGACCCGGCGAGAACTTCGCGAACTCCGGGTCGTAGGCCGGGAACCAGCAGGCCAGCACGGAGGTCGAGCGCAGTCCGAAATGCGCGGCGACGGGCCGCTCACCGGCGTACAGCACGGACAGCGTGCCGCTGCACTCCGCGGCCCGGGTCCCGGCCAGCCGCCCGACGAGCCGGGTGATCCACTCCTGGGCGAACCGGTCCCGGCGGCCGGTCCTGCGGTACTGCGCGGACTTCCACTCCATGAGCGTGCGCAGCGCGGCCGGGTCGCGTTCGTCGAAGACGAACCGCAGCTCACCGGCCTGCCGGCCCAGCCTGCGCTCCTTGGCCAGCGTGGTCTTCAGGAACTTCGGCGACTGCGCGCGCAGCACCGACTCGTACGTCTCGTAGCCCTTCTCCACGTCGATGACGTAGGTGGCGTACTCCTCGGCCGCGTACCGGACGAACAGCCGTTGCTCGGCCTCCAGATTGTCGAAGGCGAAACTCGACAGCGAGCAGGCCCTCAGCAGTTCGCCCGTCTCCACGTCCAGGCCCGGCCGCAGGATCGCGCCCTGCGCGTCCGAGACGCCCAGTCCGATCGCCCGGCCCTGCCCCAACGGGCCCCGTTCATAGGGCAGGAAGCCGGCCGGCTCCGCCCCCTCGTACACCACCGCGATCCGGGCCCCCGGCCTGACCAGGCCGACGGCCTCGGTGAACTCCGGCTCCATGAAAGGGTTGCGCGGTGCCTCCGAGGCGGCGCGCAGCGCACGCCAGCGCTCCCTCTCCCCTTCGCCGAGCTCCCCGGGCCCGGCCACGCGAATGCGCCCACTGCTCAACCCGACCCCCCGATCAAGTCCCCCCTGGACACAGGGAAGGTACCGCTCTATGCGGCCCCACGGGTAGGTAGCGGAGCATGTTGTTGCCAATCGGTGCAGAGGCCTTCAACCGGGCAATCGGCGTCCGCCGTACGATGAAACGAAGGGGCCGCGCTGTCCGTATTCTCTGATCATGGCCGCACCCTTCGCATATTCACTCATCGCCACCGATCTGGACGGGACGCTGCTGCGCGGCGACGACACCCTGTCCGACCGGTCCCTCGCCGTGCTCGCGCGGGTGGTGGACGCCGGTGCCCAGCACCTCGTGGTGACGGGCCGGCCGGCACCGAGAGTGCGGCCGCTCCTGGACGACCTCGGCTGCACGGGGCTCGCGGTGTGCGGGCAGGGCGCGCAGGTGTACGACGCCGGCGCGAACCGGCTGCTGTGGTCCATCACCCTGGACCGGGAGCTGGCGGAGACCGCCCTCGGCAAGATCGAGGCCGAGGTGGGGCAGGTGTACGCGGCGGTCGACCAGGACGGGGTCGACGGGCTCACGCTGATCGAGCCGGGCTATCTGATGCCGCACCCCACGCTGCCCGCGGTCCGGGTCGACCGGCGCGAGGAGCTGTGGGGCGAGCCCATCAGCAAGGTGCTGCTGCGCCATCCCTACCTGACGGACGACGAGTTGGCGGCGACCGCCCGGTCGGTGGTCGGCTCACTGGCCACGGTGACGATGTCGGGGCCCGGCACGGTCGAGCTCCAGCCGTGCGGGATCACCAAGGCGACCGGCCTGGCGCTGGCGGCCGAGCATCTGGGGCTGCGGCCGGCGGACACCATCGCCTTCGGCGACATGCCCAACGACATCCCGATGTTCGACTGGGCCGGCCACGGCGTCGCGATGGCCAACGCCCATCCCGAACTCAAGGCCGTGGCCGACGAGGTCACCCTGTCGAACGAGGACGACGGCATCGCCGTCGTCCTCGAGCGACTGCTGGGCGGGGCGGCTCAGTACGGGCCGTTGACGTTGTCGATCGAGCCGTAGCGGTCGGCCGCGTAGTTGCAGGCCGCCGTGATGTTGGCGACCGGGTCGTACGGGTCGAAGGAGGTGCCGGGCACGTGGTAGGCGGCGAACGTCGGGTCGATCACCTGGAGCAGGCCCTTGGACGGGGTGCCCGCGGCGGCGTTGGAGTCCCAGTTGTTGATCGCCTGGGGGTTGCCGGACGACTCGCGCATGACATTGCGGTAGATGCCGTCGTAGGAGCCCGGGATCCCCTGCTGCGCCATGATGTCCAGCGACTCGCGGATCCAGCCGTCGAGGTTGTTCGCGTAGGTCTTCGCGGACGCCTGGGTGGCCTGGGCGACACCGCCGGCGGGCTTCGCGGCCGGCTTGGCGGGGGCGGACGACTTGGTCGCCGTCTTCTTCGGGGCGTCCGCCTTGGCGGTGTTCACCTTCAGCTTCAGACCCGGGTGGATCAGCTTCGGGTTGTCGCCGACGGCGGCGCGGTTGTCCTTGTAGAGCTGCTTCCAGCCGCCGGAGATGTCGTACTTGTCCGCGATGTGGGCGAGCGAGTCGCCCTTGACCACGGTGTACGTGCGGGACTTGGCGGGCTGGGCCGCCTGCTTCACGGAGTGCGCGGCGGGGGCGCTCTGGGGCTCGGCGGCGCTCGCGTGCGTGGCTCCGAGGAGTGGAAGGGTGAGTGCGGCTCCACCGGTACCGACGGCGACGATGCCTCGGGTCAGCGGGCTGGTTCTGGTGCGACGGTGCTTGCCTCGTGCGGCCATGGCGATGCTCCTCTCCGGCGCCTGCGAGGTGAGCTGTCGGGTTCGGGCCGGGAGGTGCCCGGCCGCGTACGGCGCTGTGTGCCGTACGCGGCTTCACCCCGAGCCGGACCGCTGTGCGGACCGGCGACTTACCTGGGTCCCCCGCTCCTGCCACGCGTGAGTGAGTCGGTTCCTGTGGGACGTCCGGGCGGCGGCAGGATTAGGCGTCCGCCGGACAGGGCCGGAACGTATGCGAGAGCACATGTCGGGAACAAGCAGCTCCATCACATATCGAGTGGTTGACCTTGGTCGGGGGATTTTGGACCACTTGATCCTTTGCGGGAGCCAAGGCCCAACTGGCTATTGGGTAAAGGCGGTACGGGTGGTCGCCGGGAAGGTGCGGAGCAGGGGGAGAAGTGATTGACCTCACTGATCACGGGCCGAGAGGGCAATTTCCGCCAAGGGGAATTCGCCGACTCATCACGGCAAATCGTGCATAGTTCTCTACCCCTGGGTAAGTCGATAAATATCTGTTCTTATAGGTTGATCGAAAACATAGCGGTCGTGATCGGATACCACCCGGCCTGTAACCATGGGCGCTGGCGGTGATCGAAACGTGACCGGATACGCTGACTCGAGTGAGAGCGGCGACCTATCGACAATCCGCGTAATCACCGGCAGACACAGCAGACAGGAGACCCCTCGTGACCGACGTCGGGCCGTTCGGGCTGAGCGTGCGGGACCAGGATCTGGAAGCCGACGTCCAGGCCGGGTTGGCGGCTGTCGAGGAAGGCTTGCTCGAGGCCACCAAGAGTGAGGTGCCCTTCATCACGGAGGCCGCCCAGCATCTGGTGCGGGCCGGCGGCAAGCGGTTCCGCCCGCTGCTCGTGATGCTCTCCGCCCAGTTCGGCGACCGCCACGCACCCGGGATCGTGCCGTCGGCCGTCGTCGTGGAGCTGACCCACCTCGCCACGCTGTACCACGACGACGTCATGGACGAGGCCGCCGTGCGCCGTGGCGTCCCCAGTGCCAACACCCGCTGGGGCAACTCCGTCGCGGTCCTCACCGGCGACTTCCTCTTCGCCCGCGCCTCGCACATCCTGGCCGACCTCGGCCCCGAGGCCGTGCGGGTGCAGGCCGAGGCGTTCGAGCGCCTGGTGACCGGCCAGATCCTGGAGACGGCCGGGCCGCAGGACGGCCGGGACCCCATCGAGCACTACCTGGACGTGCTGGGCGGCAAGACCGGCTCGCTGATCGCCGTGTCGTGCCGGTTCGGCGCGATGATGTCCGGCGCCGACGACACCGTCGTGAACGTGCTGACCCAGTACGGCGAGCGGCTCGGCGTCGCCTTCCAGCTCGCGGACGACGTCCTCGACATCGCCTCCGACTCCCACGAGTCCGGCAAGACCCCCGGCACCGACCTGCGCGAGGGCATCCCCACCCTGCCGGTGCTGCGGCTGCGGGAGCGCGCGGCTCGGCTCGGGCTCGCCGAGGACCTCGCCCTGTGCGAGCTGCTCGACTCCGACCTCACCGACGACGACCGGCACAGCGAGGCCCTGCGCCTGCTGCGCGCCCACCCGGCCCTGGAGCAGGCCCGTCGGGACACCGTCCGCTATGCCCAGGACGCCCGTTCGGCGCTGGCACCGCTGCCGGAGTGCACCGCGAAGACGGCGCTCCAGGAGCTGTGCGACGCGGTGGTGCACCGGGCCGGCTAGCACGCCCTTCCCCTGCGACCCCTACGGGTCGGGGGAGAAGTCGCCCCTCCGTGTCATACCCCAGCAGTACGCGCAGTTGAGTCCGGGGTCTGACGTATCTCCCTGGCCGATTTGGTCAGATGGATGCACGGAAGAACACCACTCCTCACCTGTTCGGGTGAGAATGGCGGCTCAGGGACGAGTGCGTGGACGACACGGACAGCCGCCGCCGACCACGGAGGTAGGGCACACATGGCACCGTACGCATCCGACGACAGCACGACCGCCGGAGAGGTCGACGAGCAGCGCTCCGGGCGGCGCAAGGCCGCGCGGTACATCGTCCCGGTCACGGTGGTGGGGGTGGCGGCCGCGACGATCGGCCTGGTGCCCGCCCTCGCCGACTCCGGCGACCCCGACCTCCCGAAGATCAGCGCACAGCAGCTCATCGAGAAGATCGCGAAGTCGGACGTCCAGCAGCTGTCCGGCACGGTGAAGATCAGCACGGACCTCGGCCTGCCGAACCTCGGCGGCCTGGAGTCCGGCCTGCTGTCCGGCGCCGCGGGCCAGGGCGGGGACGGCTCCTCCGCCGACCCGACGGCCAAACTCACCGAACTGGCCTCCGGCACGCACACCCTGCGCGTCGCCGTCGACGGCCCGGACCGGCAGAAGCTGTCGCTGCTGGAGAACGCCGCCGAGTACAGCGTCATCCACAACGGCACGGACGTCTGGGGCTACGACAGCAAGTCCAACGAGGTCTACCACGGCACCTCCGCCGACAGCCCGGAGCGCGGCAAGGACCAGCAGCCGCCGGCCACGCCGAAGGACTTCGCCGAGGAGGCCCTGAAGGCGGTCGACGACACGACGTCCGTGACCGTGGACGGCACCGCCCAGGTCGCCGGGCGGGACGCCTACAAGCTGGTCGTCCAGCCCAAGCAGTCCGGCTCGACGGTCGGCGCGATCACGGTGGCCGTGGACGCGAAGACCGGCATGCCGCTGAAGTTCACGCTGACCCCGGCCAGTGGCGGCGCCGCCGTCGTCGACGTCGGCTTCACCAAGGTGGACTTCGCCAGGCCCGCCGCCTCGACCTTCGACTTCACCCCGCCCAAGGGCGCGAAGGTCACCGAGGAGAAGGACGCTCCCAAGGGTGCAAGCAAGGGTTTCGGCGAGGAGTTCGGCAAGGGCGGGGCGAAGGACCACGCCCCCGAGGCCGGACAGGACGCCGGCAAGGGCCCCGACGGGATGAAGACCATCGGTGAGGGCTGGAACGCCATCGCCACCTTCGACACCGGTGGCGAGGGCGTGCCCTCCGGCAAGGCCGGCGGCGAGTTCGGCGGCTTCCTCGACTCGCTCGGCGACAAGGTCCACGGCGAGTTCGGCTCGGGCACGGTCTTCTCGACCCGCCTCGTCAACGCCCTCGTCACCGACGACGGCAAGGTCTACGCGGGCCTGGTCACCAAGGACGCGCTCGTGAAGGCGGCCGACGCCAAGTAGCCCCTGCCTGGGCGACGTCGAGGGAACGAGGAAGCCGATGGGCGAGGTGTCCGCCACGGAACCGGAGCAGGGAGGGACCGGGGCCGGCGACGAACCGGTCATCGCCACCCGCGCGCTCACCAAGCGCTACCGCGGCGGACAGCTCGCCGTGGACGGTCTCGACCTGACCGTCCCGGCGGGCAGCGTCTTCGGCTTCCTCGGACCCAACGGCTCCGGCAAGACCACCACCATCCGCATGCTGATGGGTCTCATCGAACCCACCTCCGGCACGGCCCGGGTCCTGGGGCAGCCCATGCCCCGGGCCACCCGCGCCGTGCTGCCGCACGTCGGCGCCCTCATCGAGGGCCCGGCCCTCTACGGCTTCCTCTCCGGCCGTGACAACCTCGTCCGCTACGACAGCGCCGACCCGGCCGCCGATCCACGCACCCGGCGCGCCCGGGTCGCCGCCGCACTGGACCGGGTGGGCCTGACGGCCGCCGCGGGCAAGAAGGCCAAGGCCTACTCGCTGGGCATGAAACAGCGCCTGGGCCTCGCGGCCGCGCTGCTCCAGCCGCGCCGGCTGCTCGTCCTCGACGAGCCGACCAACGGCCTCGACCCGCAGGGCATGCGCGAGATCCGCACCCTCGTACGGGAACTGGCCTCGGACGGCACGACCGTCTTCCTCTCCTCCCACCTCCTCGACGAGATCGAGCAGGTCTGCACGCACGCGGCCGTGATGGCGCAGGGCCGGCTGATCACGCAGGGCCCGGTCGCCGAGCTGTCCGCCGGGGCGCGCGGCCGCCTGGCCGTGACCACGCCGGACACGGCGGAGGCGGCTCGGGTGCTGAAGGAGCAGGGCGTGGGCGACGTCGTCGTCACCGACGACCGGGTGACCGGCGAACCCCCGGACCGCGACCTCGCCGAGGTGACCGCCGCGCTGGTGACGGCCGGGGTCCGGGTACGCGGCCTCACCGTCGAACGGGCCTCGCTGGAGGACGCGTTCGTGGCGCTGACGGGGGAGGGCTTCGATGTCGCGGGCTGATCCGAGCGCCCCTCAGGGGCGCGGGGAACTGCGCGAGGAGCCACAGACGGCCCGCACCCGCCGGACGACCTTCCGCGCCTCCCTCCTTGGCAACGAACTGCTGACCACGTTCCGCCGCTGGCGCACCTTGGCCCTCCTCGCGGTGCTGGCGGCCGTCCCCGTCCTGGTGGGCATCGCGGTGAAGGTCGAGACCGGCGACGGTTCCTCGGCCGGTCCCGGCGGCGGGGGAGGCGGACCCGCCTTCCTCTCGCAGATCACCAACAACGGCCTGTTCCTCGTCTTCACCGCCCTGGCCGCCACGGTGCCGTTCTTCCTGCCCATGGCGGTCGGGGTCGTCGCCGGGGACGCGCTCGCCGGCGAGGCCAACTCCGGCACGCTGCGGTACCTACTGGTCGCCCCGGCCGGCCGCGGCCGCCTGCTGCTCACCAAGTACGCGACGGTCGTCGTCTTCTGCGTGACCGCCACACTCGTGGTCGCCGTGTCCGCGCTGACCGTGGGCGCGTTGCTCTTCCCGCTCGGGGACCTGACGACCATCTCCGGCACGCGGATCGGCTTCGCCGAGGGCCTGGGCAGGGCCCTGCTGATCGCCCTGGCCGTCGCCGCCTCCCTGATCGGCGTCGCCGCGCTCGGCCTGTTCGTCTCGACGTTGACGGGCAGCGGCATCGCGGCGATGGCGACGACGGTCGGCCTGCTGATCACGGTCCAGATCCTCGACCAGATCCCGCAGCTGCACGCCCTCCAGCCCTACCTCTTCTCCCACTACTGGCTGTCCTTCGCCGACCTCATGCGCGAGCCGGTCTACTGGGACGACCTGACGAAGAACGTCGAGCTGCAGGCCCTCTACGCGGCGGTGTTCGGGTCGGCGGCGTGGGCGCGCTTCACGACGAAGGACATCACCGCCTAGGCCGCGGACCCGGTCCCGGTGCTCAGTCCTCGTACAGGAACCTGGCCAGGGGCGCCTCCTGCGTGAAGAAGGTCTTGGCGCGGGTCAGGGCCGCGTCGTCGGTCAGCACGTCACCGGGCTTGCTGCCGTTGCCGAGCAGCACCCCGCCGAAGCGCATCCCCATGTACGCCGCCGAGTTGTGCAGTGCCCCGACGAGCGGGTCGGCGACCACCTCCTGCGTGTGCGCGAGGGCGGTGACGCCCCACAGGGTGCGGCCGGCCAGGGTCGCCTTGAAGTCCAGGCCCGGTGTGCGCAGCCAGCCCGACCAGTAGTCCAGGTAGCGCTTGGTCTGCGCGGAGACCGAGTACCAGTACAGGGGCGAGACGATCACGATGTCCGTCGCCGCGAGCGTGGCGTCGAGCAGCCGGGCCACGTTGCCCGCGGTCGGGCGGACGTGGTCGCTGTCGTGCCGCAGGTCCTCGAAATCCGGCACCGGAAACTCGGTGAGGTCCAGCCACTCCTGCTCGACGTCCGGGGGCAGTTGTTCGGCGGCCCGGCGGGCCAGCAGCTCGGAGTTGCCCTCGGCGCGAGCGCTGCCCAGGACGAAAAGGAAACGGCGGGTCATGGGTGCCCCTCAAAGTCGGCGTACATCAATTACAGGCGTGTGCATCATATGCGTACGCAAGTAAATGTGCCAGGGGTGCCCCCGCTGGTGCCGGGGGTGCCCGTCATCTCGGTCGGCTCCCGTCAGCCGCGCTCCGCCCTGCGCGCCACGGCCAGTAGCAGTGCCTCCCGGCCGTGCGGTGCCACCACCTGTAGTCCGGCCGGGCAGCCGTCGGCGCCCAAGCCCGCCGGCAGGCTCGTCGCGGGGTGTCCGCTGAGGTTGAACGCCCAGGTGAGCGAGGTGGAGTAACGGTCCCCGGGCCCCTCGTGCCCGTGCGGGGCGGTCGGTGCCGTCGGGGTCAGCAACAGCTCGGCTTCGCCGAAGACCCCGGCGAGTCGCCGGTCGTTCTCCGCCCGCAGGCGCTCTGCCCCGGCCGGATCGGCGCCGGAGGTCCGCAGGGCGAGCCAGGCCGGCGCGGGGTCCGCCAGCCGCAGCGGCACTCGCGGCCGTACGAGCCGTACGACCCCCGCCGTCACCAGCCGCTCCACGGCCGCCCACGCCAGCGCGACGGGCTCCGGGTCGGGTTCGGCGAACCCCAGGTCGGGGGACCAGACGGCGGTGACGGGAAAGGCAGGCTCCGCCGGCAACGGCTCCTCCGACACCACCGCCCACCACAGCCCGACGTCCGCCGCCGAGCGGGCGAGCACTCCCGGAGCGGCAAGCCCCGTACGGTCGCGGGACGGCAGCCGCCCACCGGTCGGCTTCAGTCCCGGCACTCCGCACCACGCCGCCGGGATCCGCACCGACCCGGCTCCGTCGCTGCCCGTCGCCAGCGGAACCAGCCCGGCCGCCACGGCCGCCGCCGCCCCGGCCGACGAACCGCCCGGCGTACGGTCGGCCCGCCACGGATTGACGGTCCGGCCCCGGGCCCCGAGCCCCCACGTCTGCCAGGGCGTCCCCGGCCCGGGCACGGACGTGGCCCCCACGGCCACACCGCCGGCCGTGAGCAGCGGTTCCGCCGCGCGCAGTCCGTGCCGCCCCTTCACCGCGATCGGCACACCGGCCAGCGGCAGGGACGGATCCGCGCTCCGGCGGTCGAGCCGCCTGTCCAGCTCGCCCGCCCGCCGCAACGCCTCCTCGCCCCACACCTCGACGAACGCGCACAGATGCGGATCGGCGCGCTCGATCCGGGCCAGGGCCGCCGCGACCACGTCCGTCGCGCGCAGCTCCCGGGTCCGGACGGCCGCCGCGATCTCCCCCGCCGACAGGGGCACGGCCGACAGGGGTACGGCCGTCAGCGTGCCGCTCCCGTCAACCGGGCCAGGTCCTCCGTCTCACGCGGCGGGCGGCCCGGCTCGCCGAGCCGCCAGGACGGCACCCACGGCACGCGGTACACGTCGATGACCGACTCCAGGGCCCTCACCCGCTGGGCGAGCGGGCGCGGAAGCCGGCCCGGGGCGTCCGCCACGAGGACGACGGCGTCCAGGTCCAGCCCCGGCGGGGCCTGGCCGCGCCGGAAGAGCTCCACCGCGCCGGCGACCGTGTCGAGTCCCGCCGCGTGGGTCCGCGCGACCAGCAGCACCGACGGGGGATCGCCGGGCCCGGGCCAGGAACGGCCGCTGTCATGGCCGCCGTAGACCGCGGCGAGGGTGGAGACGCCCGCGCCGCCGTGCGTGCCGACCCAGGAGAAGTGCCGCGCAGCGGCATGGGCGTGCGCGGGCTCCGGCGGCCCCGGCTCCGGGGTCGTCACCGGGCCGCGCAGCCAGATCTCGGGCCCCTGTCGCATGCCTGTGTGCATGCCCCTCTCCTCCCTCGTACGCGCGGTTCTCATGCTCTCCCCGACGGCCGCGCCGGGGCCGACGGCCCTTGGGACGAGCCTGTGACACCGTGGTGACGTGAGAAACGGGGGCGAGCGGACACACTCGACAGTAGGTGTACGACGCCCAGTGAGGGGACGATGTCGCGACTCAGCCGCGAGAAGAAGCGGGAACAGATGCAGGCCGCGCACGCGGCGACCCCGGCGGCGCCGATCGACGTCCATGTCCCCGTGGCCGGCACGGACGTGGGCGGGGGAGCGGCCGGGGTGTCCGACGGGGCCTCCGTGGGCGGGGTCCCGGTCTTCGCGGCCCCCGGCGAGGAGATCCAGCGGGCCGTCCTGAACCGCCTCCACCACATCGCCCTCGCCACCGGCCATCCCGTCCTCGCGACGATCCGCGACGAGCGCATCGGCTACGTCGTCCCGCTCCAGGTCGACCCGGACGGCTCCAGCCACTTCACGTCCGAGCCCATCGCCACGCCCCCACCGCACCAGCAACACCCCCGGGTCCCCGAAACGACGACCGCACAGGGGCCGCAGCACCCCCGAGTTGCCGACACGGCGAGCGCGCAGGGGCCGCAGCACCCCCGAGTTGCCGACACGGCGAGCGCACAGGGGCCGCAGCACCCCCGAGTTGCCGACACGGCGAGCGCACAGGGGCCGCAGCAGGCCCGAGCCGCCGAGCCCGCGTCCGCGCAGGCGCCGCAGCACCCCCGGGACGCCGACACCGCGAGCGCGCAGGGGCCGCGGCAGGCTCCCGGTGCTGATATCCCCGCGCCGCCGGCCGAACCGCCGCAGCCGCCCGGTGACCGGGCCACGCATGTGCTGCGTCCCGTGCCCGAGCCCGGCCGCGGCTCCACCCCGACGTTCCCGCTGCGGGCCGTGCCCGAGCCGCAGCCGGGCGCCGAACCCGTACCGACCTTCGAGCTGCGAGCCGTACCCGAGTCGGCGGAACCCGCGCCGCGGGACACGCCCCCGGCCCCGGACGCGGCGACGCCGCCCGGCACCGTCGCTCCGCCCACCGGTGCCTTCGGCCCGCCCCCGCCCATGGACGCCAGGCCGCTCCCGATCCCCGAGGCTCAGCCTGCGCCGCGCCCCGCGCCGGTCCCCGAAGACGCCCTGATCGCCTCCGAC
>NZ_JAKEIO010000106.1 GCF_021474405.1 [Streptosporangium] indianense
GGGTGGGGGAGTGGGGTCAGCGGTCGAAGAAGCCCGGCCTGGGCGTCTTCTCGCGCCGACCCGAGCGGATGTCGTCCAGCGCGCCGTAGAGCTTGGCGTGGGTGCGCCGGGTCTCGTGGGTGAGGTCGGCGGTCTCCTGGGCGGTGTCGGACAGCGTCCTCACCTCCCGGGCGGCGCCGTCCAGGGCGGTGGCCACGTTGGCGGTGAGGCCGACATACTTCGGGTCCAGGTCGGCGTTCTCGATGTCGGTGGCGACGCCGTCGGTGTGCTTGGCGTTGTCCTGCATGCTGCGCCGCAGTCCCTCGAGTTCGAGGGTGGCGTCGTCCATGGCCTTGCCGAGCTTGTCCAGCTTGGCCTGGACGGCCTTGTACCGGTTGTCGTCGTCGGCCACGGCGGGCGCCGCGCTGGTGTTGCGGGGTGCGAGGTCGCTGCTCAAAGCGGGTTCCTCCTGTGCTCAGTCGTGGTGGGCGGCGGCCGACGCGTGCTTGAGGCCGGCGTCTTCCTTGGCGGCCATGTCCTCGCCGTAGATCCGGGCGACCATCACGGCCGCGAGCTTGGCGGCCTCCTTGGCGATGCCGCACTGCTCGGCACACCGTTCGGCCTGGGCCTTCATGGTGGTCGCGGAGTCGGCCAGGTCGGCGATCAGGTCGGTCACCGCGGTGCCGATGTTGTGGTCGCCGACCAGGTCGGCGGCCATGTCCCGCAGGGCGTCGGCGACCTTGGCGAGGGCCTCCATCAGGGCTTCGGCGCGCTCCTGGTCGGAGGCGGCCTTGATGGCGATGTTCGCCATCTCCATCAGGTACTGGTCGAACGTGATGTCCGTCCGGTGCTGGGCGCCCAAGGTGCCCCCGCCGGACGGCCTGCTGACCTCCAAGCTGGTCACGCTGCTCCCTTCCGTGCTGGTGGGTCGGCTGGTGCCGGGCCGTGCGGTGTGCTTCTCCGGCGCGGGCGGCAGGCCCTTGACGCCGGTGGTCACGGCCGCGGGCGCGTCGAGGACGAAGTCCGCGTCGACGATGTCGTCCTCGCCCTTCGCGGTGCGCTTGGGCGGGCGGGTGTCGTGCTCAGGCCACTCCACCGTCGGGGTGGAGTCCTCCTCGCCGAACGGGCTGCCCGCCGGACGGCCGCGGCGACCGGCCCGGCCCGTCCGACGGCGCCCCGTCCGGTCGGTGCGGCGGGCGCGTCCGCGGCGTCCAGTCCGGCCCGCTCCGGTACGCCGACGGCGGAACCGGCGCCGCTTCTTCAAGCCGTCAGACGCCCCGTCACCGGCCGTGGACTCCCTGCCCGGCTCATCGGTCGCCTCGCCGTCCTTCGCGGCGCTGGAGGCTCCGTCGGAGCCTTCCTTGGCGGTCTTTCCGCCCTTGGCTTCGGTGCCCTTGTCCTTGGAGTCCTTGTCCTTGGACGGGTTCACCTTCTCGGTGCCGGCCTTCGCGTCCTTCGCGGCCTCCGCGTCGGCGCGGCGCTTGTCGAAGCGGCGCTGGGCTGCCTCGCCGACGGCTTGGCCCAACGTGGTGCGGCCCGGCGTGGCCGACGCGGCGGCTTCCCGCTTCGTCTTCCGTGCCGCGTCGCGCTCTTGCCGCTTCGCGCGGCGGTCGTTCCAAGCTTGCTGCCGCTGGGCGCGGGCCTGGTCGCGGTCCTTGGAGCGCTCCGCGACGCCGGCGGCGTGTCCGGCGCTGCGCCGTTCCTGCCGCCCGGCCTGCCGGGCCCCGGCGCGCTCCTGGCGGCCGCGGGACCGCTCGGCACTAGCCTTGGGCGCCGGACCCTGCTGTTTCCGGCCGCCGTCGCCCTTCGAGCCGTCGCTACGGCCGGAGCCGCCAGAGCCCATCTGAGAGCCCTTCGAGCCCCCAGACGAGCCGCTGCGCCCGGAGGCTTCACGGCCGCCAGAGCCCGTCTGGGAGCCCTTCGCGCCGCCCTTGCCGCCTCCGCCGCCCCCGGTCGATCCGGACCCGGAACGACCGCTGAGGCCACCGGAGTTGGGCCCGCGTGAGCCGCCGGGCCGGTTCGCTCCCGAGCCGGAGTTGTTGCGGGACGGACCGCTGCCGCCACCGCCGCGCGAGGACCCGGCCCCGCCGCTGGCCTTCGAGCGGCCCTTGTCCGACCCCAGGCCGGAGGCGGACGACTTCGTGCGGTCGGCGTCCGCCTTTCCGCGTGCCACCGCCTTGTCGCCCTTCGCTTTCATCATCGCAGCGTGGAGCTTTCCGTTCTGCTCCATCATCGCGACTTCTTGCGCGGTGCGGCCTTCCAGCAGTGCAGCCTTCCGTGCTATTTCGGCCTCACGGAAAGGCGCTTCGCCTTCGTGGAGCGTCCGCGCCTTTTCCAGCCGGAATTCCAGCCAGTCACCGAGACGGTCAGCGAGAGAACGAGGCTGCTCGCATTCGCCTTCATCGTATTCGCCGTCATCTTCACCGGTTTCCGGCACCGGAATTCCTTCGGAACGCAAGGCCGTCGACGGGTCCGGGGCGGCCGGAATCGTCGGCAGTTCCATTGTCGTCTCTTCCGGCGATTCCGGGGGTGCCGGGGGATCTTCCGGCGGCGGAATGGTTTCGCCGTAATCCGGGATCGGCGGTGGCACGTACGTGGAATCACCGCTCCAGGGGCCTTGGACCAAGGTCCCGGTGCCGTCCTCATCGGACACGGTGCGCCTCCCTCCTGGGACTTGACAGAGCGTGGGGTCTTGTGTGCACGCGTGTGCATGTGCACGTGTGCACGCTTTTACGCGCGCGAGGCCTCGCCGGGAGCCCGGCGGGTCCTTCGCTGGTGACGTTCAGTGACGCGGGGGGTGCTTCACCACGACCTGCTCCGCGTACTGCAGCAGGTCGTTCCAGATCCGTCCGTTGCCCTCCACGCGCTGGTCCATCGCCGTGATGAACAGGCGGCAGATCAGCGCGAATCCGGAGTAGACGTCGCCGCGACCGGCTTTAACATCCTTGGCCATTCGAGATCGTGCCAGGCGGAGCCAGAATTCCATCAGCCCTGCCTCGCCGCGAGATTCGCGGGCTTTCGTCGCCTCTTCCTTCAGCCAACTCTGGCGCCGCTGTGCGGAGCGTTCGGCGCTGCTGAGGGGGCGGTTCACGCCGACTCCCGACCCATGTCGTAAATCGACGTGGGACCACCATAGCCGAGATTCTGACTCTGTGTACCCTGCTGCGACGGATTCGGTGCGGCCTGGAGCGGCTGCGGATTCTTCTTACGCTGCCTTTCCAGCTCCTTCTCCTTCCTTTCCTTTGCCGTATTCACCACGGCCTCGTCGTGAGCGCGGCGCTTATAGGCACTCTTTTCCAGGCCCTCGGTGAGGTTGTTCAGGTTCTTGAGCACGTTTCCGAGGGCTTTTTCGACGGGCATCGCGCGCAGCCTGGCGTGGTACCAGCGGTCGCCCTCCACGTGCGTGTCGCGCAGGTGCACGCGGGTCTCGTGCGCGAGGGTCTCCAGGTTCTTGCCGATGTCCAGCAGGACCCGCTGAACGTCGGCCAGGTACCGGGCGGTTGCCTCCGGGCTCTGCGCGACGTCGCGCAGAGGGGAGTAGTTCGGGTCGTTGTTGCTGTTCACAGCGGGGATTCCCTCCTGGTGTACTGGTGGGGCTGTCGACTGCTTCCGGCAGTCGCTGCGAGGGCCAGCCCGATTCCCGCGGGCTGGCCCTCACTGCTGTGTGCCGGACGGTGGATCAGCGCAGGTGCTTGTCCGCGTCCTCGGGACGCAGCAGGCCGGCCTCTTTCAGCAGCCGGACTGCGCGGGACTGGTTGACGCTGAGCTTGGTGCGGGCCTGGTAGATGGTGACGAAGCCGTCCTCGTCTCGCGGCAGGTTCTGTACGAGCGGCAGGAGTTCAGCGTCCGTCCGCACAGGCGTACCGGGACGGTCCGCACCCGTCGTACCGCTGGTTCCGGTTGCAGGAGAGGACACAGCGGCCGTACCTGTACGGGCCTCCGGAACACCGTTACCGCCGGACTGTGTACGGACGCTGACCGTGCCGGTGCGCGCCTGTACGGCCGCGCTGGCCGTACCGGTACGCCCCGCAGCCGCTGTACCTGTACGCCGCGCCTCGTCGGGAGCGGTGTGTACGCCGTCTGTACGGTCGCTGTACGGCCTGGTCACCGAAGCTTCGGACCCGTCATCGTGCGGCGGGTGCGAGGCGGGGAGTACAGGGTCCGTACCGTCCCGTCCGGCGCCCATTTCCTCCGGCCGGACCGCGCTACGAGCGGTGTACAGGTCGGGGCTTACGGCCCATGTACGGCTGGACGACATGCCGTCCGTTCCGTCTGTACGCCGGTGCGTACCTGCACGGGCGGGCGTTCCGTTTTCGCTGTCCGTACCGGTACGGCCCACCGGAGCAGCCGTACTGCCGTGCCCGTCCGTACCGTCGTCGTGCATGAGCGCGTGGACGCGCCAGATGACCGCCACGAAGATCAGCACGACGAACGTGGTCAGCTGCCACGGTGCCGAATGGCCTTCCTTGACGATGTGGGCCTGCTCGGACAGGTGGTACGTCACGTTCGCCGACGCCATCAGCAGCAGCGCGTAAGGGATGTCCTTCTTGGCGCGGAACGCGGTGACGCAGTAGACGTCGATGCTGACCGGCAGCAGCGGGGCGACGTACTGGTTGATGCCGACCATGCGGGCCAATTCGTATTCGCCGGAGGCGGCGAGCCCTACGCCGGCGGCGAGCGCGATCCACGGCGCGGTCTTCCACGCCTTGCGGCTGAGGTTCTGCTGCCAGCCCCGAAAGCGGGAGTTGGCCCGCTTCGCCTCGCGGGCCTCCTCGAGCAGCCGGCGGGCGCGGGCCTCATCGGCCTGTGCCCGGTCGGTGATGCCCTTGGCCCTGCGCTGCGCCTCCGTGGTGATGCGGCTCGCTTCCTTCTGGGCGGCCTCCCGCAGCTGCACCGCGACGGTCTTGGCTTCCTCCCGCAGCCGCTCGCGCTGCTTGTCGCACGCCGCCTTGAGCCCGGCGAGTTCGTCGGCGAGGGCCTTGCGCTTGGTCGCGGCCTCCGTGTCGAACTGGTCGGTGAGCTCGCGCAGCTTCTCGCGCAGCTCGGTGCGGGCCTGCTCTGCCTCGGTGTGCGCGGCGGCGACATGGCTGTCGGCTTCGCGGCGCCGGTCGTCGGCGGCCTTGACCGCGTCCGCGTACAGCGCCTCCGCCTCCGCCCGGCGGCCGTCGTACTGCTCAGCCGCCGTCGCCGCAAGCTGGGCGAACCGCTCGCGAGCCTGGTAGACCTCCCGCTGCGCCACGGCCACCAGTTCGTCGGCCTGCTCCTGGGCGCGGGCGAGGATCTGGCCGGCCTCGATGCGGCGCTGGTCGACCAGGGCACTGATCGCGGTGAGGTCGGCTTCGGCCAGGCGCCGCAGCTCGGCAACCGCCTTGCCGGTCGCCTCACGGTCGGTGGTGACCATTTCGGTCAGGTAGGCGACCTGCGCGCGGGCCTCCTTGACGAGGGTCTCGGCATGGTCACGGGCCTGGGCCAGGAGCCGGTCGGCCTCGCCGCGCGCGGCCTCCAGGTCGTTCTTGGCCGCCGCGCGCTGGGCGGTGGCCTCCTGCTCGGCATCGGCGGTGATGCCCGCGACACGGGTCTGCGCCTCGGTCATCAGCGCGGTGACCTTTGCGTGCGTGTCGGCGACGGTGCGCGCGGCCGCGCTCTCGGCTTCCGCCTGGAGGGCGGCGGCCTGCTCGCGTGCGGTGTCGATGACGTCGGCGGCCCGGTCCCGGGCGTCCGCGACGGGGGCCGGCGCCTCCCAGTCCGTCTCGGTCTCCATCGTTCCGGTCGAGGCCGGGGGAGCGTCGGGGGTGGTGGAGGCGGTGGGCTGCGGAGCCGGACGGGACGTCGCCGCCGCCTTCTTGCGGGCGGTGGACCTCTTGTTGCGGGTTCGAGTGGCGGCCACGCCGCCTCCTTCCAGGTCGATACCGCCCGGGAGCGGCGGTTCACGGGTGGTTCGGTCAGTCGCGCTGGGCGGGCAGCTCCGCACGCTGATTGGCGGTCGCGTGCTGCTGGGTCAGCCAGGCGATGGCGGCCGCAGTCATGTCGTCGGCCGCGCCGTCGGGGTTCAGCGGCGCGGTGTCGATGTCGCGCATCGCGTCGACGGCCGGCAGCAGCCGCATGTAGTCGCCGCCGGCCTCGTGGACAAAGCGGCCGGTGGCCACGGCGACCAGGTCGTACGTGCCCTCCATCCAGGACCGCTGGACCCGGCACACGAAGGTGTGACCGGCCTGCCCGGTCCAGAACATCTCCGGATCGCGGTACAGGACGAACTGGCCCTGCTTGCACTTGATCGCTGGAGTGGTGCTCTCGGCGCTGTCGCGCACGGCAACTCCTTGGCGTTCAGGTGGTCCGGGCTGTCCGGCTCCCCGTCACCGCCCGACCCAGCCGCCAGCATTCGGCGGTCGGTGCGGGCAGATCAGGCAGCCGTCAGGCCGTGGCCACGGGAGGCCGGTGCGGGGCGACGACCCGGCCGTCGGGGAGCAGCTCCCCGGTGTCCTCGAAGAGCAGGAGGCCGTTGCACAGCAGGCTCCAGCCCTGCTCCGGGTGAGCTGCCACGACGTGCGCGGCCTCGCGGTCCGGGCTGTCGGCCGACGGGCACTGCGGGGTGTGCGTGCACAGCGAGTCCGACAGCCGGGTGGTGCCGGTGACGGTCGTCGCGGTGTCGAGCTGGGTGTTGCTGCGCATGGGCTCTCCTGCGGGGATGCGGGCCCGAGACTCTCCCGGGCTGGAGGCGTGCGGATGGCCGGCCGCCCGTGGTGCGGGCTGCCGTTGGGTGGCGGTGCTGCAGGGCGGGCAGGGAGTTGCTTGCTGCTCCCGTCAGGCGGAGGCGGCGCGCTCGCGGGCCGCGCGGCGCTTGAGGGAGCGGCGCTCCTTCTCGGAAAGCCCGCCCCACACGCCCGACTCGTTGCGGTCCAGCGCGCCCTGGAGGCAGCTCTCGATCAGCGGGCAGCGACGGCAGACGGTCTTGGCCTCCTCGATCTGGAGCAGCGCCGGGCCGGTGTCGCCGATCGGGAAGAACAGCTCGGGGTCCTCCTCGACACAGGCCGCGCGGGGCCGCTCCGGCGCATCGGTGGAGACGGACGCGTAGGTGTGGCTGCGTACGAGGGCGACGGACGCTCGCTTCATTTGGGTCTCCCAGAAAGTCCGTGTACGAGGCAGCCCCGGGGCCGTACCCCCGGGGCTGCCTCATGTGTTGGCGGCGGGCTGAACTACCTGGCGTCGATGCGGCAGCGGATCTGCTTGCCGACCGGCGAGGGCACGACGTCCCAGCCGGGCGCCAGCATGTCCAGCAGGCCCAGGCCGCGCCCGGACTCCGCGGTCTCGCTGTCCATCGCCACCGTGCTGCGGTGCGGCAGCACATCGGCGGCGGGGTCGTGCACGTTCACCTGGACGCTGCGCCCGGTGACGTACACCTCTACGACCAGCGGCACGTGATCGCCGCAGGCCCTCACCGCGTTGCCGAGCAGCTCCGAGACGAGCCACTCAGCGGTGTCGGCGATCGCCTGGCCGGCCCCGTACGCCTTCAGCACCGACACGGTCAGACCGCGCACCGCACTGAAAGTGAACTCAGAGGCCGTGATGTGGGCGACGACGCCACGGTCACGGTGCTGGACGTACAGACCGGGGACACAGGCCGGAAGCACCGGCCGCTGCGAACGCCGCTGGTCTTCCATACGGGCCCGGCGCAGCATGTCGTCCATGTCCGGGCTGCTGTCTCCCCGTGCACCAGGCGGCGCGGGAGATGTCATCATGGGACTCAAGGTTTTTCCTCCACTGGATTGACCTGCTGACGGCCCTGGGGCGCTATCCCGGGGTCGTCGTCGTATCGGCTGTCGTACGAGCAGCCGCGGCCCCGGCCTCCCCGAGCGATCGGGATGGCCAGGGCCGTGGTCGTTCGTGCGGGTCTCAACTCCGTTCGGCGTCGCGGCCGTCGGAGGCGGCGGTCGCGGTCCGGACGACGAAGCCCTTGCGGGTGAGGTGGACTGTCGGGACCTGGCGGGTGGTGCGGTACAGGTCGGGGCGGGTGCTGCGCATCTGGTGCTGGGCAAGCCCGGAGATCCGGGCGGTGAGTCGGCGGCCCGCCTCGCAGGGCGTGCCCGCCTTGCACGGCTGGCAGGTGGCGCGGTGCTGCTGGAGAGCTGTGCGCAGCTGCCCGTACAGAGCGGGGGCCTTGGTCTGCGCGATGCGGCTGATCAGCTTGCGCAGCTCGATCACCGTGGCGCAGTGCCCGAGGCGGCACTGCGAGCAGTCGTCCTGGAGGTGTTCGGCGAGCTGCTCGCGCGGGCCTCGAGCAGCGGAGTGCATCTGGACGGTCGCAGGCGGGGCCTGGGGGCGGGGCTTGCGGACCGGGTTGGTGGTGCGCCGGCTGGAGGCCGTGCTCTCAGCGGCGAGCAGCCGCTCGGTCCACTGCTCGGGGGTGATGTCGATCTCGATGCGCTGCGCGCTGCCGGGGCAGCGGCGGCCGTTGGACGGCTTGGCCTTGACGGAGGCGTCGCGGTAGCGGCGGCCCTCGGGCTTCGGCTGCTCCACACCGTCACGGTGGGGGTGGATCATCGACCGGGTCAGGCGGTGCCAGGTCTTGCATTCGGGGCAGACGACCATGCGCGTCTCGCCCTCGCGGAGGTTGAGGTGCTCGGGGCGAAGGCTGCTGGCCTTGATGGGGGCGCGGCCGTTGTGGCGCATCGAGTTGACTCCCTGGGTAGCGCGATTGCGTTCTCCTTCAGCCAGGAGCGGGCGGGGCCCGTTTTCCTGACCGGCGGGCAGCGCAATAGCTGCGGGTGGCTCACCTGGCTGAGGCTCCAAGGGACCGCGTCGAACTCGTCACCAAGGCCGGCGTGTAAGCACGGACAGCCAGACATATGAAGTTGATTCGGGATTGGGACCGTGTGTCCGGCTCCCTCATCCGGCGCCGCCCCGGGGCGGTTCCGGGTGGGGCAGCCGGGTCCGTGGGAGGACCCGGCGAGGGATCAGGCCGCGAGCGGCACGGGCGCGTCGGCGGCCGGCGCAACGTAGGAGATCGGGCGGAGCAGCTGCGCACTGACCGACCGGGCAGCGCCCATCAGCTCCTCGCGGATCCAGATGGCAATCGACGGCTCCAGGGCCTCCAGGAGGCGCTCCCGCACTCGCTCGTTGATCGACGGGTCGGCCGCAACGATGTCCCGCGCCGCGTCCTTGCGGGCCGCCCACTCCATCGCCGAGGCGTGGCGGGCGTCCCGCTTCCCGCCCTTGGCCCGGGTGGCGGCCTCCTCCCGCTCCAGCTCCTGCCGAGTCAGCCAGCGCTCGTGCAGCTCCAGCGGCGTACCGAACACGACGTCCAGGTCGACGTCGCCGAACTCCGGCAGCTCGATTCCGTCGTCGACGGCGTCCAGGAGAGCGAGGGTCTCGCTGTCGAACTGCTCGCAGAGGCCGGCGGTGGGGGCGGAGATCGTGTCCATGAATCGGTACTCCTCTTCGAAGGCGGGGTGCGGTGATCCCCTGACAGGGCAGGTGGGGGCTCTACCGACGGCTCACATCATCGGCATAGCTAACTTAGCTGATACAGTTCGGGGCGTGTCAAGCGGACTGGTTGGTGAAGCTATGGAAGCTAGCTAGGTTGAGGGAGTCGCCCTACGATGACGCTCATGAGCAACGAGGACGTGCAGCCGTACCAACGGATCGTTCTGGAGATCGGCGACAAGATCCGTTCGGGACGGCTCACGGCGGGGACCAAGCTTCCGAGCACCCGGGAGCTGGCCGACGAGTACGGCGTAGCGCCAGGCACTGTTCAGCGAGCTCTTGCCGAGCTTCGTGCCAAGAAGTTGATCTACTCCCATCAAGGTCGTGGCTCGTTTGTCAGTGAGGCAGCAGGCAAGGCCGACGAAGACCCAACTACCAGTGCGATCAAGGCACTTCAGGATCAAGTCGCGGACTTGGCTGCACGCCTGGAGAAGATCGAGAAGGCGCACGGTGGCTGACGCCTTCCTTCCTGTCTCACTGCGCATGTCCGGCACTCCCTGGTCCGCTTCGACTTCGTCACGCAATTTTGTAGGACTGGCAGGGGAGTTGGTTCTAGATCCGCCGTGTATCCGTCCGCTGGATACACCGACTTGGATACATGGAGGGGACTCGAAATGGGGCAGCGACCGAATGCGCTGACGCCGGAGAGGTCGCCCCAGCATCGCCTTGGTTACGTGATCCGCGAGCTGCGCGAAGCGCGCGGTCTGTCCATGAGGGAGCTGGCCGCTAAGACGTTCGTTTCGCACTCCAAGGTGCAGCGATGGGAGAACGGTGACCGCCCGCCGAAGGACCTGGGCGAAGTGGAGCTCATCGACCAAGCACTCGGTGCTGGTGGGTTCCTGATCGAGCTCTGGCAGGAGATCGACCGGGGCACCTCCAAGCCCAGCCATGTATCCGATACGGCCTTACATGTATCCGATACATCGTTTGACCTGGCCACAGCCCTGTCCCAGACGGCAACGTCAGACGGTGAGGGGATCTTCGTCCCTCGACGTCTAGACGATGGAACGGTGGTGCTCGTGGCACTCGATCGACGCGCGCTGCTGCGCGCCGGGGTGGGGGTCGGTGCAGCGGCGGTGGCTGGCTTTTTCGCGCCGGCGGCCGCAGTGATCAGTTCGGCAGAGGATCCCTTCGGTTTCGCGAGAAGTGCCACCGAAAATTGGTCCGGGCTTCGGCTGTCCCGTCCTGTCCCTGATTTCGGTGTCGACTGGCAGGCGCTGATCCCGGGAGGCCGTTCCATGCTTGGCTCCCAGATGGCGCTCCAGGTCCACCCTGCGCGAATCGAGGGAAGCCGGGTGATCGTGTCCATCCCCGATCAGCGGCGCGCTGAGGAGTTCCTGACCCGGCCGCATCGCGGTCTGCTGGTCGGAGCAGTCAACACGGACGGTTTCTCGAGGTTCTTCGCACTTGACGGCCGCGCCGCCCGCAGCAAGCTCATGAGCAACGGCGGCGTGTACGAAGTCGTCGCCCCCACCGCATACGAGCTGGACGATCTCACCTACGGCATTCTGTGGGCCGTCAGCAACTACGACGATGCCCTACAGGCCGATGACCAGCCTCTTGCCGAGACCCGCAGCGATCTCAAGGCCTACGAACGGCTGTCCGCCTCTGCTGTCAGCCGGGAAGCCGCACCCGGGCTGAACACCGTCGCGCACATGTGGCTGGGCTCCGACTTCTGCGCTCGCCACATCCTCCGCGCGCTGCCAGATCTCCCGGCGCTGCCGGCGTTCTGGACCAGGGAGCAGCGAGGGGAGGAAGCCAGTGCGTGGCTGATCTTCGATCACAAGTACCCCTACCTGCGGGAGACCACCAAGGCGCTCGGGAGCACGAGCACCCGGGCCTTCTGCGTCCCGGAGAACGTCGTCCGTTCCTCCCCGCGGCATGAACGGATCCTGCTGTTCTTGGCCGTGGCGCTGATGGAGTCGCTGGGGATCCGCGCCCAGTTCACGGCCGATCTCGCGTACGAAGCAGTTGAGGGCTTCGTGGTGGCCCCCGACAAGGAGGCGGTAATCGCCAACTGGGTTCGGGGGGACGGGATGTGGCATGTCGATGTGACAGCCCGGTCCTCGGTGGTCCGCGAGTTCACGATCGCGGCACGCGACGTCGACGCGGACTCGCTCACCGCAGCGCCGACAGCTGCTGGACGGCTCCGCGCACTCGCGCAGTATCTCGATCTGCCGTGGTCTTGGTTGATCCAGCGGTGCGGCCAGCTCGCCCGGTACGGATCGTCCGGGCTGATCCAGTCCCGCAGCCGGCTCGTCTCAGCGGCCGGTATCGACGCCGCGTGCGCGTACGTGGGCGCTCTCCCAGTCGATCACTGACCCACACACGCATGTGCAGGAAGAAGGGAAACGAAGCCATGTCCGACAGTGACCGGCGCGTCGCGGTGTTCTCTCTTGGCGGCACCATCGCAATGACCGCTCAGACGGGTGGAGGTGCGACGCCGACTCTCTCGGCCGATGATCTCGTCGCGGCCGTACCAGGCCTTGCCGCCACCGGTATCTCCGTGGACGTAAACAACTTCCGTCAGGTCCCCGGGGCCTCTCTGGGCTTCTCCGACCTGCTCGAGCTCGCCGCGGCGATCCAGGAGCTCCCCGTCGACGGCGTGGTCGTCACCCAGGGAACGGACACGATCGAGGAGACCTCGTACCTCCTGGACCTAGTGACCAGGGGCGACATGCCGATCGTGGTCACAGGCGCTATACGGAACGCGAGCATGGCTGGGGCAGATGGTCCTGCAAATCTGCTGGCCGCCGTCCGTGTCGCGGCGAGCACCGAAGCGCGTGGCCTGGGTTGCGTCGTGGTGTTCGGAGAGGAGATCCACGCTGCTCGCTGGGTTCGCAAGACGCATGCCACGAGCCCGCTCGCCTTCACCTCTTACCCGGGACCAATTGGCTATGTCGCTGAAGATCGCGTGCGGATCATGACGCAGCCCAGTGCTCTCCCGGCGGTCGATCCGCGAGATGCCTCCGCACCTGCGCGCACTGCGATCGTTACGGTCGGTCTCGGAGACGACGGAACCATCCTGCGAGCCGTCGGCGACCAGGCCGACGGACTGGTGGTGGCGGCGTTCGGGGCCGGACATGTCCCCATAGCTTGTGTTGACGCACTCACCGATTTCGCTAAGTGCATGCCCGTCATCCTGGCGACGCGAACGGGATCCGGTCCCGTACTCAGGCAGACCTACGGCTTCCCGGGTTCCGAGTCCGACCTGCTCACTCGCGGTCTGATCTCTGCCAACACGTTGGACCCGGTCAAGGCGCGCATCCTGCTGCAGTTGCTCCTGATGACCAGCGCCAACAAGGACCAGATCGCCCAGGCCTTCAGCACCATCTCGTAACCGTCCCAACAGCCTCCGGGAATCCATCTTGCGCAGCTACGAACTCACCACCGGCCGAACCTTCGCCGTAAATTTCGACCACGGCGACGACTTCTTTCCCACACTCGCCGACTTCTGCCGCCAGAACGGCGTCCGGCACGGCTACATCCCCATGTTCATCGCCGGCTTCGCTGAAGCGGAGATCGTCGGTGCATGCGAGAAGCTCGAGAACCCCGAGGCCCCTGTCTGGAGCAAGGTCCACCTGACCGGTGTGGAGGCAATGGGGTGCGGAACGCTCGCGTACGACGCTGAGACGGACTCGGTCCTGCCGCATATCCACACGTCACTGGGCGAGAAGGCGCGCTCCGCCATCGGCCACACGAGTCATCTACTCAGCGCCCGAGTCCAGTTCCTTGTCGAAATGCTGGTAGTCGAGGTCACCGCTCCCGTGATGACCCGCCCCAAGAACTCTGCGCTCTACGACGTGCCGCTGCTGACCTTCGACGTGTGAGGGGCACTGATGACGACTGGGAGTGGCGCATCGGGTCACGTGTACGTGATCGGTGAGCCTGGCTCAAGCACCGTGAAGATCGGTTTCAGTAAAGCCCCGGAGAAACGCCTCTGGTTTCACCAGGGGGGATCGCCGGTCGCGCTGTCTCTCGTAGCAACATTCGAGGGTGACCAATATCTGGAGGCGGAGCTGCACCGCTTCTTCAGCGCCGACCACGTTCGTGGCGAATGGTTCCGACTCGGCGACAGACCGGTAGAGAAGGTGCGAGCGGCAGTAGCCCTGGGCATCGCGGGGATGCGCGCAGGGCGTGCTGCCAACCACGCGAAGCGGCAGAGGTTTTCCACTGCACAGGTCGACGGGGTCGACCTGGATGTTCGGTTCCCTCCGCTGCCGAACGAGCACGTCAGGGCCGCGCTGGCGGCGCACGGCATCGCCCTGGATCTGCAGGGTTCCGGAGAAGTGGTCTTCCATCAGTGCGACTCCGACAGTGGCTGTGTCGACTGCCGCGCAGGTCGTCTCGCTGATCTAGGTGATCTTGGCTTCGTTCTGCAAGAGACGGGCCGGGAAGCACGATCCTGGGATGAGCGGTTCCCCGAGAGGCGTCTACCGGGAGGGAACTGATGGTTATCGGCGGGTCTCGTTCAGCGCCCGCTCTCCGGGCTGATGGGCGCCGATGCCGCCCGTGGGCTCCTTGAGCAAGTTGCTTCCCATCCTGTGCAATTCGCGGGGGTGTTCGTGCAAATCCTCTTGGATTCCGCGCCGATTCCTGTTCGCATCACGGCACTGGCTGCGTGATCGGCGCAGTTGATCCCCGTGAGGCGCGAATTCAGCAGGGAGGTGTCGGGTCGTGATGGATGGTCAGTGGTCTGGACTTGCGACACGTGTGCCCCAGGGGCACCCGGAGTTCGGCGGGAACGGTACAGTGGCCCCCAGCGTTGATCAAAAAGAAGTGGCCCCGTCGACCGGCCTTGGCAAGCCGGGAGGGGCCACGTGGCCGAAGGACCTTGTAGGAGGGGTCCTGGGGCCTGCCGAGCACCCTTTTCGCGAGAAGGAAGGTGCCGACGTGATCAGGGTACCCGTACCCGTCACCCGACACACCGCACCCCGCCGTGGTGCCAGCAGCGCATGAGCGACCGCTGGCCCTTCGACGGGGCGTTCGTGCTGTCCGCGCGCACCCCGCTTCCCCCCTCTGGTGAGGGGGTCGGGATGACGTAGGTCTCTAGGGGCGGCGCCTGCATCGCAGGGCTTCTGGCCGCCCCGGGCCTGGCTGCCGGTGATTGCCCGTCACCAGTTCCAGCGCCCATCTGCTCTCCGTGAGGTTGCCCGCCTCTTGGAGGAGCTGCTCGCCCCGGTGCCAGCCGGCTGCGAGCGGTTCGATCTTGGTTCTCGCCCGGAACCACAAAGCACCGCGAGGGGGCTTTGCTGTGCCCCCTCCCGTCAGGAAGGAGCGGTGTCATTCTGCATGACCGCCGGGGCTTTCGCCAGCCCACCCATGCCGGTTTTACCCCTGTTTGGGGGTCTGTCAGATCCTGTCTTGACCGATTTCACAGCCCGATTCACCCTGTAGGTCCCTTCACGCACCAAGGCTGTTCAGTGAGTCGCCCGGTGAAGTCCCCGCGCCGCCTTGCCCGGCGGACCGTCGTCAACAGGCCCGTCGCGGCTCGTCGGAATCTGTTCACAGGCCGCCCGACTCACGATCGCCCGGTGATCATCTCCGCTGGGTCGATCGGAGTGGGCCGGTGAGCGGGGTCGCGGCGTCGGCCGCTCTGACCGACAACACCCACAGTGGTGTGCCGCGTCGTCGGCTGCGGTCGGTGCCGACCCAGGCCGGCCCGGTGCCGGAGCGCGGTCCGGCACACCCGCTGGCCCTGGGGCGGGATGCCCAGGCCCAGTTTCGCGGTGCTGTGCGCGCGCTGTTGGATGCCCCCGGCCTGGAGGGCATGTCGGATGCGGTCCGGCTGGCTGTGATCGTGCTGGCGTCGCGTACGCCGTCGTCCTCGGGTGTGGTGGAGATCCGCACGCCGGAACTGGGACGGTGGCTGGGGCTGTCGGTGTCGTACGTCGCCTCGGAGGTAGTGCCGAAGTTGCGCCGGTCGGGCGTCGTCGACGTCGAGACGGCACCAGGTGAGTACGGCCAGGACATCGGGCTGAAGTGCAAGGTGCTGCCGATGTGGACCGCGCGCGGCGTGGTCGGGCACCCGCTGGCCCTGGCGAAGAAGGAACTCGCGACGCTGCTGCGGCTGCTGGAGGCCGTGATGGCACCGGGCTGGGCGCACCGGGACGGGCGGGTGACCCCGGCCGGGCTGCTCGGGTCGCGTACGGGTCGGGCTGCGGCGACTGACCGGCTGGCGCTGCTGTTGCTGGTGCTGGAGGCGAGGGAGAACGGGCGGGTGCGGCAGTGCGGCGGCACGGTGGACACCCGGCGCGGCCGCGCGGCGGCGACGGTGGCCCGGCTGCTGGGCTGCACGGTCTCGCGCGGTGAGCGGGTGCTGGAGCGCCTGGAGGACCGGGGCCTGGTGGTGCGGGTCCGCGTGCGTACGGCGTCGGGGCTGTGTCACCGGACGCAGCTGGTGGTGCCGGCGGTCGCGGCCGCGCACGGGAGGGACGGGATCGCCGACGCTCGGGAGGACCGTCTGAAGGCTGCGGAGACCGAGTTCTCAGACCCCGCGCTTGCGGCAGGGGGTAGTGACGTCTCCGGGTCGGAGGTAGATCCACAGGTCAACGGTGCACTAGTGTCCAATGAGACTGATGGGCCAGACCCCGCGCTTACGGCAGCCCTTCACACTGATCACCCTCCTGTGGTTACTCCCGTCTCATCTCTTGCTCTTCCTTGTGGCTGTTCCGGCGAAGGCCGTGCAGCGGAAGGCCGTCGGCCGGAGTGCGCGTGCGCGCGCGAAGCCGCTGACGGCGGGACAGACGTTGCCGAGTCGGCGCCGCCGGTGGCTGAGCGCGGCCCGCTACGCGGGGAAAAGCCAAAGGAGTCTGGTGGTCGGCCGAAGGCCGTGGGTTGGGAAAAGGCGCAGCCGCAGCGGAGGGTGGGCCTTCCGGCTGATCTTGGTCTGCGGGTGGCTCTGGGGCCGGTTGCGGGGCTGTGGGGGCGGCTGTCGGGCTGGCAGCAGAACCAGGTCGAGGCGGCGGTGAAGGCGGAGGTGAAGCGGCTGGCGGGCATGCTGGAGCGGCCGGAGGTGGCGCCGCGGCTGCTGGCCGACCGGCTCACCGACCGGCTGGAGGAGACCGGCGGGGAGGCGCTGGTCGACCGCCCGTTCCCGTGGCTGATCCGGCGGGGCCTGGTGCAGCGTCAGGCGTGCTCGGACCGCCGGTGTGACGACGGGATCCGGCTGGACACCGGCGGCGAGTGCGAGAACTGCAACAACGTGCTCCACCTCCGGCGTGCCCAGCGGGCGAAGATCGCGGCGGAGGTTGACCGGGAGTTGCCCGGCCTCGGTGGGTGCGAGCGCCGCCAGGTCCTCGAGGAGCGGCTGCGGGAGCACACCCAGCGTGAGGCAGAGCAGGCAGGCGCGCGGCACGACCAGGTGGTGGCCGAGGTGGAGATGCGGTGGGCGGCGGCCGCCCGCCGCCGGGCAGCCGAGGAGGCTGCCGCGTTGGAGCGGCGGTCGGCTGCGTGCGTGGAGTGCGGTCTGCCTGGTGCGGCGGGGTTGTGCCCGGAGTGCACCTACCGGCGGCGTACGGACGCTCTGGTGCTGGAGGCGGTCGACCTGGCGGTCGCGGTGCGGGCGGACCTGGATGACCTGGCACAGATCGCCGCGCTGTCGGAGCGCTGCGAGGCCGACACCCGTGCGCTGCTCGATGACGTGTGCCGACGCCAAGCCGCGACCGATCAGGGGCTGATGGCGTTCACCGCCCGGGAGGTGGCTGAACGGATCCGTGACGAGCGCCGGGCGAGCGCGCACAGCCGGCTACTGCGGAGCGAGGAAGCCGAAGCCGAGGCCGAAGCCGTGTACGACACGATGCTGCGCCGTCGCCCCCGCGGACATCAGACCGCGGAGGATGCGGCGGAGGAGGCCCGGAGGCGCACTGCGTACTACCTGCTGGAGCGCAAACTCGGGCTGCTGCGGGCCCAGCGGGCGCGGATGCAGGCCGGACGGGCACCGAAGCGGCTTGGTTGATCGAGTGCCGTGGTGTCAGCTGCGGTCGCTAGCCTGCCAGTTGGTGCACCCGCAGGTGGGCCGCTAGGTCCAGGTGACCGAGACCACTACCCCCACCGCCGAGCAGGCTGGCGTGGACGGCCCAGAGCTGTCCGGCGTCGACCTCGCGCGGGTCGCGCTGCACGCTGCTCCGCGAGCCGCCCGAAGGCGCGGCGACACCATACCTTCTGAGGGCTCCCCGGGGACATCCCCGCGCGTGCGGGGAGCAGAACTCGTCCCCGTAGTCGTCAGGTCCGTCGTGGGGACCATCCCCGCGCGTGCGGGGAGCAGTGGCTGTCTGTCCTGGCCGAGGCCGATGACCCGGGACCATCCCCGCGCGTGCGGGGAGCAGACTTGCTCACCTGCTAGGTTCCCGCGAATACGGCCCTGGTATCAGCACTTTCACCAATTCCGGCAAACAACTTGTTTCCTCATAAGCTGGGTCAGTGTGCGCAGCGATCGCTCCTCACATCGCGCGAGCCAGAGGTGCTGCCCTGACGGAGTATCCGCAGGCGCGGTCTGAGGCCTGGCCTCGTACGGTCGTGACTGGATGCCCTGACAGGACGGCGTCTGAAGCGGCCCCGCGGCCGATCGCACGTTCCGCGGGGCCGCTCGTCGAGGGGGCACCCCGCGCTGTGCGTGGAACAGATCGCACCCAGGGGCCGTTCTCGATCGCTGAAGGGACCATCCCCGCGAGTGCGGGGAGCAGGCTTCCTTGCCGGGCGAGACGGTCTTCGTTGGTGGACCATCCCCACGGGTGCGGGGAGCAGCTGAGTGGCGGTCAAGCGCGATCACAACGCGGGACCATCCCTAGCGGGCACAGGGAGAAGCGGAGACTCGACCTGACTTCGGCATTCAACTACGGAAAACGTCTTCCATCTCCCACAGAGTGGAACTGACCTTGCTCACGTCTTCCCCAGCGCTAAGTACGGCGTGGGTCAGGGCTATCAGGGCGTAGGCCGTTGCCCGCTGTCCGGGATCGGTCACCTGGGCGAGTTCCTGATCAGCCAAGTGCACATAATTCCGGGCCTCGCTGCTGTGGTCAGCCACTTGTCCTCCTTGTCGTTGCCTCGACGGTACTCCGCAGGACTGACACTCAGCCCTCCGGATTCCCCACCCAACGCGACTGGGACACAGTGCGGTTGTAGAAAAGAACTATGCGCGCTTTACCTGGGCGGGGGACAGGAGACCACGCCCGCGGGCACGGGAAGCAGCCATGGGTTCGCCGGTTGAGGTGCGTGGTCGGCGGGACCCGGCGGGTGCGGGGAGCAGCCACGGGTCACGGTGTGGTGGATCATCACGCCGGGACCATCCCCGCATGTGCGGGGAGCAGTACCCGATCACCGCCGGGACGACGTACTACGCGGGACCATCCTCGCGGGGATGGTCCTTGGGGCTCACGCCCCCGCGGCCACGGTGGAGAAGCCGTCCGATGCGTCGGCCGGTCGGCCGTGCTCCCACACGCTGTCGAATTCCGTCTGGAAGTGTGGGAACCACTCGCCGTCACGGTGCGGGAGAACGGTGAAGACGGCATCCCCGCTGGCCGAGCTGTGCGAGTAGATGTCGACGTGGATGCGGCCACCGGGGCGTTGCGGGTCGAGCAGGACGAGACCGAAGGCCGGGACGAAGTCGAGAAAGCGCACTTCCACCCTGCCCTCCGTGCCGGGTGTCTCGGCGAGTTCGCGGAGCAGGTCCACGGACGAGCGCAGCCGGTTGCGGTACATCCCGGCCCGGTCGGGGATGGTGCTGCGGCGTGCTGCCTCGTCAGGGGCCGAACCGGCCGGGTCGATGAGCGCCACCTTGACCACGGCGCCAGCCACAGCCCTGCGCTGGAGTTCGTCCACCAGGTCGCGCAGCGTGCGCGACAGCGTCACACCGACGATCCGGATGTCCTGTGCGGCACGCACCTGCTCCAGGAGGCCTGCTTTGCCCTTGCCGAGAAAGTCCTCAACGGAGAGCTCGCCCCTGCCGCGGGCGCGCACCTCGGCGGTCAGCTTAGCCACCTGTCTGCGGCTGCCGAGCATGCCGCTGGCTAGCAGGGCGAGCGTTGCGAGCGTAGCGGCGGCCAGCACCTCGCCTCCGACCATGCCGAGCACTCCGAGGACGGCCAGCACCAGGGACAGCAGTGCCGTCGTATAGATCTCCAGGTTCTCCCCTGCCAGCAGATCCGTGCGCAGTTGCCGAAGTAGACGCATGACAGGCATCGTTGTTACCCGCTTGATGTCATGTCAATGAACGAGCGGGCGCAGGGAGGCCGATCTGCCGGCGGGTACCCAAGCGCGTCCCTTGGTCAGACGCGCGACACGCTCAACTCGCCAACTGCAGCCATTACACCCCCAACGATCGAACGGACGTCACCGCTCATCCAACCGCCGGAACCGTCAACCCGGGGAACCTATGTGGTCAGGGCACTAGACGGTCTTCGTCGTCGCGCACTCCTGCGGTGATTCACCCGCAGACCGATGCGAGCCGACCATGGATGTGGCACGGTGGGCGCAGGCGGGTCCGCCACTCCCCCCGTGGTGACGGACCCGCCTGTCTACGTGGCTGACGGAGCCTGCTGAGGTAGGGACAGTGGCCCGGTGAAGAAGACCCTGGGTGCAGGAAACCACTGTTTGCAAACCAGACGAGTGGATCCGGGCGCGGTGCATGCACCCCTCAGCACCCGCGCGTTGTCGGTCGCAGTCTCTTCAACGGCTGATGTGGCGAAGCACGGACGCTTCGACGGGGGGTGATTCAGGTGGGGTGTGGGGCGCCAGTCAGGAGGTCCTGGCCGCATCCGATCCCTCGGGGCAGCTCTCACGGGCGGCTTGGCGACCGGTCATGAACTCGGAGGGGCCGGAGGAACAGGGGAGGAAGCCTGTGCCAGTCTCCTCCCAGGTCCGGACATGGCCCTTCACCGACGCGTTCGAGCCGCACGTGTAGGCAAAGTCGGCCTCGACGGCCTTGCGATAGGCCCACGCGTAGTACGCACCCTTGAGATCCCCAGTCGCCGCCTCGAAGACGTGTCCTAGACCCTCCTCGGGCACGTCGCGCTCGCTCGGGCCGGCGAGCGGTTCCCCCACACGCAGGTGCTTCCCCAAAGCTTTGATCACGTCGGCAGCCCGCAGCCCTTGCGGCGTTCCGTTCACCGTGGGCCTTACGCCGGTGTCGCCGACCGGTTTGAGGCGGGCCGAGTAGGACGCCGTCCTCTTCTCCAGCCTGATGGGGTCTGCGAGTTCGGTCAGCTCCTCCGACCGCCGCACATCCGACCAGGCGTATGTCCCGCCCGTGCACGAGCGGGCGCTCTCGCCCTTGCCGCCGGTACAGGCCGCCAGCCCTGCTGACAGAACCACCGTGGCCAGAGCAGTTCCGCTGATCCTCCGTGCTGTGCCGCGCATACGCCGGCTCCCGTCCCCCGTGCGCGGACGCCCGGCGTCCGCACCATGATCACTGCAGAAACCATAGTGAGGGCGGCGGTCGGGAGACGGCAAGGAGCTTGAGCGTTCCCAGAGCTAACGACCTCGTGCATGGTTGGCCGTGGCTCGTCGCTCAGGTAGCTCGTTGAACTGTGCATGGTGGGGGCTGGGGCGCGTGAGTTGATCGTGGCGGAGTACCGGGTCACTGGGCTGTCGCCGGATGTGATCGCTGAAGTTGTCGCTGAGGTGGGGCCGTTGTGGCACGAGCAGCATCAGGCTCGGCTCACGGCTCGGACGCGGCAGCGGGCTGTGGGAGCCGGGGCCAAGCACAAGTTCGTCTTCGTCGACCGGCTGCTGGCCACGCTGGTGAGTCTGCGCCACGGCACTACTCATGACGTGCTGGCCTGCTGGTTCCGGTGTGGACAGCTCCACCATCACGCGTGCCATCGCGCGACTTGGTGCCCAACCGAAGGACTGCCTGGTCATCGAGGACGCCCCCTCTGGGGTGCAGGCTGGGCTGCGTGCCGGGATGACGGTGTGGGGCGTCAACACCTCCGCAGCGGTGCGCTCGTTGAAGACGGCGCGCTGGAAGGCTCTGACCTCCTCCCGCTCCAGGAACGCGTGCAGGAGCCTCGCCTGCGGATGGAAGTAACCGCAGCAGATCAGGCGCGTGCAGTACCCCTTCAGCTCCCTGACCTTCGGGGTCCGCCATGGGTAGTGCGGGTACCCCTTGAGCTCCGCCTTGCAGCGATCAAGGATCTTGAACAGCTCAGTCTTGTTCGCCCACTTCTCCTCGCCGTAGTGCAGCTCGAACCACTCGCGGCGATCCGCGTCGGCTATCTCTCGCTGAACGCGTTCCACGCGCCTTGTGATGCCGGCGAAGACCTTCGGGCTCATCCTCCACTTGGAGCGCGTCAGCTCCGGATATCGGTGGCAGATGTCCATATCTGCAGCCCAATGCGCGGCGCTCTCGTGCTTGCTCTTCCGGAGGTTGCAGGGCTTGCAGGCAGGGACGAAGTTCCACCAGATGTCGTGGCCTGCCCCGGCGATGGCCTTTCGTGGTCCAGTGTGGTGGACGGGGAGCGGCCGCAATACACGCACAGGCCACGTTGCGCAGTCAGCACATCAGCCACACCCAGGCCTTCTGCTTGCCTCTGTCACCGCGGCGAATAGCTTGCACTGCACCCCTCCTGCCCGTAGCTGGCTAGGCGGGATCGTAAGACAGGGCGCTGACAATCCGTAGCCGTCGGTCGATCGTCACCCTGTGTCGGTGCTCTGCGGCATGATGACCGGCGTGGACACCGAGATACTGATAGATGTCTGGCAGCGGCTTCTCGCCGACCCGCGCAAGTCGTGGGTACTGTTCGAGCATGGCACTTGTGTCGTGCTGACCGCTCCGGAAGGGGAGCTTGCTGAACAGGCCACCGACCTCCTGAAGAAGTTCGGCCCGGCCCATGCCGGATCTTCGGCAGGAGACTTTGGGGTGATCGACCTCAAGGACGACGAGGGATGGGTCGTCACCGGGCATCACAACGACGTTCTTACCTATGTCGGCCCCTATGAGCCTGAGGACCAGTCGCAGATCGCTGTCGGACTGTTCGGACGTTCCAAGCGCCACCGGGACGGCACCGAGCTTCACGTCGTGCACGTTGAGGACAAACGCGGCTCAGCGGAGCCGGCATAAGTAGCGCGCTTCATCGCTTGTGGTCGCCGGGGGCGTATCGGCTCCTTCCTCCGGCTTCGGTGACCAAGCGAGTGGCTGTCTTGGCGTGCTAACCGAGCGCCTTCGAGATGAGGCCTGCTGTACTGATCAACCGGTTCGTGACGTCGCTACTGTAGGGCCACGGCGGGTCCACAGTTGATCTTGCGGCAGAACTCTTCTGACGATCTAATAGCCCGCCATGGATTCTGGGATAGCAGCGGTGATCGGGGCCGCAGTAGGTGCGGTAGGTGGACTCGGCGGCAGCCTGTTCACGGTGCTAGGGCAGCGTGGGCAACAACGCGCAGATCGGGCCCGCTGGCGCGACGACATGCGTCGTCAGGCATATACGTCGTTACTGGACTGCTGTGAGCGACTTGCAGCCGGGTGGTGGGTGGCTGCTGACACCTTGCGCACTAACGGCGCTGACGAGGCAGTGCGAGAGGAACGTTACCTCCGAGCACATGAACTGTGGACTGAGTTCAGTTCTGCTGTCGCCGCAGTTTCTGTTGCCGGACCTTCGCAGGTTAATGCTGCGGCCGAGCCCCTGATCGATGCTCTCTTCGAGCTAGACGCAGCAGGGACAGATTGGCGGGACGCTCTGAGGAGCGGCCGACAGCGCGGGCTGTCCAGATGGGAAGAAAGGTTCGATGCCGCGATGGAGGCGATCCAAGCCCCCAGAGCCGGCTTCCGGCATGCTGTTCGGGAAGCTCTCGACACCGCCTAGTGCGGTTGCAACGAGGTCGGCGTAGCAGCTTTGGGCTGGAGTTTCAATGGGCGAGTCAAGCGCTGCGGTGTGCGACCAGTAGCCGAAGAAGTGACAGGCCAGGTCTCTGACCTGCGGCCGCGTACTCGATCAACGCTGCGACCTGCGGCTTAGCTGTCACTGGTTGTCAGCGTTGGTCGTCGTTGAGCACCTTCCGGCGGCCCCGAGACGGCCCGGGACTCAATTTGGCGGCGTGACCGGGGACCACACGCCGAACCACTGCTCGGCGCCCCACTCCTCGAACCGTTGCACCTCGGTGAACCCCAGCTTCGCCGCGAGGCGCATCGAGCGGTCGTTGGCAGTCTGAGTGCAGAGCACCACCGGCTCGCCGGGAAGCGCGTCGGCGAACCAGCCGAGCGCCGCCGCGCACGCCTCAGCGGCATACCCGCATCCCCACGCCTCCGGCAGGAACATATAGCCGAGCTCGGCCTCCCCGGCATCCGGACGAACGTGCCCTGGACGCTCCGCGTCGCGCCGGTTGAGTTCGATGGTGCCGATCATCGCTCCGGCGAGCTCGATCACGAAAAGGCCAGGGCGCCGCCCGGGCAGGTCAGGCACCGCGCGTTCGAGCTCGTCACGGGGTTGAGGGCCACCGAGGTAGGTGCGCACCTCCGACGAGGCGAACAACTCGATGAACGCCGCACGGTCCCGGGCCTCGGACTCGCGGAGCACGAGCCGCTCGGTCGTTATCGGGGCAGGTGGCCAGGCGACGGATCCGAGCTCAGAGATGCCGGGCAACCTATCGCACGCCCGTGAGCGTGATCCGAAAGAGAAGGCATAGGTCGGCGGAACGACTTTGGCCGGGAGTTTCAATGACCGAGTCAAGGCCGCGGGGGTGGCCTCTGCCGGTGCCTCGTCGAGGAGATCGTCTGTGCCTCAGCCGACGAAAGCCAGCCACGACGGCGGGCACACCGACCGATCAGGCGCGCGCGTGTCTCGCTGCACTCCCACCGGTCTCAACCACGTTGCCGACTCTGTGACTTCGAGTTGCGTCAGGCCGTCTGCGTAGGCGGGGTGGGCGTGAAGGTTCGGTTGTCGCGGAGGAGAGCCCACATCACGCTGGTGCGGCGTCGTGCGAGGGCGATGACGGCCTGGACGTGTTTGCAGCCCTCGCCGCGTTTCTTGAGGTAGTAGTCCCGGTTCGGGCCGTCTCGGACGATGCTGGTCTGCGCGGAGAGGTAGAAGACTCTGCGCAGGCGGCGGCTGTAGCGCTTGGGGCGGTGCACGTTGCCGGTGCGGCGGCCGGAATCACGAGGGACAGGGACGAGTCCGGCGGCTGACGCGATGTGGCAGGCGTCGGTGTAGGAGGTCAGGTCTCCTGCGGCGACGACACCTGCACCACCTGTGCCTGGGCGAGTCGAAGAGGGCGTGGCACTGGTTGCACCAGCTCACCCACTCTATGGCCGACGCCGCCCCGCCCGACGCCGCGTTCCTCGAGGGCCTGGAGATCTTCGCGCGGTACGTACGCGACAACGGATCCCGCGCGCTCGCTCCCAGCGGCCGCCTGGAGAACGAAGTGGACCGGCTCGCCGCCCGCACCCCGGGCTGCTCCGTCATCGTCGCCCGGCCCGACCGCCAGCTGGTCGCCCGGCTGGAGGAGTTCACCGCTGGCCGCTGACCCGGCCACCCCACACAGCAGAAGGGGAGCCCTGCCCCGAGGCCACCGGCCGGGCGGGCTCCCCACACGACGCCGCCCCAGAAAGGGACGTCTGACATGCACCCTAACCACCACCCGCCCCGCGAAGGCAGGAAACAGCGCACCACGGCCCGGCGATGGGCCGCCCGGCACCGGCGCACCGCCCGGGCCCATATCCTGCGCGGCGCCTGCTACGGACTCGGCACCGGAGCGACCGGCCTGGCCTTCATGTGGCTGGAACGCCTCATGTGACGGGTCCTTCACGCCAGCGCGTCTTGAGCTCGGAGCCGCCGACCGGTGGGGCGGCTCCGCGCGATGTCAGCCCTGCTCCGGGATCCGTGTCTGTTCGCGTACCTCGTCGCCTGCGAGGTGCCCGATAAGCGTTTCCACCTTTGGGCCGAGACCTGGCATCGAGTGCAGCAAGCCGAGAGCCGACGCGATACCACAAGTGACGCCCGCCAAGGGCGGCTGACGGCAGCCGAGGCGGCTCGTCCCTCAAGAGCGCTTCCGGGGGAGCAGGGTGCCCTGGACGGTGCGGTGCCGACGACGGTCGTGCCGCAAGGTCAGCCGAATCCTCTACGCGAACATCATCGCTGGCAAGGACGGGTGTGCGATCTGCGCCCGGCGCGCCGCCTGACCCTCGCCACCCCAAGCTCCCACGACCTCGCAAATCATGAGGAGATTCATGTCCGATCCCAGCCCGCGCCGTCCAGGCCTCCTGAAGAGGAGTGTGGCCTGGACCCGCCGCCGCTTGCACGCGATGCTTTCCAGTGCCCTGCGCGGTGCCGCCTACGCCTCCGGGGCCGGCATCGTCGGCCTGATGTTCTGATGGATTCAACGCAGGCTGTAGCCCCTAGGCTCCAGCACTCCCCAGTTATCGGAGAGCCGCATAAACGGCTGATGGCAGGGCTTCATCGACACTCCGTAGGCCCGAGCCGACGCTGGCGCGGGCCTACGGCTACTGCGAGATGCGCCCCGGTGCCGCGGTCGGCTCAGCTGCGGACGACGGCATGAAGGCGGCTGACGGAGAGCCAGCAGCGATCGACGGTCGTCAACGGCGCGCGGACCGCTGGCCACGCTTCGGGAGGGCGTCCAGCAGGCGCGGCGAGAGGGTGGGCGGCAGGAGCCACAGTCCGAGCATGCCGATGGTCGTCACCATCGCGGTGAGGACTACGGCGCCGACGCCGCGGCCCTGGGCGGCGATGATGCCGGCGGTCATGGACAGCGCGGCGACGAACACGATCAGGAACCAGCACCGCGTGCGGCCCGCGAGGAACTCCCTGCCGGTGAACGTGCTGTACCACCAGGAGATTGCCGCCAGCAGCGTGAAGGTGCCCGCCGCACCCGGGACCACGATCGGCAGCAGAAGCGCAGGCTGTCGCCGGGTTCGAGGTGGCCGGCCCACCGCTCGGAGGCGTGGTGAAGAAACCACATGTACACGTAGTCCGTGGCCGACAGATCGCGGTCCATGAAGGCAGCGTGGTCGGCCTGCCATTGGGCCGTCAGCCGCGTGACCGTGGCCGGCGACAGCCCGGCCGAACTGCCGAGGAACTGCTCCAGCGCGGGCACGAAGTCCCCAGACGACAACCCATGCAGGTAGAGCAGCGGCAGCACCTCGCTGATCTTCGGGGACTTCCGGGCCCAAGGCGGCAGGATCGCCGAGGGGCGGAGCTCGGCCTTGATCTGGCCAGCGTCAAGTCCGTGCTGACCGAGGTCGTGACGGGTACTTACTCTGGCACCATGCCCGGGATGCAGTTTCGGGCGCGCAAGCTGCGGGCGTCTGAGATCGATGCCGTCGCTGTTCAGTCATAGGGCCTCGACCTGGCGATTCATCCGGTCCTCCGGGGTTTGGTGCCGGTCTTGTGGTGAGCGGGCCGTTGGTAGGTCTCACCGGTGGCAAGGACGCGGCCGACGTCGTGGCGGGTGGCGGGGCGCGGGGGGCCCGCGGGGGCGGGGCGGGGGGGGGCGGGGGGGGGGGGGGGGCGCGGGGGGCGGGGGCGGCGGGGGGG
>NZ_JAKEIO010000107.1 GCF_021474405.1 [Streptosporangium] indianense
CCACCGGCCCCCGCCCCCAACGCGCCGCGCTGTGGGGCGATGCCCGACGGGACGGCGCGTTGGCGGGCCGGTGTGCCGGTCCAGCAGGTGCCACGGCGGGCGAGAAGGCGGCGCAGCCACAGTTCCAGGGAGACCAGGTCCGCGAGGCCGTCCAGGGGGAGGGGTTCGCCCGCCGCCGCGCCGCGCAGCGCCTTGCGGACCACGCGGGCCTCGACCAGCCCCGCCTCCGCCAGCAGCGGGGTGTCGAACAGGGCGACCAGGGAGTCCGCCGCCACGCGCAGCCCCGTACGCTCCGCGGCCGCCGCCGTCGCCTGGGTCGGGGCGCCCCAGCCGGGCGGCAGTTCCCGGACCCCGGCCCCTTCCAGCACCGTGCGCAGGATCGCCGCCCGCGCCCCGGGCCGCACGCGCAGCGCCTCGGGCAGGGCGCGGGCCGCGCGGACGACCTGGTTGTCGAGGAACGGCGCGTGCAGCCGCTGGAAACGGACCTCCGCCGCCTGTTCCAGCACCCGCAGGTCCGCTGCGTGCCGCGCCAGCGCCGCACGCGCGCGGAAGTCTCCCGGCCGCTGTCCCGGCCCGACCAGCTCCGACCGGTGGGTCGACGCCTGAAGACGAACCGATACTTCAGCCAGTGCCTCACCGGTCAGCCAGCGCGCCGCCGGCCCGGGTCTTCCCCAGGTCAGCGCGGCGAGCGAGGCGTCCAGCGCACCCCCGGGCGCGTCGAGCCCGTCGTCGTTGCGGGGGTCGAGCAGACGCTCGGCGAGGGTCTCCAGGCCCGACCGGTACGGCATGCGGGACAACCGCCGCGCCGCCGCGTACACGCGCGCGGGCACCAGCACCGACCCGTCGGCCTTGGCCAGCGCCGCGACCGGCCGCACGAGATGCCGCCGCCGGCGGTCCATCAGAAGGTCGGCCAGGCGCGCGGGATGGGCGTCCAGGACCTGGCGCGCGCCATAACCCGTGAAATGGTCGGCACTGCCCGCCGCCAGCCGGGCCCGATGGCGCGCCGCGGACACCAGGCACGGCCCGGGTTCGTCCGTCAGGGGTCCGTCCAGGTCGGCGTACGGCAGGGTCCCCTCGTCGCCCGCCACGACGACGTGGTGCAGCCGCGGGTTCGCGGCCAGGGCGCCCGCCCGCTCCAGTTCGGCCTCGCGGCCCGGGACGGCGAGGTCGTTGAACGTGACGGCCAGCAGCCGCTCCCCCGCGCCCGTGCCGTGCCCCAGCACGGTGCCGGGCATACCGGGCAGGCCCGCGGCCAGCAGCGCCAGCGCCCCGGAGGCGGGCCCGCCGGACAGGTCCGCGCCGATCCCCGGCACCGGCATCCCGCGCGCGGCACGCCGCTCGGCGGGTCCCATCCCGGGGACGGGCCCGGGGTCTATGTCGGCACCGGGGACGTGCCGCGGCGCGGACAGCCGCGTCCGCACGGCTTCCACGAGCGCGTCGCGCACCGCGTCGACCGCGCTGTCGGGATCGGCCGGGGGCGCCGCCACGGCCAGCGAGGCGACCGGCTCGTACCCGGCGATCTCGCGCGCCCCGGCGCGCAGGATGAGGGCATGCCCGGGCGGAATGCGCTTCACGCCGTCGTACGGGGTGGAGTCGTGCAGCGCGGCAGGCACATCGGGCGCCGCCAGCAGCGCGGCCAGGTGCCCGAAGTCGAGGTTGGCCTCGATGAGGTCGGCCAGCGGCAGCGCGGCGGTCGCGTACGCCGTGCCGCCCGCCCAGGGCGTGTGGAACACCGGCCGCGCGCCCGCGAGATCACCGCAGACGGTGATCCGCCTGCCGACCTGGACGATCGCGGTGTAGCTGCCCGGCCAGGCGGTCAGATGCCGAAGCGCGCCGCCGCGCGCGGCGAACAGCGCGACGCGCAACTGCTCGTCGGTGGCGCCGCAGATGCCGAGGACGGCGATCCTGGTCCGGTCGTCGGCCTTCACGACGCGCACCTCGTCGGGGCGCCAGTCGCCGACCGCCCACAGGGGATCGGGGTCGCCCCACAGGAGTTGGGACCCCACCGGGTGCAACGTCTCACCCTCGCTGCCGGTGGCCCCCGCCGAACCGGCAGCGACGGCTCCCGCGGCGGTGCTGCTCCATCCCACCAACCACCGCATCGCCGCCTCCACAGGCTGTGGACAACCAGTGCACCGCACGAACCGGTTCACCATGCTGCCATGAAGGAAGCGTTCCAGAGGCTGCCGACGCCGCTTGCGCTCCGCTGAATGCGCCCCGGCGGAGCCGTCCGCACCGCCGCGAACACCCCGAACACCCGCTTGCCACAAGAAGATCCGGGCGGAAAGCCGTACGAATCCACGACGCACACCGGAAGACCGGACGAAAGACCGCACGGAAGACCGCACACGGAGGACCGAAGGGGGCCGAAGGGGACCGCACGGGCGACCGCACGCACGACCGGCCGGCGAAGCCACCGAACCACCCGCACGAAAGGCGAGTCGCGGGAAAACCGAGAAGCGGCGAAGAATCAAGGCACGCCAGCGACATGTCTGCAGTACGACTGCGACACGAATGCGCCCCCGGAACGCGCCCCGATCGCGCCCTGAGCGCCCTCAACTGCCGTGGTCGGAGCCCTGATACCCGGCGACCGGCAGGGTCGCTTTTCGGCCAAATCGCTGTCACGCACGCAGCTTCGAACACGCTCCGTACAGGATCGGCACCTTGTCACCCGGTCGCGCAGTCCGGGAGACGGAGCACGCCTCCCGGACCGTTCCGCCGCCCGCGGGGATGTAGGCGGCGGTGTCCCCCAGCCCACTGGATCCAGTACAGCGGGCCGACCCACGCAACGACCATGGAACCGCTCCCGCGATGGCCGGAGAAGAGCGCACGGGCAGGCGCACGGCCACACACCGGGAGCACGTCGCAACAGCCCGTATCTGAACCGCACTTCAGTACGGACCACAATCCCGCCAACCGGAACAATGCCCCTTAACGCTTGGGATGCGGCGAACTACGCTGGGTTTACGAATGCCGCGTGGTTATGCCAGTGCGGCAGCCGTCTGTGTCGAGGGGTGGCGCATGTCCAGGGAGCAACGCGGGCCGAACGAAAAACTCGGCGCCGTTCTCGCCCTCGCGGGAATTTCCAACGCGGGCCTCGCCCGGCGCGTCAACGACCTTGGCGCCCAGCGCGGCCTGACGCTTCGCTACGACAAGACGTCGGTGGCGCGCTGGGTGTCGAAGGGCATGGTGCCGCAAGGCGCTGCCCCGCACCTCATCGCCGCCGCCATCGGCCAGAAGCTCGGCCGCCCGGTGCCGCTGCACGAGATCGGCCTCGCGGACGCGGACCCCGCACCCGAGGTCGGCCTCGCCTTCCCCCGTGACGTGGGCCAGGCGGTGCGCTCCGCGACCGACCTGTACCGCCTCGACCTCGCAGGCCGCCGGGCCGGCTCCGGCGGCATCTGGCAGTCGCTCGCCGGATCGTTCGCAGTGAGCGCATACGCAACGCCCGCCTCACGGTGGCTGATAACCCCGGCCGACAGTTCGGTCGCGCGTGACGTGGGCCCCGGCGAGGGCTCGGGCGCACCGCTCAAAGTCGGCCACAGCGACGTGCAGAAGCTGCGCGAGGCCGCCGAGGACGCGCGGCGCTGGGACTCCAAGTACGGCGGCGGGGACTGGCGTTCGTCCATGGTCCCCGAGTGCTTAAGGGTGGAGGCGGCCCCCCTGCTGCTCGGCTCCTACTCCGACGAGGTCGGCCGGGCCCTCTTCGGCGCCTCCGCGGAACTCACCCGCCTCGCCGGCTGGATGGCCTTCGACACGGGCCAGCAGGAAGCGGCCCAGCGCTACTACATCCAGGCCCTGCGACTGGCCCGGGCGGCGGCGGACGTCCCCCTCGGGGGCTACGTTCTGGCCACCATGTCCCTCCAGGCCACCTACCGCGGCTTCGGCGACGAGGGCGTGGACCTCGCGCAAGCCGCCCTGGAACGCAACCGCGGACTGGCGACGGCCCGCACCATGAGCTTCTTCCGCCTCGTCGAGGCACGCGCGCACGCCCGCGCGAACGACGCCCAGGCGGCCGGCGGCGCCCTGAAGGCGGCCGAGAGCTGGCTGGAGCGGGCCCGGCCCGGTGACAACGACCCGAGCTGGCTCGGCTTCTACTCCTACGACCGGTTCGCCGCCGACGCGGCCGAGTGCTACCGCGACCTCAAGGCACCCCGCCAGGTGCGCCGCTTCACCGAGCAGGCCCTGTCGAAGCCGACCGAGGAGTTCGTCCGCTCGCACGGCCTGCGCCTGGTCGTCTCCGCGGTCGCCGAACTGGAGTCGGGAAACCTCGACGCGGCGTGCGAGCAGGGGGTGCGGGCGGTGGAGGTCGCCGGGCGGATCTCCTCGGCCCGCACCACCGAGTACGTGAAGGATCTCCTGCACCGGCTGGAGCCGTACGGCGACGAGCCACGGGTGGTCGAGCTCCGTGAGCGTGCGCGGCCGCTGCTGATGGCTCCGGCCTGAGCGGGTGCCGGGTCGCCGGGATCCCGTGCCCGCGGGCCGGTCGTGGCTGATCGCGCGGTTCCCCGCGCCCCCGGAGACGATGGTGCTCCCGGCGTTTGAGGGTGCTGTCAGTGGCGCAGTGCACTATCGGTAGCGGGAGGTGGTGCAGGTGCGGACGGCGTACGACTGCGACGTGCTGGTGATCGGCGGCGGCATCGTCGGTCTGTCGACGGCCTACGCGATCACCCGCGCCGCCCCGGGCACACGTGTCACCGTCCTGGAGAAGGAACCGGGCCCGGCCCGCCACCAGACCGGCCGCAACAGCGGCGTCATCCACAGCGGCATCTACTACCGCCCCGGCTCCCTCAAGGCGCGCTACGCGGTCCGGGGCGCGGCGGAGATGGTCAAGTTCTGCGCCGAGTACGGCATCCCGCACGCGGTCACCGGCAAGCTGATCGTCGCCACCGACCGCGCGGAGCTGCCCCGCCTGCACGCGCTCGTGCAGCGCGGCCGGGAGAACGGCATCCCCGTCCGAGAACTGGGCGCGTCCCAGATCGCCGAGTACGAGCCGGAGGTCCGCGGCCTGGCCGCGATCCACGTCGGCACGACCGGCATCTGCGACTTCGTCGCGGTCGCCCGCCGGCTGGCCCACGGCTCGGGCGCGGAGATCCGCTACGGCACCCGGGTGGTGCGGGTCGACCGGCGCCCCGAGCGCGGGGTCGCCGTGCTCACGGCCGCGGGGGACGTCGTACGCGGGCGGGTCCTGGTGAACTGCGCGGGGCTGCAGTGCGACGAGATCGCCCGGCTCACCGGGGACGACCCCGACGTCCGGATCGTGCCGTTCCGGGGCGAGTACTACGAACTGGCCCGGCCGGAGCTGGTGCGCGGCCTGGTCTACCCCGTGCCCGACCCGGCGTTCCCGTTCCTCGGCGTGCATCTCACGCGGGGCATCGACGGGGGTGTCCACGTCGGGCCCAACGCGGTGCCGGCCCTGGCCCGCGAGGGATACCGGTGGAGCACGGTGAGACCGCGCGAGCTGGGCTCGACCCTGACCTGGCCCGGCTCCTGGCGGATAGCCCGCAGGCACTGGCGGTACGGGGCGGGTGAGCTGCGGCGATCCCTCTCCAAGAGGGCGTTCACCCAGGCGGTGGGCAGGCTGCTGCCCGGGGTGTCCGAGGACGATCTGGTGCCGACGGCGGCGGGGGTGCGCGCACAGGCGGTTCTGCGGGACGGAACCCTGGTCGACGACTTCCTGATCCGCGAGGGCGCCAGGACCGTCCATGTCCTCAATGCGCCGTCGCCCGCGGCCACGGCTTCTCTGCCGATCGGGCGGGAGGTGGCACGGAGGGCGTTGAGCGCGCTGTGAGCCGTCGGAACCGGCGGCGGTGCCGATGCCGGGTGGGTCAGCAACCCGGCGGAGCGGGGTGCCGCTGCGCCCACCCTCCCCCGAGCTCTCGGCTTCGCTCGAGGTGGATCGCACCCGCGACCCACCACCGCCGCGTCCGTGTCACACCTCAGCCGTAAAATCAGAGGCACTGTGTCTGAGTCCGCCAACACCCCCGACGTCCAGAGCCCGCACCCGCACGCCCCCGGTGCCTCCGTCCGCGGTACCCGGGCCAAGGGAGAGCCGCGCTTCCCCGACGGTCCGAAGGCCGACCCCGCCGGTTCGCACTTCGAGCGGCGGATCCGGAGTTTCCAGCCGCGGCGCAGCCGTGTCACCGCCGGTCAGGCGGACGCGCTGCAGCGCCTGTGGCCCAAGTGGGGCCTCGACATCGACGGCGGCCGGATCCTCGACCTGCACGAGCTGTTCGGCAACGACAACCCCGTCGTCCTGGAGATCGGCTTCGGCATGGGCGAGGCCACCGCCCAGATGGCCGCCGCCGACCCCGCCACGAACATCCTCGCCGTCGACGTCCACACCCCCGGCCAGGGCAACCTGCTCAATCTCGCCGACCGCAACGGCCTGTCCAACATCCGCGTCGGCAACGGCGACGCGATCATCCTGCTGCGCGAGATGCTCGCCCCGGACGCCCTCGACGGCCTGCGCGTCTACTTCCCCGACCCCTGGCCCAAGAAGCGGCACCACAAGCGCCGGATCATCCAGCCGGACTTCCTCACCCTGGCCGCCCCCCGCCTCCGGCCCGGCGCGCTCCTCCACTGCGCCACCGACTGGGAGCCGTACGCGGAGCAGATGCTCGAGGTCCTCACCGCCCACCCCGACTTCGAGAACACACAGGCGGACGGTGGTTTCGCGCCGCGTCCCGACTTCCGTCCGCTGACCCGTTTCGAGGGCCAGGGACTGGACAAGGGACATGTCGTGAACGACCTCCTCTTCCGCCGCGTACAGCACGTGGACCAGCCCCCCGCCGGCGCCTGACCACCCCTGGCACCTCTCCCGCCTGCGGACAGCGCCCATCCGTCGTTAGGGTCAATCCCGTGGCCACCAGCCTCCCGCACCCGTCGTACCCGAGCGGTCCCGCCGACGGCGTCCCCTTCGCCGGCCCGGGCACACCCGGCTCCCTGCGACACGCCCACTGGTGGCAGCGCGCGTGGGTGCGCTACGGCGCGCTGAGCACGCTCCTCGCGATGTCCGGCCTGGTCATCCTCGCCCTGGTCCGTGAGGAGACCGGCACGGAGGGGTTCCTGGTCGGGCTGGGGCTGGCCGTCCTGCCGGTGCCCCTGCTGATAGCCGCGTTCCGCTGGCTGGACAGGGTCGAACCCGGCCCCTGGCGGAACCTGGTGTTCTGCTTCGCCTGGGGCGCCTGCGCGGCGGCGCTGATAGCGATCGTCGCCAACAGCTTCGCGACGAGATGGATAGCGACGGCGACGGCGGACCCGTCCAGCGCGGACACCCTCGGCGCGACGGTGATAGCGCCGGTGGTCGAGGAGTCGGCCAAGGCGGCGGCCGTGCTCCTGGTCTTCCTCTTCCGGCGTCGCGACTTCACCGGCATCGTCGACGGCGTCGTCGTAGCCGGCGTGACCGCCACCGGCTTCGCCTTCACCGAGAACATCCTCTATCTGGGCACCGCCTTCGGCACCGACCAGCTGACCGGCCACAGCGGCATCGCCTCCGTCACGGCGGCGACCTTCTTCGTGCGCATCATCATGTCGCCGTTCGCGCATCCGCTGTTCACGGTCCTCACCGGCATCGGCTTCGGCATCTCCGCGCTCTCGACGGCCCGCCGGCCCGTGCGCCGGATCGTCTTCCCGCTGTCCGGGCTGCTGCTCGCAATGGGCATGCACGCGATGTGGAACGGCTCGTCGGCGTTCGGCGAGTACGGCTTCTTCGCCGTGTACGCGGCGTTCATGGTGCCCATCTTCGGGCTGCTGACGTGGCTGGTGATCTGGACGCGGCAGCGGGAGCTGAAGACCGTCCGGGCGGAACTGCCCGCCTACGCCGTGGCCGGCTGGCTGACCCCGGCCGAGCCGTACGCGCTCGGCTCCATGCGGGCCCGGCGGATCGCCCGCCAGTACGCCCGCCGCCACCTCGGCAGGGCGGCGGCCCGGGAGGTGGCCCACTACGAGGCGTACGCGACGTCCCTGGCGTTCCTGCGGCACCGGGCCCGGCGGGGCGGCGTCCGGCCGGACTTCGCCGTACGGGAGGGGGAGCTGCTGGGCGAACTGTGGCGGCGCCGGGAGGTGTCCCGCCCCGCGCTGGACCACGCGGCGCGGATCACCGCCCCTCCGGTCCCGGTGGTGGCCCCGCCCTGGCCGGTCCACGGCGTGTACGGACACGGCTACGGCTACGCGCACCAGCCGACCCGACCGACGCCGTACCCGGCGTACAACCCGTACCGCTCCTAGGGCAGCCCCGGACGGAGGCCCGGCGGTCGACGCCGTAGCCCGCGTACAGCCCCTACCGGTTCCAGGGCCTGCCCTGACCACGGCCTGGCAGCTGACGCCGTAGCCCGTTCACACCCCCCACCGCTCCCACGGCCCGCTCAGGCCGAAGCCTCCGTGAGGCGGGCGAGCTCGGCCTCCGAGAGGGTCAGCTCTCCGACGCCGACCAGGGCCGGCAGCTGCTCCACCGTGCGGGCGGAAGCGATCGGCGCCGCCACGGTCGGCTGGGCGGCGAGCCAGGCCAGGGCCACGGTGGCGACGGGCACGTCGTGCGCTCCGGCGATCTCGTCGAGGGCCGCGAGCACCCGCCTCCCCCGCTCGGTCTCCAGATGCCTGGCGGCACCGCCCGCCCGCGCGCTCTCCACCGTCGTACCGGGCCGGTACTTGCCCGTGAGGAAGCCGGACGCGAGCGCGTAGTAGGGAACGGCCACGAGGCCGGCCCGCTCGGCGAGGTCCTGGAGCTCGCCCTCGTAGGTGTCGCGGGAGACCAGGTTGTAGTGCGGCTGGAGGGCGACGTAGCGGGCGAGGCCCTCGCGGTCGGAGAACTCCAGGGACGCCCGCAGCCGCTCGGCGGAGACGTTGGAGGCGGCGATGTGCCGCACCTTCCCGGCCCTCACGAGGGCGTCGAGCGCGCCGATGATCTCCTCGACGGGCACGTCGGGCTGGTCGAAGTGCGTGTAGTAGAGGTCGATGTAGTCGGTGCGCAGGCGTCGCAGGGAGGCGTCGGCGGCGGCCGTGATGGTGGCGGCGGACAGTCCCCGGAACTCGGGGTGCTGGCTGACCTTCGTGGCGACGACGACCTCGGAGCGGTTGCCGCGGGCCTCGAGCCACGTGCCGAGGATGGTCTCGGACTCCCCGCCCCGGTTGCCGTCGACCCACGCCGAGTAGACGTCGGCGGTGTCGACGAAGTTGCCGCCGGCGGCGGTGTACGCGTCGAGGACGTCGAAGGACCGGGCCTCGTCTGCGGTCCAGCCGAAGACGTTGCCGCCGAGGGCGAGGGGGAAGACCTCGAGGTCGGAGGAGCCGAGCTTGCGAAGAGAAGTCATACCCGGTGTCAACGACCGTAGGGGAAGACCTCATTCCGCTACGGACGCAAAACTCCCGTGAACACCGCGACCGAAGACCGGCGGCCCTGACGTCGGGGGGTCGTCGTCAGGGCCGCCGGTCTTCGGTCGGGGTGCTGCAAAGGGGGCGTACCGCTTACGGGTTCAGTCCCTTGCCGCGCAGCCACGCCATCGGGTCGATGCCGCTCGCGGATCCGCCGGAGTGGACTTCGAGGTGCAGGTGCGCGCCGGTGACGTTGCCGGTGGCGCCCACGCGGCCGATCACGTCGCCGGTGCTGACCTTCTGGCCGACGCTGACGCCGATGGAGGACTGGTGCGCGTACCAGATCTCGGTGCCGTCATCGAGGGTGAGGACGGTCTTGTAGCCGTACGAGCCGTTCCAGCCCGCCTCGGTGATCGTGCCGCTGTGCACGGCCTTGATCGGCGTGCCCGTGGGGGCGGCGAAGTCGAGGCCGGTGTGGTAGCCGGAGGACCAGTAGGCGCCGGCCTGGCCGAACGTCGAGGTGAGGGTGTACGAGGAGGTCGGCAGCGTGAACTGCTTGGCGAGGGCGGCGAGCCGCTCGGCCTCGGCCTTCTTCCTGGCCTCCTCCTCCGCCTTCCTCTTCGCCTCGGCGGCCTTGGCCTTGGCTTCCTGCTCCGCCTTGGCGACCGCCTCCTTGGCCGCCTTCTCGGCGGCGGCCGCGGCGTCCTCGGCGGCCTTGGTCTCGATCTGCTCCTGCTGGTGCTCGACCTGCGCCATGATCCGGGCGCGCAGCGCGTCACCGGCCCCGGCACGGGCGCCGGACGTGTCCTGCGCGGTGTCCGCCGTGGCGGTGCCGAGGCTGCTGAGCGGGGTGGCGGAACCTTCGGGGGTGTCGTCGTCCGAAATGAGGGAACCCACCGAGGGCAGGTCCGGAACGGAGATGGACACCGGGGGCTTGCCGGTCTGGGCACTGGCCATGCCGCCGGCACCCACGGCAGCTATGACGCCGACGCCCAGGACGGTGGAGCTGCGGGCGAGACCTCCGCCGCGCTGCTTGGTGACGCGATGCCGGCCGCGGACGGGACGGATGGACTCCTCGGTGGGGTTCCACTCCTGGAACGGGCCCTCGTCGGTGCGCTGACCGCCGTAGCCGAAGGTGTCGGTGTCGCGCTTCGGCGCGTACGGGGCCGTGGGGGCAGGCCGGTTGGACGCCACGTGGGCGTACTCCTTTCCTTCCTTCTCGCCTACCGGGTTAGCTGACGGGTTCGGAGCAGGAAGGTCTCCTACGCGCGTATACCTGCCGTGCTTCCACGGTGGTATCCGCCCGATTCACCCCAAGTGGTGGTTCCCCGGTTCCCTTGCGGGATTCGGCGCGTGCGCACGGAGCCGCCTTCTGTGACGGCTGGGACGACCGCGCTGCGTTATCGAACGTTAATGGAGGCGCGGGGGGTATTCCAGCGGTTCCGCTTGATCATTAGCCTTTTTCGCGCGGACTTACCTGCCATGACCGGTTCAAATCGGGCGAGTTGGCCATCATGCAGGTGACTGAACGTTTTTGACGGTGTGTCAGATGTTATGCGGAACGGGACGGTTCGCTCACCGACCGTAGCGAGCCACGGGGTGGACACCGGGAAAGCACCGAGGGCCGGAACCCTTTCGGATTCCGGCCCTCGGCCTTCAGTAGCGGGGACAGGATTTGAACCTGCGACCTCTGGGTTATGAGCCCAGCGAGCTACCGAGCTGCTCCACCCCGCGTCGTTGTGTTCACCAGTGTACGCCATCCGCGGGACCGCTCGCGCACACCCTCCGTCCGGCCCGTGCTCAGCGCGCCAGGTGGCGGTTCGGGGCCTTGGCCCGCTCCTCGTGTTCCGGCAGGACGAGGACCTCCACCCCCCGGGCCGCCAGCAGGCCGCTGCCGTCGGCGTCCGTCACGAAGGTGTCCGGCTCGCGCCAGGCCGTGACGACCCGCCGTACGCCCGCGTCGAGGATCAGCCGGGCGCAGGGCGCGGGCCGGGAGGCGCGGCGGGCGCACGGCTCCAGGCTGCTGTACACCGTCGCGCCGGGCAGGCGCGGGTCGGCCGGGTCGAGCTTCGCGAGGGCCGCCTCCTCGGCGTGCACCACCGCGTCGCCGCCCTCACGGGAGTGGCCGCGGGCCAGTTCCGTGCCGTCGGCGGCGACCACGACCGCACCCACGCTGAACGCCGTGTCCGACGGGGGGCAGCGCTCGGCCAGTTCACAGGCGAGGGCCAGCCAATGGTGGTCGGCGGCGGCGGGCAGGGGGCCGGTTCCCGGGGCGGTCGGCTCGTAGCGCATCAGGACGACGTCCTCGATCCGCCGCGACTCCAGCAGCCGGAGCCGGCCGCCCTGGTAGCCGCCCGGGCCGAAGAGCCGGGGCGCCCGGGGGTCGCCCACGAAGAGCGGGGCGAGGACCAGCTGGAGCTCGTCGGCCAGGCCCTGGGTGAGGAGCTGGGTGTGGATCAGGCCGCCGCCCTCGACCATGAGCCGTCCCACGCCCCGCACGTCGTGCAGGTGCGTGAGCAGCCGCCGCCAGTCCAGTGCGGTGCCGAGCGGGACGACGTCGGCGGCGAGGCCGAGCGCACGGGCGCGTTCGGCGCCCTGGTCGGTCGTGTAGAGGAGCTTCTCGCCGCCGGTGTGCCAGAAGCGGGCGTCCGGGTCGAGGTCACCCGAGCCGCTGACCGTGACCTTGAGGGGGTACTCGGGCTTGCCCGCGGCCGTGCGGGCGGCCCGGCGCCGCTCCGAGTTCACCAGCAGGCGGGGGTTGTCGGCGCGGATGGTGCCGGCGCCGATCAGGATCGCGTCGACGCCGGCCCGGACCTCGTCGACCCGGTCGAAGTCGGCCGGGCTGGACAGCAGCAGGCGGTCGGGCCCGGTGTCGTCCAGGTAGCCGTCGAGGGAGACGGCGGCGGACAGCAGGACGTACGGGTGAGGCATCGGTGCTCCGCGGCTGGTCGGGACGGCGGGACGGACAGGGCTTGGTTCAAGTTTGAAACAAACCTACACTGGCGGCATGACGACTCGCTGGCTCACCCCCGAGGAGCAGCGCGCCTGGCGCGCCTACATGGCAGCCTCGCTGCTCCTGGAGGACGCGATCGACCGGCAGCTCCAGCAGGACGCCGGCATGCCGCACCTGTACTACTCCATCCTGTCCGTCCTGTCGGAGTCCCCGGAACGGCGGCTGCGCATGACCGATCTCGCCGAGCGGCTGAAGATCACTCGCAGCCGGCTGACGTACGCGGTCACGCGGCTGGAGAAGGACGGCATGCTGCGGCGCGAGGCCTGCCGGTACGACAAGCGCGGCAGCATCGCGGTGCTGACCGACGAGGGGTTCGCCGTGCTGGAGCGCGCGGCGCCCGGGCATGTCGAGACCGTGCGCAGCTCCCTGTTCGACCGGCTCAGCGAGGAGCAGGTGGGCCAGCTGGAGGAGATCTCCGCGGCGATCGCGCGGGGGCTCCAGGAGGAGGACGGGCCGCGGGCGGCGGCGGACGACGTGCCGTGGCGGCGGAGGTCCTCACCCACCTGTTCGTGACCCGCGTCACAGCGGCCGGCTTCGTCATTGCTTCAAATTTAAAGCACGAGTAGGATTCCGACCGTGGATCTGCTTCAAATCTGAAGCAGTACGGCTGTGCAGCCGAACAGGAAACGGACCCCGGAGGCCCCGCATGCCCGACACCCCCGCCGTCGTCGCCACCCCGCGCTCGCGCGTCCGGGTCCCGCTGCGCTTCCACGACGGCTACGAGGCGGACACCGAGGTCGTCACCTTCCACGGGCTGGCCGACGGCCGGGAGCACGTGGCCGTGATCCTCGGAGAGCCCGGCCCGGTCCCGCTGGTGCGGCTGCACTCCGAGTGCCTGACCGGGGACGTGTTCGGCAGCGCCCGCTGCGACTGCGGCCCGCAGCTGCGCGAGGCGGTCGAGCGCATCGCCGAGCGCGGCGGTGTCCTGCTCTACCTGCGCCAGGAGGGCCGCGGTATCGGCCTCTACAACAAGCTCGACGCGTACGCCCTCCAGGACGAGGGGCTCGACACGTACGAGGCGAACGCGGCACTGGGGCTGCCGGAGGACGCCCGCGACTACACGGCGGCGTCCCAGATGCTCCGGGCCCTGGGCATCGGTGAACTGGAGCTGCTCTCCAACAACCCCGACAAAGCGGACCAGTTGCGGTCCCTGGGCATCGACGTCCGCGACCGGGTCCCCACCGGCGTCTTCACCACCGCCCACAACGTCCGCTACCTGCGCGCGAAAGTCCTCCAGACCCAGCACACGCTGCCGCTCGCGGCGCTGGCGGAGCTCAACGCGGGCTGACCGGACGCCGGTCCGGACGGGTGCTGAACCGGGCTGCTTGCCCTTCGGTTCATCGGGTACAGCCTTTGCAAGAGGGCGACCTCATCAGTACCCGCGCTTTTATGGAAGTGACCGTTTCGTGACCGATCTCGACGGCCCCGGCCACCACCGGGCGAAGGGACCGGGCGAGGGCCCGGAGGCCGTCGCAGCGCAGATCACCGACGCTGTGGAGAGCCTGGTGGCGCTGTGGTCGGTCGCCGCCCAGGAGGCGTCCCTGCGGCTGTCACCGCACCAGTTGCGGGCGCTGCGCACCGTGCAGGCGGCGCCCGGGCTGAACCTGACGGCCCTGGCGGACGGCCTGGACATCGGCCTCCCCACGGCCAGCCGCCTCTGCGACCGTCTGGCCGCGGCCGGTCTGCTGGAACGGGCCCCGCATCCCGTCACCCGCCGCGAAGTGCAACTGTGGCTCACGACACACGGACAGCGCGTCCTGGACGACGTCGCCGTCCGCCGCGCCCAGGCCCTGACCGCGGCACTGGCGGCCATGAAGCCTGCCGAACGGGCGGCGCTGAGCAGGGGGTTGCGGGGCTTCCTGTCGGCCCGGGCCACGTTGCCGCCCGAGACCGGAAGCCCCGAGGACAGCTGAAGAAACCTGCCGGTTGGGGGCGGTCATGCCCCGAGTCGGCGCCGGTGGGGTGCCCGTGGGAGTGGGGGCCCCTCGTCACTCCCGTCCCGGACGGGCGTCACGTGCCTGAGCCGTGGCGGCTTTCTCCTCCTGCGGTGAGGACCGCCACGCAGGTGTCGTCCCGGACCGGGCGGGCCGCGCTGCCCGCGTCACGGAGTACCACCGCGGCCGCCACCGCCGGGTCGCAGCCGGGCAGGACCCCGTCGTCGGGCGGCGTCCAGCGGCTGGGCAGGCCATCGCTGTGCAGCACCAGCAGACTGCCCGGGTGCCACGGCACGCGCTGCACGGGCACGGACGCCGGCGTCTGCGCGCCCACGATGCCGGGGTGGGACAGCAGCGGCTTCCACGCGCCGTCGGTCCGCAGCCGGGCACCGATGTTGCCGATCCCGGCGAAGCTCAACCGCTCTTCCCGCAGCTCCAGTTGGGCCACGGCGACGGCCGCGCCCCGGGTCGGGCGCAGGGCCCGGCCCAGACTCCGAAGGATCTCCACCGGCGGCAACTCGGCCAGGTCGCGCAGCTCCCGCACTGCCGCGGTGGAGGCCTCGGCGGCCTTCACCCCGTGGCCGAGCCCGTCGGCGAGCAGCAGGGTCAGACGATCGCCGCGGCGCACCCGGCCCCAGGCGTCCCCGGAGTGCTCGGCCCTGCCCAGGGGGACGTTGACGCCCCCGGCACGCGGCCCCGGCGGGGGCGGCCCCTGGTTGCGGACGGCCGGCTCGTGCCCGATCCGGGCCATCACGACGGTGCCCCGGCCCGGCGCGCTGTGCAGGTCGAAGTCGTTCGCTATGCGCCGGCACGTCCCGAGCCCGGCGCCCAGCGAGGCGGCGACGGTCGTGGTGTAGCCGTCGCGCATCGCCGCCGCGACGTCCGGGATGCCGGGTCCGTGGTCGAGCGAGACGAGCTGCACGACCGGCCGGCGGTCACCGTCGTGCGCGCGCTCGACGAGGTTGATCAGCACCCGCCCGCCCTCGGCGTGCCGCAGCAGGTTGGTCGCCAGTTCCGTCGCCACGAGCGCGGCGGTCGCGGTCCGGCTTGCGGGCAGGCCGGCGCAGGCGCTGGCCTCCTCGGCCGCCACCCGCACGTCCCGCACCCGCGTCGAGTCGTCCTCCACCGGCACGTCCCAGACCCTGCTCATCACGGCACCGTCCGGGAGGGCGGCACGACGGTGGCCCAGGCGGTGACGGTGACGGTGGTCCCCTCACCGGGCCGGCTGTCCACCTCGAACTCCTGCACCAGCCGCTTGGCGCCGCTCAGGCCGAGCCCGAGGCCGCCGCCGCTGGTGTAGCCGTCGGTGAGCGCCTGGTCCAGGTCGCGGATGCCGGGCCCGGTGTCGACGAAGGCCAGCCGCAGTCCGCGCGACGACCCGGCGTCCAGCGGGGTGATCTGCACATGGCCGCCCCCGCCGTGGACGAGGGTGTTGCGGGCCAGTTCGCTCGCCGCCGTAACGAGCTTCGTCTGCTGCACGAGCCCGAAGCCGAGCTCGGCTGCGGCCTGCCGGACCTGCTGCCGTACCCACGCCAGATCGGCGTCCGAGCCGATCGGCAGGCTGGCCGGACCGGCATGGCGGGAAGCCTGCATCATGGACTCCCCTCACCCCGGCGCGTGGTGACGCCGAGGAGCTCCATCGCACGTTCGACGTCCAGGGCCGTCCACAGACCGGGCAGGGTGAGCCCCAGCTCGACCAGGGTGATGGCCACGGCCGGGCGCATCCCGGCCAGTACCGTACGGGCCGCCAGCAGCTTGGCTCCGGCGGCGATCTCGGCCAGAACCCGGCCCAGGAACGAGTCGACGATCTCCACACCGGAGATGTCGATCACCACCCCGGTCACCCGGCTGTGCGAGATCCGGGCCGTGATGTCCTGCTGGAGCTGCTCGGCCATCCCGTCGTGCAGCTCCCCCTGGAGGGTGACCAGCAGGACGTCGCCCAGCTGGAGGACCGGCACGGTGAAGCCGTGTCCGCCCACGGGCCCGTGGCCCGCGATCCCGGTCACCGCGTGCCCGCGTCCGCCGCCGCGCCGACCGCCCTCAGTGGTGCGATCTCGACCCCCTGCTGGCTGAGCGCGTAGGCGAGCGCGTCGGCCAGGCTGGAGCGGGTGAGCACCGTGCCGAGATCGATGCCCAGGTGGACGATGGTCTGCGCGATCGCAGGCCGGATGCCGGAGACGATGCACTCGGCGCCCATCAGTCGCGCCGCCGCGACGGTCTTCATCAGGTGCTGGGCGACCAGCGAGTCGACCGTGGGCACGCCGGTGATGTCGAGGATGGCGTACCGGGCGCGCTCGGCGACGATCGCGTCCAGCAGGCTCTCCATGACGACCTGGCTGCGCGCGCTGTCCAGGGTGCCGATCAGCGGTACGGCGACGGTGCTCTCCCACAGCTTGATCACCGGGGTGGCCACCTCGTGCAGCTGCTCGCGCTGCCGGGCGATCAGCTCCTCGCCCGCGCTGACCGTGGTCTCCATCACGACCAGGCGCAGGGTGCCCATGAGCACGGTCAGCGCCAGCACCGCCTCGTGCGCCTCGGGGGCGTCCGGTTCCGCGAACTCGGCGCGCAGCAGCTCGGTCGCCGGCTCGCGCAGCGCGGCGACCTCGTTGGCGACCCCGTCCGGGTCGGTGCCCGTGCGGGCACGGGACGCGGCCATGCGCCCCAACTGGTCGCGCACGGCCTCGAATCCGGACGCGCGGATGTCGTCCAGCCGCCCGGACGCCGCCACGGCCGCCAGCGCCGCGGCCACGGCCCGGCCCGCCTCCACCGCCTCGTCCCGGGACACGGTGAAGACCGTGCGGAACAGCGCGGCGTCCGCCCACCGTTGGGCGATCTGCTCCCGGCGCCGTTCCAGGAAGGCGCTCACCTGGTACGCGACCGGCTCCCGTTCCGCGTTCTCTTCCGACACCGACACTTGTATCGCTCCCTTGCACGGGCCGGACCGAGGTCACGCGAGGCGCCTCAGCCGTTACTTGCCGTATGACAAACATTAGTGCCGACCGACGGCACCATCAAACAACCGCTCTCCGCAGCCCCTGACCTGCGCCTGCCCCATCCCTTACCGCCCACGCCAGTCCAGACACACCACGAGGGCGTCGTCGTCCGGGGTGGACCGGCCGCGGTGGCCCGTCAGTTCGCGCAGGACGGCCCGGGGCACCTCGGCCGCCGGCAGCAGCCGGGTCGACTGGATCGCCCGGGCCAGGGCGGCGTCCCCGTAGGCCTCGCCGCCCGGGGAGGCCACGCCGTAGACCCCGTCGCTGACGAAGACCAGCCGGTCGCCCGGCTCGACCCGGAACTCCTGGATCACGTAGTCGGTCTCCTCGAACATGCCGAGCGGCAGCTGGGCGTCGAACGGCACCCGCTCCACCGTGCCCCGGCGCAGCCGCAGCATCTGCGGCGACCCGGCGTCCACCGCGCGCACCCGCCCGGTGGCCAGGTCGAAGTCGAGCATCAGCACGGACAGGTAGCAGCGGCCCCGGTAGTGGGCGTACACCGCCTGGTCGGCCAGGGCCGCCTGGTCGTCGATGGACAGCCCGGCCCGGCGGGCGTTGCGCAGCGCGTTGATCGCCAGGTTCGTCAAGAGGGAGGCCTCTATGCCCTCACCCATGCCGTTGGTGACGTAGAGGCTGAGCCGGTCGGCGGAGGCGGACCAGTCGAAGTTGTCACCGAAGATCGCGTACGCCGGCTCCAGTTGTGCACCCAGCTCGTACTCCGGGCGGGCGCAGGAGCGACCGGGCAGCAGCTGCCACTGCATCTCGGCGGCCAGCGTGAGCCGGTCCCGGCGGCGCGCCTGGAGGTACAGGTCGGTGTCCCGCTCGGCCACGACGACCTCGTGCCCGAGCACTTCGGCGATCTCGGCCAGCTCGTCCAAACAGTTCTCGGCATGCTCCGCGCCCGGCAGGGTCACCGTCAGCACGCCGAGGCGGTCGCCGCGCACGGTGACGGGCAGGTGCGCCCGTACGAGATCACCCGACGGGATCTCCAGGTACGGCTGCTGCGCGCCGAAGGCCCGGCCCGCCGGGCTGTTGTGCACGGACACCGGCTGCAGGGTGTGCGGGAGCTCGGACACCGGCTGAAGCACCGTCAGTCCGTAGTCGGCCAGGAAAAGCTCGACGGAGTCCGCCGCGTACTGATCGGTCAGTACACGACGGACCGCGTCCAGCAGTCGATGGGGCGCCGCCGTGCGCAGGGCGCGCTCAGCGGCCACGAATCTGCTCGTGATCGTGCTCACGGTGGTCCTTCACCATCCTCGACAGGACGCCGACGCGTCCGTGTAAACGGGTTCTTGTCCATGGGGGCCGGGAGGGGCCGGGAGGGGCCGGAAGCGGGTCTGGTCCCGGGCGGTTCACTCCGCGCCTAGTACGCTGACGGCCATCCCGGTGCCTGCGAGAGTGTGACTGTGACTTCCCTCCGACCCCGCCCTGAGCCGACCGAGGTCGCCCGTGTGACCTCCACGGCGGCGGAGTTGCTGGAAGTCCTGTGGGGCCGGGCCTCGACCGCGCCCGCCTCCGCGTCCCAGCTGCGGCTGCTGCTCATCCTCGAGCACCACGAGGGCATCAATCTGCGTACGCTCGCCGACTCCCTCGCCTCCACACCGCCCTCGACCAGCCGGCTGTGCGACCGGCTGCAGGCGGCCGGGTTCGTCGAGCGCGAGGTCAGTCCGGCCGACCGGCGCGAGGTGCGCCTGCACCTCAGCGGCCGGGGCCGCGCCTTCCTGGACGACCTGCGCCTGCGCCGGGAGCAGGCGCTGCGCGCGGTGCTCGACCAGATGCCCGCGGCGAAGCGGGCGGCGCTGCTGCAGGGGCTGGAGGCGTTCTGCGACGCGGCGGCGGCCCAGATACACGACGACTCCGAAGACTCCCGATCGTCCGGCACCCGGACTGCCTGACCTACGTGCCGCCGCTGCACGGAATCGGACCTTCCGGCCTCTTCCCTGCGCGCGCTCGGCACGCCTAGGCTGTTGCCCTCCACCTATAGTTGTCAAACGACAACTGTCCGCTCCGCGCGCTTCCCGGTCCTCTCTCGCGCACTCCACCGCCCACCCTCCCTGCCCGTACCTTTGCAGTACCGGTCCGGATACCCCGCCACCGCCTCGACCTGCGCCGACTGTGGTCAACGTCTCGCCGGGGCATATGCAGGGCATGACCGCGGCGAGGGCGGGTAACGGCGCTTGAGGTGGCCTGTCGGGGGATCGGAGCGGGCCGGACTGACAGGGAGGGCCCGTGACGGCGACCATGCGCATCGACACGACGACGGATTCCGCCACCTACACCGGTGAGGAGCTGCCGCAGATCGCCGAGCCTCAGAAGCTGGCCCCGCAGGACGCGCGCGAGCTGACCGGGCAGTTCCTCGACCGGCTCGCCGTGCTCGAGGAAGGCACGCCCGAATACCAGTACACCCGCAACACGCTCATCGAGATGAACATGTCGCTGGTGCGTTTCGCGGCCCGCCGGTTCCGCAGCAGCGGCCAGTCGATGGAAGACGTCGTCCAGGTGGGCGTCATCGGGCTGATCAAGGCCATCGACCGCTTCGAGGTCTCCCGCGAGGTGCAGTTCACCAGTTTCGCGGTGCCGTACATCATCGGCGAGATCAAGCGGTTCTTCCGGGACACGTCCTGGGCCGTGCACGTGCCGCGCCGGCTGCAGGAGGCCCGCACGGAACTCGCCAAGGCCACCGAGGAACTGGCCTCCCGCCTCGGCCGCGCGCCGAGAGTCTCCGAACTGGCCGCCCTGATGAACCTGTCCGAGGAGCAGGTCGTCGAGGCCCAGATCGCCGCCAACGGCTACGTGTCCTCCTCGCTCGACGCGACGGTCACCGGCGACCCGGACGAGAGCGAGACGACCCTGTCGGAGTTCATCGGCGAGGAGGACCCCGCCCTCGAACTCGTCGAGGACTTCCACGCCCTGGCCCCCCTGGTCGCCGAACTCGACGAGCGCCAGCGCCTCATCCTCCACCTGCGCTTCGTGGAGGAGCTGACCCAGGCGGAGATCGGCGCCCGGCTCGGCATCTCGCAGATGCACGTCTCCCGGCTGATCTCGCGCACGGTGGCTCGGCTGCGCTCGGGGATGCTCACCACCAGCTGACCCGGCCCCCACAACGACAAGAGCCCCGGTCCGGATGATCTCCGGACCGGGGCTTTCCCGTAGGCCCTGTGGGACTCGAACCCACAACCAATGGATTAAAAGTCCACTGCTCTGCCAATTGAGCTAAGGGCCCAGGCGATGTTGCCCCCACGAGCATAGCCGGACGACGCCGCGTTCCCGATCGGGTATCCGCGTCCCGGCCGTGGCGAAGTGACGAACAGGGCCGATCAGGGCCGTGGAACGACCGGTTCGGGTGGGTCCGCGCCGCCGCGGCGGAGTCCGTGCCCCTACGACAGAGCGCCGTGGCCCGCCCGTTGGGAGGGGGCCACGGCGCTCCTCATGCGCTGATGTCAGCCGTTGCGCTTCCAGCGCGGCTTGTCCTCGCGGCGCTGGAACGAGCCGCCGCCGCGGTGGTCGTCACGACGGCCGTAGGGGCGGTCGTGGCCCGGGCGGTCGTGGCCCGGGCGGTCGTGTCCGCCGGAGCGGAAGCCCGGACGGTCGTCACGGCGGTCACGGTTGAAGGGGCGGTCGCTGCCCCGGTGCCCACCGCGCTCGTCCCGGCGGAAGCCGCCGCGGTCACGGTCGCGGTTGAAGCCGCCCCGGTCGTCACGGCGCTCGAACGAACGGCCGCCACGGTCGTCACGACGCTCGAACGAACGGCCACCCCGGTCACCCCGGTCGTCGCGGCGGAAGCCACCGCGATCGCCCCGGTCGCCACGGTCGGCCCGGTCGTCCCGGCGGAAGCCACCGCGGTCACGGTCGCGGTCGCGGTCGAAGGAACGGCCACCGCGGTCGCGGTCACGGTCGCGGTTGAAGCCGCCCCGGTCGTCACGACGCTCGAAGGAACGGCCGCCACGGTCGTCACGACGCTCGAACGAACGGCCACCCCGGTCACCACGGTCGCCTCGGTCGTCGCGGCGGAAGCCACCGCGCTCGTCGCGCCGCTCCCGGCGCTCGTACGGGGCGGAGGACTCGGGGCGCTCCTCGCGCTCCACGTCCTTCGCGGTCGGCTGCTCGGGCACCGACACCTCGACGGCGGCCACGGCCTCGCCGCTCTCCCCGGCCGCCACGGCCGCGGGCTCCTCGCCCCGCTCGCGCGCCACCCGCGCCAGCAGCCGGTCGGACTCCTCGCGCAGCTCGTTCGCACGCCGCTGCGCCCGCTCCAGCTCCTTGGAGAGCTGGGCGACCTCGCGCTCGGCCTGCTGCGCGGCGTTGCCCACGGACTCGGCCTGCACCTCGGTCATCGACCGGGCACCGGTGATCTCGGCGACCTCCGGGTCGAAGGCGCCGGCGCCCTGAATGATGTGGCGCGAGGCGTCGACGCCCGCGTCCTCCATCAGCCGGAAGATCTGACGCCGCTGGTGCGGCAGCGACAGGGACACGACCGTGCCGGAGCGGCCCGCGCGAGCGGTACGGCCGGAGCGGTGCAGGTAGTCCTTGTGGTCGCCGGCCGGGTCGACGTTCAGCACCAGGTCGATGCCGTCGACGTGGATGCCGCGCGCGGCGACGTCGGTGGCGACGAGCACGTTGACGTACCCGTCCTTGAAGTCGGCCAGGGTCCGCGTCCGCGCGCCCTGGGTCATGCCGCCGTGCAGCGCGTCGGCCTTCACCCCGGCGTCGCGCAGCTGCTCGGCGACGCGGTCGGCGCCCAGCTGGGTGCGGACGAAGATGATCGTGCGGCCCTTGCGGGAGGCGATCGCGGCGGTGACCGGCGCCTTGTCCTTGGGCTTCACGATGAGGATGTGGTGCGACATGGTCGTCACGGCACCCTGGGCGGCGTCGACCTGGTGGCTGACCGGCTCGTTCAGGTACCGGTCGACGAGAGTCTTGATCTCGTTCTCCATGGTCGCGGAGAAGAGCATCCGCTGACCGCCCGCGGGGATCTGGTCGAGCAGCTCCGTCACCTCGGGCATGAAGCCCAGGTCGGACATCTGGTCGGCCTCGTCGAGCACGGCGATCTGCACGTTCTCCAGCGAGCAGGCGCCGCGGTTGATGATGTCGCGCAGGCGGCCCGGGGTGGCGACCAGGATGTCGACGCCCTTCTCCAGGGCGTAGATCTGGTTGCCCATGGACGTACCGCCGCAGACGACCTTCATCTTCAGGCCGAGGACGTCGCCGTAGGGCTGGAGCGCGTCGGCGACCTGCATGGCGAGCTCACGCGTGGGGGTCAGGATGACGGCGCGCGGCTTGTGCTTCTCGGTCCGGCCGCCGGCCAGCGTGGCCAGGGTGGGCAGACCGAACGACAGGGTCTTGCCGGAGCCGGTGCGGCCACGGCCGAGGATGTCCTTGCCGGCCAGGGCGTCCGGGATGGTCGCGGCCTGGATCGGGAAGGGGGTGGTCACGCCGTTCTGGGCGAGCTTGCGCACGACGCCCTCGGGCAGACCGAGGTCCGCGAAGGTGACCTCGGGAGCGTCCTCGGCCGCCTCGTTCTCGGGCACGACGACGTGATCAGTACTGGTAATGGACATGCGAATGCGAAACCTTCCGGAGTCTCAGTCGGCACGCGCCCGTCAACTCCGTGATTCGCGATTCGCAATACGACCGCCTCAATGCGGTCCACCACGGCAAGGGAGAGTACGCGCCACACGGCGCGCTCTGCTGTGGCGCCGGGCAAGATGGGATCAAACGATCTGCCACCATACGCACTCCGGGCCCCGTAAGGCAAACCGGACTGTGCAGGCGACAGCGGGCCACCGCCCGACGGCCGGGCGGCTTCCGTCACGGTGCAACCGCCTTCCGGCGAGGGATGTTCCCACCCCGGAAGAAATGTGTCCCGCGCCACCCGCGCACCCCCTGGGCCTCTGGCCGGTCGTTCGCGTCGGTCGTGGGGAAGCACCGGCACCTCGCGCCCGCTATCCGCTCCGGACGACGGGCCTAGGCCGGTGCCCCCGCCTCCGGTGCCGGTTCCCGCTGCGCGAGCTGCGGTCCCGGCGGCTCGTGGGCCGACGACGACGGCTCCGGCGTCGGCTCGGGAGACGACGTCGGCTGCTGCGGAGTGGGAGTGGGCTCGGGGTCGGCGGTCCGGGTGGGCGTCGACTGCGCCGGCGGCTTCGGCGTCGGCCGGGCCGTGTTCCCCGGCGTGTCACGCCCCGGCGCGGCCGGGCTCGCCTCGGCGCTCGGCGACGTCTCGGGAGCCGCCGACTCCCCGCCACCGCCCTTGCCCTTGCCGCCCTTCTTGCCTTTCCTGCCCTTGCCGTGCCCCCGCTCGCCGTCGGGCCCGGCCGCGCCCGGCCCGGCGCCGCCCCCGGACACCCCCGGCCCGCCGTCGGGCGCGTCGCCGGCCCGCTGCCCGGCGGAGTGCGACGGCTTGACGCTCCCGCCCGCGTCGTCGTCGCCGACACTCATGCAGCCGGCGGCAGCGGCGACCGCCACGACCGTGGCGGCCAGTCGGACGGGTACGTACAAGGGGCGCACGGTGCCACCTCCGGAAGGGGTGAGGGAGTCAACATGTCCAACTCCCGCCGCCCACAAGAGGACACGCGCCCCGTATTCACAACCCGGTCAGCCGTAGCCCAGGGCGTGAAGGCGCTCGTCGTCGATGCCGAAGTGGTGCGCGATCTCGTGCACCACGGTGATCTCCGTCTCCGCGACCACGTCCTCCCGCGACTCGCACATCCGCAGCGTCGGGTTCCGGTACACGGTGATGCGGTCCGGCAGCACACCCGCGTACCACTCGCCCCGATCGGTCAGCGGAGTCCCCTCGTACAGCCCGAGCAGCTCGGGATCGTCCGCGGGCGGTTCGTCCTCGACGAACACCGCGACGTTGTCCATCAGTCGCGTCAACTCCGGCGGGATCCGGTCGAGCGCCTCGGCGACCAGCTCCTCGAACTCCTCGCGCGTCATCTCCAGCACAGGCCCATTGTCGGCCACGACCCCGCCGGACGAGAGCCTCCCGGCGCCGCATATCCCGCCGCCGACTTGGGCATACGGGACCAATGGCCCGCGTCCCCGCCGCAGTCCTGAGTGTCCTGAACCCGATCCGCAAGGCCCCCCACAGCCTCGCCCGCCGCTATCGCTCCCGCCAGGCGCCCACCACGATCGAACTCGTGGCGCAGCCGCACCCGTGGACGCGTGCCGTGGGACTCGTGGCCGTCGTGCTGTGCGGCGCGTGGCTGGGACTGCTGGTCGTGGGCAACGTCCGGGTCCCGGTCGGCCCCATGGACACCACGATGACGCTGCGCCCGTCGTTCACCGGCGGCACCCGGATCAACATCTCGCCCCTCGGTGCCCTGCAACTGGACAGCCACATCGCGCCCGTCCGTCTGGACGTGAACGTCGACCAGCTCGATCCCGACCGCTCCCAGGCCCTCGTGGACCACCCCGAACGCCTCTCCGGCCTCCAGGACGAGGTCACCCAGGACGTCGGCCGCGGCACCCTCGACCTGGCCGTGCGCTCCGGTGTCGCCGTCGTCGCCGGGGCCACCGCCCTCGGTCTGGCCGTCTACCGCCGCCCGCGCCGCGCCCTGGCCGCCGGCGGCCTGGCCCTCACCCTCCTCGCCGCCTCGGGCGGCACGGCGTACGCCACCTGGCGCCCAGACTCCGTTCTGGAGCCCAAGTTCTCCGGCCTGCTCACCTCGGCCCCCTCCCTGGTCGGCAACGCGCGCAGCATCGTCACGGAATTCGACGTCTACCAGAAGGAGTTGGCCCGCCTGGTCACCAACGTGACCAAGCTCTACGACGCCACCTCGACGCTCCCCGCCTACGCGCCCGACCCCTCCACGATCCGGGTCCTGCACGTCTCCGACATCCATCTGAACCCGGCGAGCTGGAAGATCATCGCCTCGCTCGTGGAGCAGTACGAGGTCGACGTGATCGTCGACTCGGGCGACACGATGGACCACGGCACCGCGGCCGAGAACGGCTTCCTTGACCCCATCGAGGACCTCGGGGCCCCCTACGTCTGGGTCCGCGGCAACCACGACTCGATGATCACCCAGCGCTATATGCAGGACCTGAAGAACGTCCACGTCCTGGACGACGGCACGGCACAGACGATCAAGGGCCTGCGCTTCGCGGGCATCGGCGATCCGCAGTTCACCCCCGACCGCTCGCAGCAGACCGGCGCCCGGCAGTCCCAGGAACTGGCCGGTGCCCGGCTGGCCACGGCCCTGCGCGACCAGAGCACGGCCGGCACTCCGGTGGACGTCGCCGTCGTCCACGAGCCCTCCGCCGCCCGCGAGGTCGACGGCGAGGTGCCCCTGGCCCTGTCGGGCCACCTGCACCACGACGAGATGGAGATGCTGCCGTACGGCACCCGGCTGCGCATCGAGGGCTCCACGGGCGGCAGCGGGCTGCGCGCCATCGAGGGCAGGCATCCCGATCCCATCGAGGCGTCGATCCTGTACTTCGACCGGGACACCCGCCGCCTCCAGGCCTGGGACGAGATCGAACTGGGCGGCCTCGGCCTCACGACGGCGGAGGTCAGCCGCCACCTCCCGGAGGAGAACCAGCCCGGCGCGACCCCCTCGCCCGGCACCCCCACGGAGGGCACCCCGCCGACCTCGCCCTGAACCGTTTTGGCGATAGCTCCCGCCATCCCATATGCTTCTCACGTCCCCGACGCGCTGAGAAGCGCCCAGGCGGGCCGATAGCCCTCATCGTCTAGCGGCCTAGGACGCCGCCCTTTCAAGGCGGTAGCACGGGTTCGAATCCCGTTGGGGGCACGCACCACCCTGTGCGACACTGTCGTACGAAGCTTGGTCCTGTGGAGCAGTTTGGAGTGCTCGCCACCCTGTCAAGGTGGAGGCCGCGGGTTCAAATCCCGTCAGGACCGCTGAGGTTTCACGTGAAACCTCGTGGCTGGGTAGCTCAGTTGGTACGAGCGTCCGCCTGAAAAGCGGAAGGTCGCCGGTTCGACCCCGGCCCCAGCCACAACCGCCCTCACCAGGGCCTGAGCCCCTCTCCGGGATTCCGGAGAGGGGCTCTTTCGTGCTTCATGCATGCACCCCGCCGACCGGTTCCGATGATCTCGAACGGTCGGCCGCCCGCACCGACAGGCCCTCTCCCACGGCCGGCGGCAAAAGCGTTAGCCATGAAATTCGCCGGGATGAGATCCTGGATCGCGTATGTCTACGCACCCCGCCCCCGCCCTCGGCGCGAGCGCCACTGGCGACAACGGCGACACCGCCGGCCCCAGCGAGCCGACCCTCGAAGAGCAGATCGCCGCGTACCAGCGCGAGTTCCAGGACCTCGA
>NZ_JAKEIO010000108.1 GCF_021474405.1 [Streptosporangium] indianense
GGGGCCGTCGGGTCCGGTTCCGGCGTCGGGGCGGGCTGCTCGGGGGTGAAGCGGTGCTCGTCCGTGGGCCGTTCGCCGGCGAGGGTCGGGTCGGTGGCCCGGACCGGAGGCCCCCCGTGGCGCTCGGCCGACTCGTCGTTGCCGGACCGCGGCCGCCCGCGCCCGCCGCTCTCGTCCACCGGTGTCCCCTCGATCGAAGCGTCTCCCGCGCCTGCCGGACGGGAGGGTCTCGAGTCGATGGTATGCGTCCGTCGCGGTGCGTTTCGCCCCGGCACCCCTGTGTTTCCCGTACGTCGACCCCCTCTCCGGGCTTCCCTCACGCACCGCGGCCGGGTCACTGTCAGTGGCGGGCCGTAAGGTCTGGGGCATGGAGACGAGCACCGAGGGCGCGGCGCAGCCCGACAGCAGCCCGGCCGTGGCGGTGGATCCGCCGGCACCGGCCGGGCCCGCGGAGACGCCTGCGAACACGGCGGCGGAGGCACCGGCGGCAGAGGCACCGTCCGCGGCGGAGGCACAGTCCGTGGCGGAAGCAGCGGCCGAGACCGCCGCCGTGAGCGACCTGGTGACCGGGTCTGCCGCCCTTCCGCCCGCCTCGCTGTCCCCCTCCCGTGCCGGCGACTTCATGCAGTGCCCGCTGCTCTACCGCTTCCGGGTGATCGACCGGCTGCCGGAGAAGCCGAGCGAGGCCGCGACCAGGGGCACGCTGGTGCACGCGGTCCTGGAGCGGCTCTTCGACGCACCGGCCGCCGAGCGCACGGCGCCGCGGGCGAAGTCCCTGATCCCCGGCCAGTGGGACCGGCTGCGCGAGACCCGGCCGGAGGTCGGGGAGCTGTTCGCCGACGACCCCGAGGGCGAGCGGCTGGCGCGCTGGCTGGGCGAGGCGGAGCAGCTCGTCGAGCGCTGGTTCACCCTGGAGGACCCGAGCCGTCTGGAGCCGGCCGAGCGGGAGCTCTTCGTCGAGGCCGAGCTGGAGTCGGGGCTGCGGCTGCGCGGCATCATCGACCGGGTCGACGTGGCCCCCACGGGCGAGGTCCGGATCGTCGACTACAAGACGGGCAAGGCGCCGAGGCCGGAGTACTCCGAGGGCGCCCTGTTCCAGATGAAGTTCTACGCCCTGGTGGTGTGGCGGCTGAAGAACGTGGTGCCGCGGCGACTGCAGCTGGTCTACCTCGGCAGCGGCCAGGTGCTGACGTACGACCCGGTCCTCGCCGACCTGGAGCGGGTCGAGCGCAAGCTGCTGGCCCTGTGGGACGCGATCCGGCTCGCCACCGAGACGGGCGACTGGCGGCCCCGCCCCACGAAGTTGTGCGGCTGGTGCGACCACCAGGCGCACTGCCCGGAGTTCGGGGGCACTCCCCCGCCGTATCCGCTGCCGGTGCGCGAGACGGGGCCCGTGGCGCAGCCCGTCGCCGGTGAGGGCGGCTGAGTCCGGCGGGCCCGCGCAGGGCAGAATGGGGCCGGACTAGCGAAGGAGACTTACGTGGCCATCCGCGTCCTACTGGTCGACGACCAGCCGCTGCTGCGTACCGGCTTCCGGATGATCCTGGAGGCCGAGCAGGACCTCGCGGTCGTCGGGGAGGCCGGTGACGGACTGCAGGCACTCGACCAGGTGCGTGCGCTACAGCCCGATGTGGTTCTGATGGACATCCGCATGCCGCGCATGGACGGTGTGGAGGCGACCAGGCAGATCACCGGGCCCGGGCGGGACGGCCCGGCGAAGGTGCTGGTGCTGACCACGTTCGACCTCGACGAGTACGTGGTGGAGGCGCTGCGCGCCGGTGCCAGCGGGTTCCTGCTGAAGGACGCTCCCGCCAACGAGCTGGTGCAGGCCATCCGGGTCGTCGCCGCGGGCGAGGCGATGCTCGCACCGAGCATCACCCGCCGGCTGCTCGACAAGTACGCCACGCATCTGCCGTCGGGTGACGAGCCGGTGCCGGACACCCTGCACACGCTCACCGACCGCGAGGTCGAGGTGCTGAAGCTGGTGGCGCGCGGGCTGTCCAACGCGGAGATCGCCGCCGACCTGTTCGTCAGCGAGACCACCGTGAAGACGCACGTCGGGCATGTGCTGACGAAGCTGGGTCTGCGCGACCGCGTGCAGGCGGCGGTGTACGCGTACGAGAGCGGGCTGGTGCGTCCCGGCGCGCAGTGACGGCCGCGAGCCGGTACGCGAGAGGGCGCCCCCCGCCGAGCGGGAGGCGCCCTTTCTCACGCCGGTGCGTCAGGCGTCCTTGCTGAGTTCCCAGAAGCGGAACACCGTGGAGGCGTCGAGGCAGTACTCCAGGCCGTAGACGCCGTCGCGGACGACCGCGTACTGCTTGGCCTGCCACACCGGCAGGACGGGCAGTTCGTCGGCGACGATGTCCTGCAGCTCCCCGAACTCCTTGTCCGTGGAGGCCCGGTTGGTCGTGGCGGCGGTGCGCGGGATGAGCGAGCCGGTGATCGTGCTGTTGTCGTAGTTGTTGCTCAGCACGTTGCCCTTGCCGAAGAAGGGGGCCGTGAAGTTGTCGGCGTCCGGGTAGTCCGGCACCCAGCCCTTGACGTAGACGCCGTACTTGCCGGCGGCGATGTCCTTCTCGTACTGGCCGAAGGGCACGGACTTGACGCTCGCGTCGAACAGGCCGCTGGCGTTGAGCTGGCCGGCGATGGCGTTCAACTCCTGGTCGGTGGCGGGGCCGTAGCGGGACGGGGTCGACCAGAGGGTGAGCTTCACCTTGCCGGTGATGTTGTCCTCGCGCAGCGCGGCCTGGGCCTTGGCCCGGGAGGGGCGGGCGCCGTAGGTGTCGAAGAAGGCCGTGTTGTGGCCCGCGATACCGGCCGGGATGATCGAGTACAGGGGGGTCGCGGTGCCCTGGTAGACGTCCTTGATGAGGGCTTCGCGGTCGAGCAGGTGGGCGATGGCCTTGCGCACGCCGAGCTTTCCGGCGACCGGGTCGTCCATGTTGAACACCAGGTGCTGGACCTCGGCGCTGCTGCCCTCGACGACCTCCGTGCCGGTGCCGTCGTCGGCCTTCTCCATGCCGGCGACGTCGCCCGCGGTGAGACCGCGGTAGGCGATGTCGACCTCCTCGTTCTGGATGGCCTGCTTCAGGGCGGTCTGGTCGCCGTCGAAGAACTTCAGCGTCACGCCGGTGTTCTTCACCTTGGCGGTGCCCTGGTAGTTCTCGTTGACGGAGAAGACGGCCTGCCCGTCGTCGAACGAGTCGAGCTTGTACGGACCGGAGCCGACGGCCTGGCCGTCCTTGCGGAGCTTGCCCGCCTCGTACTCGTTGTGGTCGACGATCGAACCGGCACCGGAGGCGATCTTGCTCGGGAAGGTGGCGTCGGCCGTGTTCAGCTGGAAGACGACCGTCTTCTCGTCCGGGGTCTCGACCTTGTCGAGCGTGGGGAACATGATCGCGGGCCCGTCGGGGTCGTTGATCTTCAGCATGCGGTCGAAGGAGAACTTCACGTCCTCGGAGGTGAGCGCGTCACCGTTGCTGAACTTCAGGCCGTCCTTCAGCGTGCACTTGTAGACCCGGGTCTGCGTGTCGCTGAAGGCGCAGGCCTCGGCGGCCTCCGGCTGGGGTTCCGTGGCGCCCTTGGGGAAGCTCAGCAGGGACTGGAAGACGTTGTTGAACAACAGCCAGGAGCCGGGGTCGTAGCCGGAGGCCGGGTCCGTGGCCAGGACGTCGTCGGACATCCCCACCACCACGTTGGAGCCGTCCCCCGCGGAGTCTCCGCTCTCCGTGCCACAGCCGGTCAGCAGTCCGGAGGCGAGGCCCGCCACGATGGGCAGGACCGGCCACTGGTTGCGTATCTTCACGTGTGTGCCTTGTCGTCGGTTCTCGAGAACTCCCGGAGCATGTTCTGGCTCCGGGGCACGGTTCCCCGAGGGCCGCGGTCACAGGCCCCGGGGATCCAGCGGGTGCGTCAGCCGCTCACGCCCCGCCCGAGCTCCCACAGCTGGAGCGTCGAGGCGGAGTTGAGCGCGTACGCGGTACCCGTGACGTCGTCGCGGGCGGCGACGTACTGCTTGCCCTGCCACAGCGGCAGCACCGGCACGTCGCCGGCGACGATGTCCTGAATGTCCGTCAGGCTGGTCGAGGCGGACAGCCGGTCCGCCTCTCGGCGGGACTCCGGGATCAGGGTGTTGCGGATGCGGCTGTTGTCGTACGGCGAGCCGAGGGTGTTGTCGGCATCGAGGAACGGCGCGAGGAAGTTGTCGGCGTCCGGGAAGTCCGGGAACCAGCCCATGCCGTAGACGTCGTACTCGCCCTTCTTCTCGGCCGGGCGGAACGTGTCCCAGGGAGTGCCCTTGATGCCGACGTCGAACAGGCCGCTGGAGTTCAGCTGGTCGCGCAGGACCTCGAACTCCTTCTTGGTGGCCGGGCCGTAGTGGTCGGTGGTGTAGTGCAGCGTCAGCTTCACCGGGGTGGTGATGTTCGCCTGGTTGAGCAGGGCACGGGCCTTGGAGACGTTCGGCTCGCCGTACTTGTTGAAGAACGAGTTGGAGTGGCCGGTGACGCTGGCCGGAACCAGCGAGTAGAGCGGTTCGGCCTGGGAGCCGTAGACCTTGGAGACCAGGGCGCTGCGGTTGACGACCTGAGCCATCGCCTGGCGCACGGCCTTGGACTTCACCGTCGGTGCGTCGGTGTTGAAGCCCAGGTAGCGGATCTCCAGGCCGGGCATCTCGACGAGGTCCACGTCGGTGTCGGCGTCGCCCGAGAGCGTGCGGATCTGATCCGGCGACATGGCCCGGGTCATCAGGTCGATGTCGCCCTTGTCCAGCGCCTCGCCCATGGCACCCGCGTCCTTGAAGGACACCATGTCGACCTTGTCGTTGTTCACCTTGAGGGTGCCCTTGTAGTCGGGGTTCTTGGTGAACTCGGCCTTGGTCAGCTCGCCGTTCTCGACGTCGGCCTTGAGGGTGTACGGGCCGGAGCCCTCCAGGTCGAAGCCGTCGCGCAGCTTGTTCTTCGGGTAGTCCTCGGGGTCGACGATGCCGGCGACGGGGGTCGACAGCTTGTACGGGAAGGTCGCGTCGGCCGTCTTGAGGTGGAAGATGACCTCGCGGTCGCCCTGGGTCTCCACGGTGTCGATGGTGGACAGCAGCGCGAACACCCCGCTGTCGGCCTTGAGGGCGCGGGCGCGGTCGATGGAGTGCTTCACGTCGGCCGCGGTGACAGCGTTGCCGTTGGAGAACGTCAGGCCCTCGCGCAGGGTGCAGGCGTAGCGCTCGTTGCCGGTGTCGGTGAAGCCGCACCGCTCCGCGGCCTCCGGCACCGGCTCGCCCTCGCCGCGCGGCTGGATCATCAGGGTCTGCACGGTCTGGCGCAGGATGTTCCAGGTACCCACGTCGTAGGCGTACGCCGGGTCGAGGGGTGCGGGGGCGTCCTTCGAGGCGGTGAACCGATCCGTGGTGCCGACAACGATCGCGTCCCCGTCACTGCTCCCGCTGTCGGTCCCGCCGCAGGCGGCGAGCACCGGCGCGAGCAGGCCGATCACGGCCGGCAGCACCAAAGTCTTGCGGTTCATGCTCGAGTTTCTCCAGAGCTGTCGACTCCGTGTACCCGGCATGCAGGGGTGGCGCAGCGGATCACGGGGGGTGGGGCGATGTTCTCGCGACGAGATTAGTCCGGGCCGGCAGGAGGGTTCGCAGCCACCGGAGTTGAGCACCCATCACGCTGCGGAACCGGGCGCGGACAGACCGAAAACCCGACAGTGGAAGCTTTGGTGCAGTGTTCCACCAATCGGGACACAAGGACACGCCTACGACCCCCCTGGAGGGGTGCGCAGCACACACCGGATCGACTGTCGACCCCGGACCGCGTGGGGAACGTCACACGCGAAACGGGTTCCGGGGTACGGGAATTCGATCGCCGGGAGGAGATCGAATTCACTTCGGAATTGCCGTGCTAAGGCCGCCGCACGCTGGGTGAACGTCTAGCGCATTTCCGTCATCAGGCCGTGCAGAAATGCCAGGTCCACCTCTTCGAGGGAGGTGACGACCGTGCGGCGCAGGGCCGGGGCGATGGGGGCCACGGAGGGCACCGCCACGACATGGCAGCCCGCGGCCTCGGCGGCGGCGACGCCGGTCGCGGTGTCCTCGATGACGGCACATCGGGCCGGGTCGGCGCCCAGCCCGGCGGCGGCGGCCAGGTACGGGTCGGGGTGGGGCTTGGTGCGCGGCACCTCGTCGCCGGCCACGGTCAGGCCGAAGTGGTGGGCGCCGAGCGAGGTGAGCACCCGGTCGATGATGCGCCGGTGCGAGGCGGAGACGAGGGCGGTGGGGATCTCGTACGCGTACAGCTCGGCGAGCAGCCGGCCGGCGCCCGGCATCAGCGGCAGGGCGCGGCCGATGCGGTCCTCGAAGCCGTCGTTCAGAAGCACGGTGAGCTCGTCCAGGGTGATGTCTGCGCCGGTGGCCTCGATGAGGAACCCGGCGCTGCGGGTCATCGGCCCGCCCACGACGACATGGCGCCAGGACTCGTCGAGCGTGTGGCCGAGGGAGGCGAAGACCTCGACCTCGACGTCCCACCAGAAGCCCTCCGTGTCCACCAGGGTGCCGTCCATGTCGAGGAGCACGGCCTGCAGGGCCGACCCCTCTGCCGACCGGGTACCGAGCGCGGGGACCGTACTGGTCATCCACCTACCTCCTTGAGGGACGATCAGGCCGGTTCCCACACGGGGAACCGGCCTGCAGTGGACCGACCAGTCTACGTCGTCCGTGAGCGATGTGCCTCGTTTAGCAGCTGTGCCCCGGGGCACACCGTGGATACACCGGGGGTGGCTGTGACGTGCGCCGGAGATGCCCTCAACGGGCGTTGAAGTACTTCGCCTCCGGGTGGTGGATCACGATGGCGTCCGTGGACTGCTCGGGGTGCAGCTGGAACTCCTCGGACAGCTGGACGCCGATGCGCTCCGGCTCCAGCAGGTCGGCGATCTTCGCCCGGTCCTCGAGGTTCGGGCAGGCGCCGTAGCCGAGGGAGAAGCGGGCGCCCCGGTACTTCAGCTCGAACATGCCCTGCATCTCGTCCGGGTCCTCACCCGCGAAGCCGAGTTCGGAGCGCACGCGCGCGTGCCAGTACTCGGCGAGCGCCTCGGCCAGCTGCACGGACAGGCCGTGCAGCTCCAGGTAGTCGCGGTAGGCGTTGGCTTCGAAGAGCCGAGCGGTCTCCTCACCGATGCGGGAGCCGACGGTGACGACCTGGAGGCCGACGACATCGGTCTCGCCGGACTCCTCCGGGCGGAAGTAGTCGGCCAGGCACAGTCGGCGGCCGCGGCGCTGGCGCGGGAAGGTGAAGCGGGTGCGCTCGTTGCCCTGCTCGTCCAGGATGATCAGGTCGTCGTCCTTGGAGACGCACGGGAAGTAGCCGTACACCACGGCCGCCTCCAGCAGGTTCTCCGTCTGGAGCCGGTCCAGCAGGCCGCGCAGCCGGGGCCGTCCCTCGCTCTCGACGAGCTCCTCGTACGAGGGGCCCTCGCCGGTGCGGGCCTGCTTCAGGCCCCACTGGCCCTTGAACAGGGCGCCCTCGTCGAGCCAGCTCGCGTACTCCTTGAGCTGGATGCCCTTGATCACGCGGGTGCCGCGGAAGGGCGGCTCGGGGACGGGGTTGTCGGTGGCGACGTCGGAGCGGACGTGCCCCTCCTCGGGGCGCTCCTCCACGGCGGCCGGAGCGGTGGCCCGGACGCGGCGCTGCTTCAGCTCGGGCAGCTTGGCACCGGGCACGCCCCGCTTGACGCCGATCAGGGCGTCCATCAGACGCAACCCCTCGAAGGCGTCGCGGGCGTAGCGGACCTCGCCCTCGTAGATCTCGTGCAGGTCCTGCTCGACGTAGGCCCGGGTCAGGGCGGCGCCGCCGAGGATGACAGGGAAGTTCGCCGCCAGGCCGCGCTGGTTCAGCTCCTCCAGGTTCTCCTTCATGATCACGGTGGACTTGACCAGGAGTCCGGACATGCCGATGACGTCGGCCCGGTGTTCCTCGGCGGCGTCCAGGATCGCGGAGACCGGCTGCTTGATGCCCAGGTTGACGACGTTGTAGCCGTTGTTGGACAGGATGATGTCGACGAGGTTCTTGCCGATGTCGTGCACGTCGCCGCGGACGGTGGCGAGCACGATGGTGCCCTTGCCGGCCTCGTCGGACTTCTCCATGTGCGGTTCGAGGTGGGCGACGGCCGACTTCATGACCTCGGCGGACTGGAGCACGAACGGCAGCTGCATCTGGCCGGAGCCGAACAGTTCACCGACGACCTTCATGCCGTCCAGCAGGGTCTCGTTGACGATGTCCAGGGCGGGCCGCTCCTGGAGGGCCTCGTCCAGGTCCGCCTCGAGGCCGTTCTTCTCGCCGTCGATGATGCGGCGCTTCAGGCGCTCGTCCAGCGGCAGGGCGGCCAGTTCCTCGGCCTTGCCGGCCTTGAGGGACTTGGCGGTGGCGCCCTCGAAGAGCTGCATGAGCTTCTGCAGCGGGTCGTAGCCCTCGGCGCGGCGGTCGTGGATGAGGTCCAGGGCCGTCTGCACCTCCTCCTCGCTGAAGCGCGCGATCGGGAGGATCTTCGAGGCGTGCACGATGGCAGAGTCCAGGCCCGCCTTGACGCACTCGTCGAGGAAGACGGAGTTCAGCAGGATGCGGGCGGCCGGGTTGAGGCCGAAGGAGATGTTGGACAGGCCGAGGGTGGTCTGCACCTTCGGGTGGCGCCGCTTCAGCTCGCGGATGCCCTCGATGGTGGCGATGCCGTCCTTGCGGGACTCCTCCTGGCCGGTGCAGATGGTGAAGGTCAGACAGTCGACGAGGATGTCCTCCTCGTGGATCCCCCAGTTGCCGGTCAGGTCGGCGATGAGTCGTTCGGCGATCTCGACCTTCTTCTCGGCGGTGCGGGCCTGGCCCTCCTCGTCGATGGTCAGCGCGATCAGGGCCGCGCCGTGCTCCTTGGCCAGGGCCGTGACCTTGGCGAAGCGGGACTCGGGGCCGTCGCCGTCCTCGTAGTTGACCGAGTTGATCACTGCGCGGCCGCCGAGCTTCTCCAGGCCCGCCCGGATGACGTCGACCTCGGTGGAGTCCAGCACGATCGGCAGGGTGGAGGCGGTGGCGAAGCGGCCGGCGAGCTCCTCCATGTCGGCGACGCCGTCGCGGCCGACATAGTCCACGCACAGGTCGAGCATGTGCGCGCCCTCGCGGATCTGGTCGCGGGCCATCTCCACGCAGTCGTCCCAGCGGCCCTCCAGCATGGCCTCGCGGAACTTCTTCGAGCCGTTGGCGTTGGTGCGCTCGCCGATGGCCAGGTAGGAGGTGTCCTGCCGGAACGGCACGGACTGGTACAGGGAGGCCGCGCCCGGCTCGGGCTGCGGGCTGCGCTCGGAGGGGGCCAGGTCGCGGACGCGCTCGACCAGCCGGCGCAGGTGCTCGGGGGTGGTGCCGCAGCAGCCGCCGACGAGGGAGAGGCCGTAGTCCTGGACGAAGGTCTGCTGGGCGTCGGCGAGGCCCTCGGGGTCGAGCGGGAAGTGCGCGCCGTCCTTGGTGAGGATCGGCAGGCCGGCGTTCGGCATGCACAGCAGGGGGATGCGCGAGTGGCGCGTCAGGTAGCGCAGGTGCTCGCTCATCTCGGCCGGGCCGGTGGAGCAGTTCAGGCCGATCATGTCGATGCCGAGGGGCTCCAGCGCGGTCAGCGCCGCGCCGATCTCGGAGCCGAGCAGCATGGTGCCGGTGGTCTCGAAGGCCATCGAGCACAGCAGCGGCACCTCGACGCCGGTGGCCTCCATGGCCCGGCGGGCGCCCAGCACGGAGGCCTTCGTCTGGAGCAGGTCCTGGGTGGTCTCCACGAGCAGCGCGTCCGCGCCGCCCGCGAGCAGGCCCTCGGCGTTGGCCTGGTAGCCGTCGCGGATCGTGGCGTAGGGGACGTGGCCGAGCGTGGGCAGCTTGGTGCCGGGGCCGACCGAGCCGAGCACCCAGCGCGGGCGGCCGTCCCGGGCGGCGTACTCGTCGGCCACCTCGCGGGCGATCCGGGCGCCCGTCTCGGACAGCTCGTGCACACGGTCGGAGATGTCGTACTCGGCGGCGGCGGTGTGGTTGGCGCCGAAGGTGTTGGTCTCCACGCAGTCCACACCGGCGTCGAAGTACTCGGCGTGGACCGAACGGACGATGTCCGGCCGCGTCACGTTGAGGATCTCGTTGCAGCCTTCGAGGTTCTCGAAGTCCTCGAGCGTGGGGTCCTGCGCCTGGAGCATGGTGCCCATGGCTCCGTCGGCCACGACCACTCGGGTGGCCAGGGCTTCTCGGAGCGCGGACACACGGGCCCGGCTGTCTGCGGAAGGGGTCGGCGGCAACGCGGCCATGAATGAGGCTCCCTCGGATGCGACGGCTGTCGGCTTTGCGGCTTCCCGGGCACCACGAGGCGTCCCGGGGAAGGGCGCACCGCGCCAGCGTAACCGGGAGTGGGCTTGGATGGGCAGCGCGTCCACGGGGCGGACTCCGATGGCGCCGGAACGGCCGCACGGCGACGTGCCGGCCGTCGCGCGAACGGCCCGGCGGCGGCCTGCGGGCCACCATGTGCCGTCATCATGTGCCGTCACCTCTGCACGGTCCGACGGCGCGGTGTCGGTCACCGTGGGGACGGCGGCACGGCGGCGTGTCGGTCGGCGTCGTCGCGGCGTAACGGCGGCGTGTCGGCCATCTCGACGCAACAAATGGCGACGTGCCATTAGCGAGAGGTCCGCATCGACCGGTAGTGTTCGACATTGCCGAACGAGGGCTGTGGTGCCGCTTGTCGGCGGTCGAAGGGGACGGAGGCAGTACGGCGATGGCACGGAACATCCAGTCGCTCGAACGGGCGGCCGCGATGCTGCGGCTGCTGGCGGGCGGCGAGCGGCGGCTCGGCCTGTCGGACATCGCCTCGTCGCTGGGCCTGGCCAAGGGCACCGCCCACGGCATCCTGCGCACCTTGCAGCAGGAGGGCTTCGTCGAGCAGGACGACGCCTCGGGGCGCTACCAGCTGGGCGCGGAGCTGCTGCGCCTGGGCACCACCTACCTCGATGTGCACGAGCTGCGGGCGCGCGCCCTGGTGTGGGCCGACGACCTGGCCCGTTCCAGTGGCGAGAGCGTCTATCTGGGCGTCCTGCACCAGCAGGGCGTGCTGATCGTGCACCACGTCTTCCGGCCCGACGACAGCCGGCAGGTCCTGGAGATAGGGGCCATGCAGCCACTGCACTCCACGGCTCTGGGCAAGGTGCTGTCCGCCTACGACCCGGTGGCGCACAGCGAGGCCCTGGAGGCCGACCGCAAGGCGTTCACCGACCGGACCGTGTGCGAGCCGGAGGACTTCGAGCACATCCTCGACGTCACGCGCGCGCGGGGGTACGCGGCGGACGTGGAGGAGACCTGGGAGGGCGTTGCCTCCATCGCCGCCCCCATCCACGACCGCCGGCGGATGCCGGTCGGCTCGGTGGGCATCACGGGCGCCGTGGAGCGGCTGTGCCGGCCCGACGACGAGGCGGCGCTGCGGCCCGAGCTCATCGCGGCGGTCCGGGACTGCGCCCGCGCGGTGTCGCGAGACCTGGGCGCCGGGCGGTTCTGAGGGCACACCAGCGGACCGGGACGCCGTACGGCGTTCCGGTCCTCGGCATGTCCGCGTTCACCTGCGGCAAAGATCACTGAGCCCGAGGCGATCAGTAACGATCAGATTTTCGAGTCCACAGCCCTTGACGTGCTCGTAACGCCGAAGCAAGACTCCCGTCCATCGGTCGACATTGTCGAACAGCTACCGGCAATACGCGCTAGAGTGTGACAACGCCAGGCCGGTATCGAACTTCCCTGGACGTAGGACAAAGGAGTCGCGGGTGTCCAGCTCCGACATCTTCATCGGCGAGACCATCGGTACCGCCATACTCATCCTCCTCGGCGGCGGCGTCTGTGCCGCCGTCACGCTGAAGGCCTCCAAGGCCCGCAACGCCGGCTGGCTCGCCATCACCTTCGGGTGGGGCTTCGCGGTGCTCACGGCCGTCTACACCACGGCGCCGCTCTCCGGTGCCCATCTGAACCCGGCCGTCACCCTCGCTCTCGCGATCAAGGACGGTGACTGGAAGAACGTTCCGGTCTACTGGGCCGGACAGGTCCTCGGCGCCATGATCGGCGCGGCCCTGGTCTGGATCACCTATTACGGTCAGTTCCACGCCCACCTCACCGACCGCGAGATCGTCGGCGGGCCGGGCGCGCAGGACACCACGGTCAAGGCCGTCGAGGCCCAGGAGAAGGGTGCAGGCCCTGTGCTGGGCGTCTTCTCCACCGGCCCCGAGGTCCGGGTCGCCTGGCAGAACATCGCCACGGAGGTCATCGGCACCATCGTGCTGATCCTCGCGGTGCTCACCCAGGGCCTGAACAACGAGGGCAACGGTCTGGGCCCCCTGGGCGCCCTGATCACCGCGTTCGTCGTGGTCTCCATCGGCCTCTCGCTCGGCGGCCCGACGGGGTACGCGATCAACCCGGCCCGTGACCTCGGTCCGCGCATCGTGCACGCCCTGCTTCCCCTGCCCAACAAGGGCGGCTCCGACTGGGGCTACGCCTGGGTCCCCGTGGTGGGTCCGCTGATCGGCGGCGCCATCGCGGCGGGCATCTACAACGTCGCATTCGCCTAGGAGCCCGATTTTCGCGCCTGAGCGAAACTTCCAGCACGCGCCGTACGTAAAGCCCCTTAAACCCGGAATTACCAGGAGCACACAGTGACCGACGCGCACACCGCCGGCCCCTTCATCGCCGCCATCGATCAGGGCACCACCTCCAGCCGCTGCATCGTCTTCGACCGGGACGGCCGGATCGTCTCCGTCGACCAGAAGGAGCACGAGCAGATCTTCCCGAAGCCGGGCTGGGTCGAGCACAACGCCACCGAGATCTGGACGAACGTCCAGGAGGTCGTCGCCGGCGCCATCGAGAAGGCCGGCATCACCCGCGACGACATCAAGGCCATCGGCATCACCAACCAGCGCGAGACGACCGTGCTGTGGGACAAGAACACCGGTGAGCCCGTCCACAACGCCATCGTCTGGCAGGACACCCGCACCGACGCCCTCTGCCGCGAGCTCGGCCGCAACGTCGGCCAGGACCGCTTCCGCCGCGAGACGGGCCTGCCGCTCGCCTCCTACTTCGCCGGCCCCAAGGCCCGCTGGCTGCTCGACAACGTCGACGGTCTGAAGGAGCGCGCCGAGGCGGGCGACATCCTCTTCGGCACCATGGACACCTGGGTCATCTGGAACCTGACCGGTGGTGCCGACGGCGGCAAGCACGTCACCGACGTCACCAACGCCTCCCGCACCATGCTCATGAACCTCCACACCATGGAGTGGGACGAGAAGATCTGCGAGTCCATCGGCGTCCCGCAGCAGATCCTGCCCGAGATCCGCTCCTCCGCGGAGGTCTACGGCGAGATCACCGGCGGGAAGCTGGGCGACCTGCTCGGCGGCATCCCGGTCGCCTCCGCGCTCGGCGACCAGCAGGCGGCCCTGTTCGGCCAGACCTGTTTCGCCGAGGGCGAGACCAAGTCGACCTACGGCACCGGCACCTTCATGGTGATGAACACCGGTGACAAGATCATCAACTCCTACAGCGGCCTGCTGACGACGGTCGGCTACAAGATCGGCGACCAGAAGACGGTCTACGCCCTGGAGGGCTCGATCGCCGTCACCGGTTCGCTGGTGCAGTGGATGCGCGACCAGATGGGCCTGATCTCCACCGCCGCCGAGATCGAGACCCTCGCCCTGTCGGTCGAGGACAACGGCGGCGCCTACTTCGTGCCGGCCTTCTCCGGCCTGTTCGCCCCGTACTGGCGCTCCGACGCCCGCGGTGTGATCGCCGGCCTGACCCGGTACGTCACCAAGGCGCACCTCGCGCGCGCCGTCCTGGAGGCCACCGCCTGGCAGACGCGTGAGATCGCCGACGCCATGACGAAGGACTCCGGCGTGGAGCTGACCGCCCTCAAGGTCGACGGCGGCATGACCTCCAACAACCTGCTGATGCAGACCCTCGCCGACTTCGTGGACGCCCCCGTGGTGCGCCCGATGGTCGCCGAGACCACCTGCCTCGGCGCCGCCTACGCCGCCGGCCTCGCCGTCGGCTTCTGGAACAGCACCGACGACCTGCGCGCCAACTGGCGCCGGGCCGCCGAGTGGACCCCCCGCATGGACGCGGAAAAGCGCGCCCATGAGTACAAGAACTGGCTCAAGGCCGTCGAGCGGACCATGGGCTGGCTCGAGGACGAGGAGTAAGAAACAGCATGACCACCAAGTCCACCCTGCAGTCCGTGCCTGCCCTGGGGACGCACCCGGCCTCCGGCTCGAACCCGAGCCGAGCCGAGACCAGGGAGCAGCTCTCCAAGGCGTCGTACGACCTTCTCGTCATCGGCGGCGGCATCCTGGGCATCTCCACCGCCTGGCACGCCGCGCAGTCCGGCCTCAGGGTGGCTCTGGTGGACGCCGGCGACTTCGCCGGCGCCACGTCCTCCGCCTCCTCCAAGCTCCTCCACGGCGGTCTGCGCTACCTGCAGACCGGCGCGGTGAAGCTGGTGGCGGAGAACCACTTCGAGCGCCGTGCGGTCTCCCGTCAGGTGGCTCCCCACCTGGCGAACCCGCTCACGTTCTACCTCCCCGTGTACAAGGGCGGGCCGCACGGCGCGGCGAAGCTCGGCGCGGGCGTCTTCGCCTACTCCGCGCTCTCCGCGTTCGGCGACGGCGTCGGCCACCTCCTGTCCCCCGCCAAGGCGGCGCAGGACGTGCCCGAGCTGCGCACCGAGAACCTCAAGGCCGTGGCCGTCTACGGCGACGACCAGATGAACGACGCCCGCATGGCGCTGATGACGGTCCGCGGGGCCGTCGAGGCGGGTGCGGTCGTCCTCAACCACGCCGAGGTGACCGGGCTCCGCTTCACGCAGGGCCGGGTCACGGGCGCGGAGCTGAAGGACCGCCTGTCCGAGGACGAGTTCGGCGTCAGCGCCCGGCTGGTGCTGAACGCGACCGGCCCGTGGGTCGACCACCTGCGCAAGATGGAGGACCCGAACGCCGCGCCGTCCATCCGCCTGTCGAAGGGCGCGCACCTGGTCCTCAAGCGCACTTCCCCCTGGAAGGCCGCGCTCGCGACCCCGATCGACAAGTACCGCATCACCTTCGCCCTCCCCTGGGAGGACATGCTGCTGCTCGGCACCACCGACGAGGAGTTCGAGGGCGACCCGGCGGACGTCTCCGTCACGGAGAAGGACATATCCCAGATCCTCGACGAGGCCGCCTTCTCCGTCCGTGACCAGCAGCTGGAGCGTGACCTCATCACCTACGCCTTCGCCGGCCTGCGGGTGCTTCCGGGCGGTCCCGGCGACACCTCCAAGGCCAAGCGCGAGACGGTGGTGACCGAGGGACGGGGCGGCATGCTGTCCGTCGCGGGCGGCAAGTGGACCACGTTCCGCCACATCGGCCGGACGATCATGAAGAAGCTGGAGTCGCTGCCGGGTCACCCGCTGGGCGACGACTTCGAGCCGATCAGCACGCTGCCGAAGAAGCTGCCGCTGCCCGGCATCGCCAACCCGCGCGCGGTCGCCCACCGGCTGCTCACCGACCGGCCGGCGCCGGGCCCGCGCATGGCGGCGGACACGGCCAAGCACCTGGCCACCCACTACGGCTCGCTGGCCTTCGACATCGCCCGCCTGGCCAACGAGAGCCCCGAACTCGCCGAGCGCGTCCACCCCGACGCCCCGGAGATCTGGGCACAGGTCGTCTGGGCCCGGGACCACGAGTGGGCCGAGACGCAGGACGACGTGCTGCGCCGCCGCACGACGCTGACGATCCGCGGCCTCGCCACGGACGACGTCCGCGCCAAGGTGCAGGACGTGCTCGACAAGAAGTAGCCACGGGTCCGGGACCCCATCCCGGCAGGGGCGGCTCCACGCCGACGGAGCCGCCCCTGCCGCATTCCCGCGCCCGCATAATGACCCGATACGTCGGAGGTCTTCAACGCACAGGGAGCCCCCATGGCAGTCACCGACGAGGCGATCGAGAAGATCAAGGGGATGATCGTCTCCGGCGCGCTGCGCCCGGGTGACCGGCTGCCCAGGGAGAGCGAACTCGCCGCCGCCCTGGGGTTGTCGCGCAACTCCCTGCGGGAGGCCGTGCGCGCCCTGTCGCTGATCCGCATCCTCGACGTACGGCAGGGCGACGGAACATACGTCACCAGCCTCGACCCGCAACTCCTGCTGCAGGCGATGAGCTTCGTCGTCGACTTCCACCGGGACGACACGGTCCTGGAGTTCCTGGCCGTACGCCGCATCCTGGAGCCGGCGGCGACCGCCATGGCCGCGCTGCGCATCGGTGAGCAGCAACTGGACGCGCTCGCCGCCCAGCTGGACAGGCTCGGCGACAGCCCGTCCGTGGAGGAGCTGGTCGCCTGCGACCTGGAGTTCCACCGGGGCATCGTGCAGAGCTCCGGCAACTCCGTGCTGTGCTCACTGCTCGACGGGATCTCCGGCCCCACGACCCGCGCCCGCATCTGGCGCGGCCTCACCCAGGAGGACGCCGTCGCCCGCACCCTGCGCGAGCACCGCGCGATCCTCGCCGCGCTGCGCGACCGTGACGCCGAGACGGCACGCTCCTGGGCGACCGTCCACATCGCGAGTGTGGAGCAGTGGCTGCGCTCCTCGCTGTGACCAGGGCCGCGCGGACCGCTCGGGCGAGTCGCGGGTGTTCAGGGGCGGATCGCGGGGCAGTGATGGGGTCACTCCCCCTGCAAGGGGGCTGCGGGCGCCCCCGCGGCACGCCGTAAGGTTGGGTGGTCAAGCGAGGGCACGTCGGAAGGAGGCGCTGGGTGATCGAGCTCGAGGGGGTTCCCGAGCTGGTCGACCCGGTCATGGTGGCCGCGTTCGAGGGCTGGAACGATGCCGGCGACGCCGCCTCCACCGCGGTCGCGCATCTGGACAGGGAATGGAAGGGCGAGGTGTTCGCGGCGCTGGACGCCGAGGACTACTACGACTTCCAGGTCAACCGCCCCACGGTGTTCATGGAAGCGGGCGTCCGCAAGATCACCTGGCCCACGACCAGGCTGTCGGTGGTCCGGGTCGGCGGGGAGAAGCCGCGCGACCTCGTCCTGGTGCGGGGCATCGAGCCGTCCATGCGCTGGCGCTCGTTCTGCAACGAACTGCTGGGCTTCGCACACGAACTGGGCGTGGAACTGGTGGTCGTCCTGGGCGCCCTGCTCGGTGACACCCCGCACACCCGTCCGGTTCCCATCAGCGGCACGACGTCCGACCCGGACCTGGCCCGCCGCATGGACCTGGAGGAGACCAAGTACGAGGGCCCCACGGGCATCGTCGGCGTCCTCCAGGAGGCCTGCACGCACGCGGGTGTCCCGGCCGTCTCGCTGTGGGCGGCGGTGCCGCACTACGTGTCGCAGCCGCCGAACCCCAAGGCCACGATGGCCCTGCTGAACCGCCTGGAGGACCTGATCGACGTGCGCATCCCGCTGGGCGAGCTGCCCGAGGACGCGCGCGCCTGGCAGGTCGGCGTGGACCAGCTGGCCGCCGAGGACAGCGAGGTCGCCGAGTACGTCCAGTCGCTGGAGGAGGCCCGGGACACCGCCGAGCTGCCGGAGGCGTCCGGGGAGGCCATCGCCCGGGAGTTCGAGCGCTATCTGCGGCGCCACGACGGCGGCGGGCCGCCCGCGCCCGGCGGTCACGCCACGGCCGACGGCAGCGACAGCACGTCGTACCTGCGGGACAACCCCAGTGGCCGCACCCGTCCGCCGAAGCCCCCCAAGCCGGGCACGGACGACGACGAGTCGTCGGAGGACTGAGCCACACCGCCGCATACGCACAGGGGCGTCTCCCGAACGGGAGACGCCCCTGTGCGTGCTGCTATACCTCTGTGCCGTGCGCGCTTCTCGTCACAGCGCCACGCCCAGCAGCGCGTCCACGGCCCGGGAGACGACCCCCGGTGCGCCGATGTCCGTGCCGCCGCTGCGCTCCTGGAGCTCCACCCAGCGGTCGACCGCGGCGAGCGCGGCCGGGGCGTCGAGGTCGTTCGCGAGGGCCGCGCGGATCTCGTCGACAAGGGCCTCCGCCGGCGGCCCGTCGGGCCGGGACACGGCGGCCCGCCAGCGGCCGAGCCGCGCGACGGCGTCCTGGAGGACCTGGTCGGTGTACTCCCAGTCGGCGCGGTAGTGGTGGGCGAGCAGCGTGAGCCGGATGGCGGCCGGGTCGACGCCGTCGTGCCGGAGCTTGGAGACGAACACCAGGTTGCCCTTGGACTTGGACATCTTCTCGCCGTCCAGGGCGACCATGCCGGCGTGCACGTACGCCTTGGCCATGGGGTACTCGCCGGTGAGGACCTGTGCGTGCGAGGCGCCCATCTCGTGGTGCGGGAAGGCGAGATCGGAGCCGCCGCCCTGGATGTCGAAGCCCATGCCCAGGTGGTCGAGGGCGATGGCCACGCACTCGATGTGCCAGCCGGGGCGTCCGCGGCCCAGCGAGCCGCCGTCCCAGCTGGGTTCGCCCTCACGGGCCGCCATCCACAGCATCGGGTCGAGCGGGTTCTTCTTGCCGGGGCGGTCGGGGTCGCCGCCGCGCTCGGCGGACAGCAGCCGCATCGCCGCGGCGTCGAGGTTCGAGACCGTGCCGAAGTGCGGGTCGGACTCGACGGAGAAGTAGACGTCCCCGTCCAGCTCGTAGGCCGCGCCGGCGTCCCGGAGCCGCTCGACGAGCGGGACGATCCCGGGTATGGCCTCGACGGCGCCTATGTACTGGCGCGGCGGGAGCATCCGCAGCGCCGTCATGTCCTCGCGGAAGAGGGCCGTCTCCTTCTCGGCGAGCGCGACCCAGTCGACGCCGTCACGCTGGGCCCGCTCCAGGAGCGGATCGTCGACGTCGGTGACGTTCTGGACGTAGTGAACCTGCCGCTTGGTGTCGAGCCACACGCGCTGCACGAGGTCGAACGCGTTGTACGTCGCCGCGTGTCCCAGGTGTGTGGCGTCGTACGGGGTGATGCCACAGACGTAGATACGGGCGACGGGACCGGGGTCGAGGGTGACCAGGCCGCCGGTCGCGGTGTCGTGGATCCTCAGGTCGCGGCCCTGACCAGGCAGGGCGGGGACCTCGGAAGCGGGCCAGGCATGCATGCCTTGAGCCTAACCGGACTGGAGTTCCGTATACGAATGGGAGCGGTCCACTCGGCCGAGAAGGCGCTCTTGCGGTGATCCGGCGACTGTGCTGCTACACGGGTGGCCAGGGAATCGCCGGCCATTCCCCGCTCGGCTCGGGGTGGGTCCCCGCGGCGAGGAGCGCCCCGACCCGCGCGCGGGTGGCGTCGATCTCGGCGCCGGTGATCAGCGGTTCGAGCCGCGCGGCGAGCGCCCCGCCCTCGGCGAGGTCCTTCCTGAGGCCTTCCAGGACGTCGGTCGCCTCCTGGGTGAGGGGCTCCCCCGCCCAGCCCCACAACAGGGTCCGCAGCTTGTTCTCGGCGTTGAACGTGACCCCGTGGTCGATGCCGTACAGCCGTCCCTCACCGGTGGGCAGCAGGTGTCCGCCCTTGCGGTCGGCGTTGTTGATGACGGCGTCGAGGACCGCGAGCCGCCGCAGCCGCTCGTCGTCGGCGTGCACGAGGAGCGCGGTGCGTCCCTCGCCGACCTCGGCGAAGCCGATCGCCTTCCAGCCCGGCTCCGGTTCCTCGCCGTCGACCAGGGCGAGGAGTTCCGCCTCGGGGGTCACCTCGACCCACAGCTGGCACATGCCCTCGCCGTAGGGGCCGTCGCGCAGCACGGTGGGCGGCACCAGGCCCCAGCCGGTCGCCTCGGAGACCGCGTACGCGGCGACCTCACGCTGGGCCAGCGTCCCGTCGGGGAAGTCCCACAGGGGCCGCTCCCCCGCGACCGGCTTGTAGACACAGGCCGCGTCCTCGCCGTCGTACGACACCGTGCAGTACAGGGCCGCGTTGGAGGCCTCACGGATGCGTCCGCGTACGGTCAGTTCACCCCGGGCGAGCAGCTCGGCGGCGTGCGCGGGAGGTGTCACGCTCCGCGGCGGTATCCGTTCTGGCGCGGACATACGTGTCCTTCCGGGTCGAGCGGGAGGCTGCACAGCGGGCACGGCGGCCGTCCGGCGTTGACGACGTCGAGGGCGCGTTTGGCGAAGGCCCTGGCCTGCGCGCCGGTGAGCCGGACCCGCAGCATCGGCGGGCCGTTCTCCTCGTCCTGGAGCAGTCGCTCCTCGGCTTCGGCGAGGTCCTCCTCGGATTCCGCGTCGAGCTCCACGAGCGCCTGCGCCTCGACGATCATGAGCTGCTCGTCGCCGTCCCAGGCCAGCGCCATGGTGCCGACCCGGAACTCCTCCTCGATGGGGGTGTCCAGCGGCGCGGTGTCGGTGTCCGAGGGTGCGACCGCGGGGACGTGGGCGCTGCCCCCGCTACGGCGTACGACCTCGTCGAGCAGTTCGTCCATGCGCTCGGCCAGGGCGGCGACCTGGGTCTTCTCCAGGGCCACGCTGGTCACCCGGGAGCCGGCGGAGGCCTGGAGGAAGAACGAACGGCGCCCGGGCAGTCCGACCGTACCGGCCACGAAACGCTCCGGATGGTCGTAGAGGAACACCTGACGGGACACGTCCTGTCTCCATTGGAATCGTGGGAACCGTGTGACCACGGCACTGCTGCGACCGCTTCACCCTACTGCGGCGAACGATCACGGTGCGCCCGCACCACCCCCGACTTCGGCCTCGCCGGCCGGCGGCTCTTCGCGCGGCACGAGGGACGTGAAGTCACCGGTGTCGCCGAGGCGGACGAGAAACGGCCGCAGCCGGGTGTAGCGGATCGCGGTGATGGAACACGGTTCAACGGAAATCCGCTGGAAGAGGTCCAAGTGAAGTCCGAGGGCGTCCGCGACGAGCGACTTGATGATGTCGCCGTGCGAGCACATCAGGTAGACGGCGTCGGCGCCGTGGTCGCGCTCCACGCGCGCGTTCCACTCGTGTACGGCCTCGGCGGCGCGGGTCTGCATGGACCGCATCGACTCGCCTCCGGGGAACGCCGCGGCGGAGGGGTGCGCCTGCACCACCTCCATCAGGGGCTCGTCCTTGAGCTCGGCGAGCTTGCGTCCGGACCAGTCGCCGTAGTGGCACTCGCCGATGCGTTCGTCGGTGTGCGGGCTCAGTCCGGGCCGGGCCTCCAGCAGCGGCCGGACGGTCTCCTGGCAGCGCTGGAGCGGGCTGGTGACGATTTCGGCGAGGGGCAGTTCGGCCAGCCGCCCGGGGAGCGCGGCGGCCTGTGCGGCGCCGCGTTCGTCGAGGGCGACGCCGGGCGTCCAGCCGGCGAGGAGTCCCTCGGTGTTGGCGGTGGAGCGTCCGTGCCTGACCAGGATCAGCGTGGGCATGCGGTCCAGCGTAGGCGCACGCGTTCGTGCGGTGTCGTTCGAGTGACGGGAGAGTTCCTTCGTGATCGTCGACTGTGCCATCTACCGCGAAGGACAGCGGTCGGAAGGGCCCGAGGACCTCTCCGACGCCCTGGGTGAGGCCCGCACGGCGGGCGGGTTCGTGTGGATCGGGCTGCACGAGCCGACCGAGAGCGAGTTCGAGCATGTGACCCGGGAGTTCGGGCTGCACCCACTGGCCGTCGAGGACGCCCTCAAGGCCCACCAGCGGCCCAAGCTGGAGGTGTACGACGACTCGCTCTTCGTGGTGCTCAAGCCGGTGGCGTACGAGCCGGAGAGCGACACCGTCTCCTCCGGCGAGATCATGATCTTCCTGGGCGACTCGTTCGTGGTGACCGTCCGGCACGGCCAGGGCACCCCGCTCAAGGCCGTACGGCAACGGCTGGAGCACGAGCCGGAGCTGCTCGGCAAAGGCCCCACGGCCGTGCTGTACGCGGTCGCCGACGCCACCGTCGACCACTACCTGGACGTGGCGACCGAACTTCAGACGGACCTGGAGGGTCTGGAAGCGGAGGTCTTCTCGCCGGACGGCGGGGGCTCACGGAACACGGCGTCCCGGATCTACGACTTCAAGCGGCAGGTCCTGGAGTTCCGCCGGGCGACCGGGCCGCTGGCCCCGCCGATGAGCCGGCTGGCGGGCACGGCGACGACCGGCGTGACCGTGCCGTTCGTGGACGACCGGGCCCGGCCGTTCTTCCGTGACGTCAGCGATCACCTCACGCGCGTGAACGAGTCCGTGGAGAACCTGGACCGGCTGGTGTCGGACATCCTCTCGGCGCACCTCGCGCAGATGAGCGTCCGGCAGAACGACGACATGCGGAAGATCTCCGCGTGGGCGGCCATGGCCGCGATCCCCACGATGTTCGCGGGGATCTACGGCATGAACTTCGAGCACATGCCCGAGCTGCGCTGGGTCTGGTCCTATCCGGCGTTGATCGCCCTGATGACCGTCCTGGAGATCATGGTCTTCCGGCTGTTCAAGCGCCGGGGGTGGTTGTAGCCGGGCCGGTTCAGACGAACTCGGGTTCCGGGGTCGCGGGGCCGCCGAGGGCGTTGCGGCGCTCGGGCGGCGTCAGCGACACCATCCGGCGCCAGCCGCCCAGGCGTTCGTAGGCGTAGACGGCGTGGATGCCGGCCGCGAGCACGGCCGACTTGGCCCTGGACCAGCCGAGAATGCGGCCCATGTGCGCCATGACGGCGAGGCTGACGTCGCGGTAGATCCGGATCTCGGCCAGCGCGCAGTCGCGCAGGGTGCGCTGGATGACCCGGCCGTGGCCCGCGTAGGCGAAGCGCAGCAGCTCCTCGTGGCAGTAGGCGAGGTGGTTGTCCTCGTCGTTGGAGATCTGCTTGACCGCGCGGCCGATGTCGGGGTGGTCGGCGAAGTGCTTGCGGAGCAGGTCCATCTGCTCCGAGGCACGCTGCTCGGTGACCCTGCTGTGCGAGAGGTAGGTGACGACGTCCTGGACGGTGAGCCGCTCGTCACGCCGCAGCTGCTCGTGCGCGAGGCCGATGCCGTTCTTCTCCAGGAGCATGGTGTAGTCGGTCTCGGGCGGGACCGGCACGGGGGCGAGACCCCGCTTCTTCATCAGGGCGTTGAAGATGCGGCCGTGCTTGTCCTCGTCGGCGCCGTGCCGGCTGATCTTGGGGGCGAGTTCTCGCTCGGCCTCGGGCACGAGGGCGGCGATCCGGGCGTTCTCCCAGCCGCCCTGGGACTCACCGCTCGCGGCGATGGAGCAGAACAGGGCGAAGGACTCGTCGTTGTCGAGGATCTCCTGGAACAGACTCTTGGCCGAAAGCATCGTGGGCACCTCTCCCGCGCGCGTGGGCGTACTGCGACATTCCGCAGGGTTCCGCGAACAACGAGTCAAGTGCGGGGTGGGGGGCGCTGCAACAGGTGTGAGAGACAACTCCGCCGAATGGAGGACGCGGGGGCCGCGGGACCCGGGACGGGGGAAGAGGCCGCTGTGCCGTAACCGCGGGCGCCCTCGGCGCGTTGTTCCGCGTGACGGCCGTGGCGGGGAAGACCCCCGAGCCCCCACCACGGCCGGTGAAACTCCCGGTCGGCTCAGGCGAGCCCGGCGCGCTCCAGGGCCTCCGTGCCGGCCCTGAGGGACGCGAGCCGCTCGTCGAGCGTGAAGCCCGCCGGTGCGAGGGACAGGGTGGTGACCCCGGCCGCGGCGTAGGCCTTCATCCGGTCCGCGATCCGGTCGACGGAGCCGAGCAGGGTCGTCTTGTCGATCAGGTCGTGCGGTACGGCGGCCGCGGCGCCCTGCTTGTCGCCGGAGAGGTACTTGCTCTGGATCTCGGCGGCTTCCTGCTCGTAGCCCATGCGCTGGGCGAGCTGGTTGTAGAAGTTCTGCTTGGGGCTGCCCATGCCGCCGACGTACAGGGCGGTGTAGGGGCGGAAGGTGTCGGCGAGCGCGGTCACGTCCTTGTCGTCGCCGACGGCGAGCGGCAGGGTCGGGCAGACGTCGAACCCGTCGAGGGTCTTGCCGGCCTTCTCGCGCCCGGCGCGCAGGTGCGTGATCGTGGTGTCCTCCAGGTGCTCGGCGGAGGGGAAGATCAGCAGGGCGCCGTCGGCGATCTCGCCGGTCTGTTCGAGGTTCTTCGGGCCGATCGCGGCGATGTACAGCGGGATGTGCTCGCGCTGCGGGTGCACGGTGAGCTTGATGGGCTTGCCGGGGCCGCCGGGCAGGGGCAGCGTCCAGTGCTGTCCTTCATAGGACAGGCGCTCGCGGGTCATGGCCTTGCGGACGATCTCGACGTACTCGCGGGTGCGGGCGAGCGGCTTGTCGAACTTGACGCCGTACCAGCCCTCGGAGACCTGCGGGCCCGAGACACCGAGGCCGAGGCGGAAGCGGCCGCCGGAGAGGGAGTCGAGGGTGGCGGCGGTCATGGCCGTCATGGCGGGCTGGCGGGCCGGGATCTGGAAGATCGCCGAGCCGACGTCGATGCGCTCGGTCTGGGCGGCGACCCAGCTCAGCACGGTGGCGGCGTCGGAGCCGTAGGCCTCGGCGGCCCAGCAGACGGCGTAGCCGAGACGGTCGGCCTCCTGGGCGACGGCCAGGTTGTCCGCGTCCATTCCGGCACCCCAGTAGCCGAGGTTGATACCGAGCTGCATGCCACATCCCCTTACTGATCAGTAACGTGCCTGTGCGGGCACCCTAGCGCGCGGGCCGGGGGGACGGATACGGCCGCCGCCGACGCGTTGGACGGAGAGGCAAGGGTGAAGCGAGTACTCCCCCTGGGCCTCCGGGCGGCGGCCGCAGCGATCCTCGAGGACTCCAAGGACGTCCTCGGCTCCTTCTCCACCGACGAGGCCGGGTACTGGCGGGCTGCGCAGCGGCCGTGGTGAGCCGGACCGCGGGCGCCAACAAGGGTTGCCGGTGTGGGACGACCGGGCGGCCGCCTCCGGAAATCCGTCGTCCGCGGCCACTCACACCGTAGGTTCTGGCCAGTAATCTCGGCGTTCATGGAGCAGAGGCATCTCGGCCGCACCGGCCTTCGTGTGTCCCGCATCGGGCTCGGCACCCTGACCTGGGGGCGGGACACCGACGAGCACGACGCCGCGGACCTGATGAAGACCTTCTGGGAAGCGGGCGGGACCCTCGTCGACACCGCGGACGTGTACGGGGACGGCGAGGCCGAGTACCTGCTCGGCAGGCTCATGGAAGGGCTGGTGCCCCGCCGGGACCTGGTCGTCTCGACCAAGGCCGGCAGCGTGCCCGACCCCGACCGCCGTTTCGACGGCTCCCGCGGCCATCTGCTCTCCGCGCTGGACGCCTCGCTCACCCGGCTCGGCACGGACTACGTCGACCTGTGGCACGTGCACGCCTTCGACCCGGAGACCCCGCTGGAGGAGACCCTCCAGGCACTCGACCTGGCGGTCTCCAGCGGGCGTGCGCGCTACGCGGCCGTCTCCAACTTCTGCGGCTGGCAGCTGGCCAAGGCCGCGACCTGGCAGCTGGCGGCCCCGGGCGTCCGTACCCGGCTGGCCGGGACGCAGCTGGAGTACTCCCTGCTGCAGCGCGGAGTGGAGCGGGAGGTGCTGCCGGCCGCGATGGACCTGGGGATAGGCCTGCTGCCCTCCTCGCCGCTCGGGCGCGGCGTGCTGACGGGCAAGTACCGGGGCGACGCGATGCCGCCGGATTCTCGCGGTGCCTCCGAGCACCTGGCGCCCTTCGTCGCGCCGTACCTCGACGACACGGCGAGCCGCATCGTGGACGCCGTGACCACCGCGGCCGACGGGCTCGCGGTGACGCCGCTCCAGGTGGCCCTGGCGTGGGTGCGCGACCGGCCCGGCGTGACCGCCCCGATCGTCGGCGCGCGCAACGCGCAGCAGCTCACGGCGGCGTTGTCAGTGGAGACCCTTAGTCTTCCTGACGAGATCTGCCGGGCGCTCGACGATGTGTCGGCGCCCGTGCACCGCTATCCCGATCACGACTGGAGCACGCTGTGAGCACGGAGCCCGAGACCACGGAGGACACCGAGCCGGGGACGCCGGGCGCCGAGGCCGCACAGGCTGCGAAGGCCGACAGGACCGGGAGCGGCGACGCCCCCGACCCCGAGCAGACGCCCGACTCAGGGGGCGGTGACACGGGGGCGGAGCAGACGGCCGAGAGGGAGGGCAGCGACGCGGGGGCCGAGCAGACGGCCGCGACGGAGGGCACTGGCGCGAGAGCCGGGCAGTCTGCCGAAGAAGAGAGCGTGGGCGCCGGGGACGGGCAGTCTGCCGGGGCGGAGGGTGGCGACGCAGGTGGTGATGCCGCTGACGGCGGGCAGGTTTCCGAGGCGGAGGCCGAGCTTCGGGCGCAGCAGATCGAGCGGGAGCGCATCGAGCAGCGCAAGGCCGAGAAGAAGGGGCCGATCCGCAGCGGCACCAAGCTGAGCGGCAAGGCCGCCGATCTGCTCGCGGCCGTACGGGCCGTCGAGAGCGGCGAGAAGTCGGTGGCCCCGGTCTTCGAAGAGCCCCGGCCC
>NZ_JAKEIO010000109.1 GCF_021474405.1 [Streptosporangium] indianense
GGGGCGCCCCCCGGCCGCCGTTGGCGCGACGCCCACACGCCAGCCGGGGGCCCACCCCCTCCGCCCGCTCCGCCCCTTGCACACCCCCCTCCGCGGCCCCGACCTACCCCACCCCACGCAAGGCGGAAGGCGCGAGTCGCGAGCACCGCACCACCCGAACAGCCCCACCCCCAGGTAAAGAAATGGCCCCACCCGATCCCGGGCAGGGCCACCTCACACCACTGTCGGCGTCGGCGTCAGCGCCGGGCCACACCCTCGGCCCGAGCAGCCGCGGCCACCGCGGCCGTGACCGCCGGAGCGACCCGCTCGTCGAACGGCGACGGGATGACGTAGTCGGCGGCGAGATCGTCCCCGACCACAGCGGCCAGCGCCTCCGCGGCGGCCAGCTTCATCCCCTCGGTGATCCGCGAGGCCCGCACCTGCAGCGCCCCGGCGAAGATCCCCGGGAAGGCCAGCACGTTGTTGATCTGGTTCGGGAAGTCGGACCGCCCGGTCGCGACGACCGCCGCGTACTTGTGCGCGACCTCGGGGTGCACCTCGGGGTTCGGGTTCGCCATGGCGAAGACGAACGCGCCCTTGGCCATCGTCGCCACCGCGGACTCCGGAACCGTCCCACCGGACACGCCGATGAACACGTCGGCACCGTCCAGCGCCGCCTCCAGCGACCCGGTGATCCCGGCCTTGTTCGTGAACCCGGCCAGCTCCTGCTTCACCGCCGTGAGGTCGTCCCGGTCCGCCGACACGACACCCTTGCGGTCGGCCACCGCGACATCCCCGATCCCGGCCTCGACCAGCATCTTGGCGATGGCGACACCCGCCGCGCCGGCGCCGGAGATGACGGCCCGCAGCTCTCCCAGCGCCCGCCCGCTCAGCCGCGCGGCGTTCCGCAGGGCGGCCAGCGTCACGACCGCCGTACCGTGCTGGTCGTCGTGGAAGACCGGGATGTCCAGCCGCTCCTGGAGCTTGCGCTCGACCTCGAAGCACCGGGGTGCCGAGATGTCCTCCAGGTTGACGCCGCCGAACGACGGCGCGAGCCGCACCACGGTCTCGACGATCTCGTCGACGTCCGTGCAGTTCAGGGCGATCGGAACCGCGTCCACACCGCCGAACTGCTTGAACAGAATCGCCTTGCCCTCCATCACCGGGAGGGAGGCCTCGGGCCCGATGTCACCGAGCCCCAGCACGGCCGTACCGTCCGTCACGACGGCCACGACCGACGACTTCCACGTGTAGTCGTGCACGAGCTCCGGCTGCTCCGCGATCGCGCTGCACACCTTCGCGACGCCGGGCGTGTACGCCAGGGACAGGTCGTCCTTGTCGCGGACCGGCACGGTGGCCTGCACAGCCATCTTGCCGCCGCGGTGCAGCGCGAACGCCGGGTCGAAGGAGTCGAGGGGCTCCGCACTGCCCTCGTGCTCCGTATCGCCGGTCTTGCTCTCGCTGCGAGGATTGACGATCTCCGCTGCCACTTCGTTTTACCCCTTAAATCTTCATTGTTTTGAGGGTGGCCACTCCTGGTGAGGGGTGGGCGGGCACCGCGTAAGGCCCCTGTCGTGCTTGTACGTGTATACGTACGGGCGCGTACGCGACGGGCGCGCCGCACACGCGCCCTGAGCCCCGGATGAGGGGTGTAAAGACCCTTCTTACCGGACGGACGGTGTCGACGACGAGTCCATAACGCGAAGGTCACATGACAGGGCCCTGACGCTTCGCCCGAAATCGGGACAAGATCTAGACAAAGCAGCCACACCTACTCAACCATCCGTGAAGCCCTCGGCCCCCGTATTGAAATCTCGGGATTTACCGAAGATCTTCCGCCCGGAGCGGTTCATTCCTGCAGAAGGTCCGGCCGTGATGTACCGGAGTGGTGCGGTTCGGGGGTCGCCCGTTATCCGATTTTGACATGACTGGCCCCCAGAATCGCGCAGTCCGAATGGCAAGATGCCGTAATCACACGAGGTCGCGACACTCGAAGAGGTGTGCTCTCGTCGACCCACGGCACTGCCGAACCTTTCGGCGTGCCACGGCCGCGCCGAACCCATCGGCGGCGGCCCGCCCCATCGGCAACTCCACCCATCCGCCGGAGGAACCCACCATGACCGCAAGCTCCACCCGTCGTACCACCGCAGCGCACTCCCGGCTAGCAGCGGTCGGTGCGATCGCGGTCGCAGGCGCGCTGATGCTCACCGGATGCGGTGACCAGACCAAGGACACCGGCTCGAGCGACACCTCGGCCTCCGCCCCGCTCGCCGACAAGCTGCCGCAGGCCATCCGCGACAAGGGCGTCATCAAGGTCGGCTCCGACATCGCCTACGCCCCGGTCGAGTTCAAGGACAGCTCCGGCAAGGTCGTCGGCATCGACCCGGACCTCGCCGCCGCCATGGGCAAGGAGCTCGGGGTCGACTTCCAGTTCGAGAACGGCACCTTCGACACGCTGATCACGGGTCTGCGCTCCAAGCGGTACGACATCGCCATGTCCGCGATGACCGACACCAAGGACCGCCAGGAGGGCATCGACTCCGACACCGGCAAGAAGGTCGGTGAGGGCGTCGACTTCGTGGACTACTTCACGGCCGGTGTCTCGATCTACACCAAGAAGGGCGACGACCAGGGCATCAAGACCTGGTCCGACCTGTGCGGCAAGAAGGTCGTGCTGCAGCGCGGCACGGTCTCCGAGGACCTCGCCAAGGCCGAGTCGAAGAAGTGCCCGTCCGGCAAGAAGATCGCCATCGAGGCCTTCGACAACGACCAGCAGGCCCAGACCCGCCTGCGCGCGGGCGGCGCCGACGCCGGCTCGTCCGACTTCCCGGTCGCCGCGTACGCGGTGAAGACCTCCGGCGGCGGCAAGGACTTCCAGCTGGTCGGCGAGCAGGTCGAGGCCGCCCCGTACGGCATCGCGGTCGCCAAGAACCAGACGGAGCTGCGTGACGCCCTCAAGGCCGCGCTGGACGCCGTCATCAAGAGCGGCGAGTACGAGAAGATCATGAAGAAGTGGGGCGTCACGGACGGTTCCATCGACGCGGCCACCATCAACGGCGGCAAGTGACCGCAGCGCAGCGGCACTGAAAGGCAACACCCGTGACTGTTGACATCGACAAGACGCCGGCCGACACGCCCCCGGCCGGACCGGAGGCCATCAAGGCCATCCCGGTCCGGCACTACGGGCGGTATGTCTCCGCCGTCGTCGCCATCGCCCTGCTGGGCGGGGTCGTCTACGCGTTCTCCCAGGGCAAGATCAACTGGGGCGCGATCCCGGACTACTTCTTCGACGACCGCATCCTGGACGGCGTCGGCAAGACCCTCCTGCTGACGATCCTGTCCATGGCGATCGGCGTCATCGGCGGCGTCCTGCTCGCCGTGATGCGCCTGTCGAAGAACCCGGTGACCTCGTCGATCGCGTGGTTCTACATCTGGTTCTTCCGCGGCACCCCGGTCCTGGTCCAGCTGATCGTCTGGTTCAACCTCGGCCTGGTCTTCGAGTACATCAACCTCGGGCCGTTCTACAAGGACGAGTGGTCGGACTTCATGACCCCGTTCCTGACGGCGCTGCTGGGCCTCGGCCTGAACGAGGCCGCGTACATGGCGGAGATCTGCCGTGCCGGTCTGCTCTCGGTCGACGAGGGCCAGACCGAGGCGTCGCACGCCCTGGGCATGAGCCACGCGAAGACGCTGCGCCGGATCGTCATCCCGCAGGCGATGCGCGTGATCGTGCCGCCGACGGGCAACGAGGTCATCAACATGCTGAAGACGACCTCGCTGGTCTCGGTCGTCCAGTACCCCGAGCTGCTGCGCGCGGCTCAGGACATCGGCCAGACGTCCGGTGCCCCCGCCGAGATGCTGTTCCTGGCGGCGGCCTGGTACCTGCTGCTGACCTCGATCTTCAGCGTCGGCCAGTACTACCTGGAGCGGTACTACGCGCGCGGTTCGAGCCGGTCCCTGCCGGCCACGCCGTTCCAGAAGATCAGGGCGAACGTGCTCTCCCTGTCCAGCCGCTCCAAGCCGAAGGGAGGCACCGCATGACCGTCATGGTCAAGGCCGAGGGCGTTCACAAGTCCTTCGGTCCCGTAGAAGTCCTCACGGGCATCGACCTGGAGGTGAAGACCGGCGAGGTGTTCTGCCTCATCGGCCCCTCCGGTTCCGGCAAGTCGACCTTCCTGAGGTGCATCAACCACCTGGAGAAGATCAACGCGGGCCGTCTGTACGTCGACGGCGAGCTGGTCGGCTACCGGCAGAAGGGCGACAAGCTCTACGAGCTGAAGGACAGCGAGGTCGCGGTCAAGCGCCGGGACATCGGCATGGTCTTCCAGCGTTTCAACCTGTTCCCGCACATGACGGCCGTCGAGAACGTCATCGAGGCGCCGGTCCAGGTCAAGGGCGTGGGCAAGGGCAAGGCCCGTGAGCGTGCCCTGGAGCTGCTGGACCGGGTGGGCCTGGCCGACAAGGCGGGCAACTATCCCTCCCAGCTCTCCGGCGGTCAGCAGCAGCGCGTCGCCATCGCCCGGGCCCTGGCCATGGATCCGAAGCTGATGCTGTTCGACGAGCCGACCTCGGCGCTCGACCCGGAGCTGGTCGGTGACGTCCTGGACGTCATGCGCGACCTGGCCGAGTCCGGCATGACGATGATCGTCGTCACCCACGAGATGGGCTTCGCCCGCGAGGTGGGCGACAGCCTGGTCTTCATGGACGGCGGTGTGGTGGTCGAATCCGGTCACCCGCGCGAGGTGCTGACGAACCCGCAGCACGAGCGGACGAAGTCGTTCCTGTCCAAGGTGCTCTGACGGTACGCACGGCGAGGGGGCGGTACGGGATCTCCGTACCGCCCCCTTCGTCTGTGCTACTTGACGGCCAGCAGCAGGGTGTCCGAGGGCGAGCACCACACCGGCCTGGCCTCACCGAACCCCTTCTCGCGCAGCACGCGCGCGTGCCAGGCCGCCGACGGCGTGTCGCCGTCGGCGTGTTCGCCGTAGATCTCGTAGCGCCGGGCTGTGGGCCCGGCGAGGGCGGGGTCCTTCGCCGCGAGCCGCCACCACTCGGCCCAGTCGGGGGTGCCGTTCCGCTTGGCCTGATCCATGCGGGCGTGCCGTTGTGCGCGCTCCGCCGCGTTGATCCGGGGCGTCGTCTCGTCGATCATGTGGTCCGCGTTCATGAAGACACCGCCGGCACGGACGAGTCCCGCGACCCGGCCGTAGAGGTCCGCGAGGGGTTCCTTGTGCAGCCAGTGCAGGGCCGTCGCGGTCAGAACGGCGTCGTAGGAGACGTACGGCAGTCTCGACGGCCAGTGCGGGTCCTTGAGGTCGGCGGTGACCAGACCGACCCGCTCGTCACCGGCGAAGGTGCCCTCGGCGATGGCGAGGAGCGCCGGGTCGAGGTCTACGCCGGTGCTGGTGGCGTCCGGGAACCGGGCGAGCAGCCGGGCGGTGATGCTGCCCGTGCCGCAGGCGAGGTCGAGGACGCGGGGGGCGGTGCCCACGAGGGCCTCCACCATGTCGAGCATGATCCGGAACCGCTCCTCGCGGTCGGGCATGTACCCCTCCTGCTGGCGGTCCCAGCTCGCCTGCCAGGCCTGCCAGTCGGTGGTGGCCGTGGTGGTGTCCGCGTCCGTCATCGATCCCCTCCCTCGTAATACCCTGGAAGCACCATCAGCTGTTACAAGTGCGCGCTCACGACCATAAAGCCCCTCCGTAAGGACTACAAGTGGAACTGGCCTATTACTCGGACTACGCCGTGCGCCTCGTCAACACCGAGGAGCCGGCCCGGGGCAAGGACGCCCTGACGTCGGTCGAGGCCGTCCGCGACCTGTTCGGGCCCAGCCAGTCGGCGGCTCGCCGTGCCACCGACGCGGACGTGACCCGCTTCCGCTCGGTCCGGGCCCGGCTGCGCGCGGTCTTCGAGGCGGCCGACACCGGTGACGAGAGGCTCGCCGTCGACCTGCTGAACTCGCTGCTGCTGGAGTTCCCGGTGAGCCCCCAGATCTCCGGGCACGACCACCGCGACGACGACGGCCGCCCCCTGTGGCACATGCACCTGGCGGACCACCCGTCGAACGCGACGGCGGGCTACGCGGCGATCGCGGCGATGGGCCTGGCGTTCCACCTGACCGAGTACGGCGTGGACCGCCTCGGCCTGTGCGAGGCCGCGCCCTGCCGCAACGCCTACCTCGACACCTCGACGAACCGCTCGCGGCGCTACTGCTCCGACCGCTGCGCCACCCGCGCCAACGTGGCGGCCTACCGCGCCCGCAAGCGCCTGGAGGCCACTCGGCCCGACGTGCCCGAGAGGACGGGCCTGGCCGCCGACAGTGCCCAGCCCAGCAGCGCCCAGGGCGACCGCCGGCCGGAGCTGCGCGGCCGGTAGCGGAACCTGACCCGCCCCAGCACCAGGTCGTCGGGCACGACGCCGTAGTCGGTGCTGTCGCCGCCGGCGTACGCGTTGTCCCCGAGCACCCACCAGCCGCTCTCGCGCCGCTGGGCGATCCGCTTGACGACCAGCAGGTCCTGCTGGAAGGGGTGCCGCAGCACGACGACGTCCCCGGGCCTGACCCGGGCCCCGTAGTGCACCAGGAGCAGGTCCCCGTGGTGCAGCGTGGGCACCATGGACGGCCCGGTGACCTCGGCCACTCCGAAGGGCGGGGCCGGCCTCCCCCGCTCGGACTCCTGCGACAGCTCCGGCATCACCCGGCACCTCCCCGGTTCTTCCTCCACCAGTCTCAGTCTCACCCCGGACTTTTGTCCTAAGCCCATGGGGGCACCCGCGAAAAGCCGTCCCTCACGGAGTAATGTCCCCTGTGAGAAGACGATCACGAGGAAGGAATGCTCCATGCTTTCCCGCCTGTTTGCCCCCAAGGTCAAGGTCAGTGCGCACTGCGACCTGCCCTGCGGTGTGTACGACCCTGCCCAGGCCCGCATCGAGGCGGAGTCGGTCAAGGCTGTCCAGGAGAAGATGGCCGGCAACGACGACCCGCACTTCCAGGCGCGTGCCACCGTCATCAAGGAGCAGCGTGCCGAGCTCGCCAAGCACCACGTGTCGGTGCTCTGGAGCGACTACTTCAAGCCCCCGCACTTCGAGAAGTACCCGGAGCTGCACCAGCTGGTCAACGACACCCTGAAGGCCCTCTCGGCCGCCAAGGGCTCGACCGACCCGGCCACCGGCCAGAAGGCGCTGGACTACATCGCCCAGATCGACAAGATCTTCTGGGAGACCAAGAAGGCCTGATCGTGGATCATGCCGTTTGACCTGCAATGTCTTGGTTGTCAGGTCTACCGGTCCGCACCCGGTCCGCTGAGGCCGCCGAGCACGGCGTCCATGGCGGTCCGGGTGCGGTCTTCTTCCCCCGGCCACAGGTGGGCGAAGGCCGACAGGGCTTCACCCGGCCCGCGACGGCGCCGACCGGGCGAGAAGGGGGCCGCGGGTCCGGTACCCGTCGCCGTGCACGGGACCCTTCATCCTCCGCCGGTCGGAGGCGCGTTGTGGCCCGGAGCGTTCACGACGACTCCTTCCCCGGCCCGCCGGTGCCCGCATCACGACACGGTGGGCCAGAAACTGCTTCCGCCTCCCGCGGCCAGCTCAAGATGCTGCACTCTTGGTCTCTTCTGTTCGCGGATGATCAGCTCCAGTCCCGGCCGCCGATCGTGGCACCACCGACGTAGCCGCCCACCGAGTAGCCCCGGTCGACGGCCGTGGCCGTCTTCCCGACGGCGTTCGCGGTCTTCGTCGCCACGCCTGCCCCACCGCCGACCGCGTTGAGGATTCACGCAGGTGGCGGGGGCGCGTGCCTCTACGATCGCGCCCATGAGGATCAGCTGGACGTACGCCTTCATCGATCGCCCGCGTGAGACCTTCGGCGCCGCCTGCGACTTCTGGACGGCGGCCACGGACACCCGCCTGTCCGAACTGCGCGGGGAGCACGACGAGTTCGTCACGTTGCTCCCCGAAGGCGCCGACGCGTGCGTGAAGGTGCAGGCGGTCGGCCCGGGTTCCGGAGGCGCGCACCTCGACTTCTGCGTGGACGACGTACCGGAGTTCGCCGGCGCGGCGGTGCGGCTCGGCGCGAGCGTGGTGACCGACCTGGGGTCGCTCGTCGTGCTGCGCTCGCCCGGCGGCCAGTTGTTCTGCGCGGACCCCTGGCGCGGCCAGTCGGCGCGGCCGGGCGTGGTGCGGGGCAGCCGTCTCGACCAGGTGTGCGTGGACGTCCCGCCCTCGGCCTACGACGCCGAGGTCGCCTTCTGGAGCGCGCTGCTCGACGGCTGGGAGTCGCGCCCGGGCGCCCTGCCGGAGTTCCACGTGGTCGAGCCGCCGCCCGGCCTCCCGGTCCGGCTGCTCCTGCAACGCCTCGGGGAGGAGGGCACGGCCTCGGCCCACCTCGACCTCGCCTGCGCCGACGTCGCGGCGACCCGGGCCCACCACGAACGGCTCGGGGCCGGCTTCGTGGCCGGCTTCTCCGGCTGGACGGTGCTGCGCGACCCGTCCGGCGGCACGTACTGCCTGACGAGCCGGGATCCGGTGACGGGCCGGTCGCGCGGTCAGGGCATGTCGGCGTAGGCGCAGGCGACCGCCCCGGTCGTCGGGCAGGTCGGCAGGGCCGGTGGCTCGTCGGGGTCCGCATCGGGATCCGCATCCTGCCAGACGTACGGTCCCCGCGGCTGCGCGGAGTCCTGCATCCACAGCGTCAGAGCGCCCGCGACCGCCACGAGCAGCGCCCACCCGATCACCACCCGGCGCCACACTGTGCGGCACCGCTCCCCCGGTACACCCATGCCTCATACGCTAGTCGCGCAACCGGGCCGCCCGGGACCGGAGATAGCGCTGCTCGGGCAGGCTGAGGGTCTGGGCCGCCGCCGACTCGTAGGCGGCCCGGGCGGCTTCGGGCCGACCCGCGCGCTCCAAGAGGTGGCCTCGTACGGCGTCCAGACGGTGGCCCTTCAACTCATCTGCCAGGGAGTCCACTTCGGCCAGGCCTGTGTGCGGGCCGTGGACCATGGCCACGGCGACCGCGCGGTTGAGACGCTCGACCGGGCCGGGCACCAGGCCGACCAGGACGTCGTACAGGCCCAGGATCTCCGCCCAGTCCGTCGCCTCGGGCGAGGGTGCCTCGTCGTGCACGGCGGCGATGGCGGCGCGCAGTTGGAACGGCCCCGGACGCCCCCGGGAGAGGGCCTGGGTGACCAGTGCGACGCCCTCTTCGATGGACGCGCGGTCCCAGCGGTCGCGGTCCTGCTCGTCGAGGGGGATCAGCTCGCCGGTCGGGCCGCTGCGCGCGTCGCGCCGGGCGTCGGTGAGCAGCATCAGCGCGAGCAGACCGGCCACCTCGCAGTCGCCGGGCAGCAGCCGGTGGACCGTGCGGGTCAACCGCACGGCCTCACCCGCGAGGTCATGCCGTTGCAGGGCGGCGCCCGAGGTGGCCGTGTAACCCTCGTTGAAGATCAGGTAGAGGGTCTGCAGGACGGACGGGAGCCGCTGTTCCCAGCGGTCCGGGCGGCCGAAGCGCACGCCCCGCACCTTCTGCTTGGCCCGGCTGACCCGCTGCGCCATCGTCGCCTCGGGGACCAGATACGCCCGGGCGATCTCCGCGGTGGTCAGACCGCCCACGGCCCGCAATGTCAGCGCGATCTGCGCGGGCGGCGAGAGGTCCGGGTGGCAGCACAGGAACAGCAGCGACAGCGTGTCGTCCTCGCGAGGCGCCCGCTCCCCGGGCGGCGGTGCCGTGAAGGCGTCCCGGGGCGTGAGTGCGGCGGCCCGCTCCTCGCGCCGCCGCCGGGCCTCGTCGCTGCGCAGGGCGTCGGTGAGCCGCCGCGAGGCGACCTTGATCAGCCAGCCGCGCGGATTGCCGGGCCCGCCTGCTTCGGGCCACTGCCCGGCCGCCGCGAGCAGTGCCTCCTGCACGGCGTCCTCGGCGGCGTCGAAGTGCCCGTACCGTCTGACCAGCGCGCCGAGGACCTGCGGCGCGTTGTCGCGCAGCAGGTCCTCGATCTCGGGTGTGTCCCGCACGGGCGTGTCCGTCGGTGTCGGCCGTCCGTCAGAGGTCCCCGGAGCCGTCCATGATCGGGCGGATCACGACCGGGTGGCGGGGGGCGCCGGCCGGCTGGGGGCAGCGGGAGACCCGGTCGGCGATCTCCGTGACCCGCTCCAGGCTCTCGCACTCCAGGACCCAGTAGCCGGCCAACAGCTCCTTGGTCTCGCCGTACGGCCCGTCGGTGATCACGGCCTTGCCGTCGTCGCCGAGGGCGACGTGGCGGGTCTGTGCCGGCTCGGCCAAGCCCTGCGCGTCGACGAGCTCACCGCTCTCGGAGAGGTCGTCGTTGATGGCGCCCATGTAGGCGAACATGGTCTTGATGTCCTCCTCGCTCCAGACCGGGGAGTCCGCCGACGCCTTGCCCCGCATGGCCTCGTAGTCCGCCTGCGTGCCCTGCACCATGACCAGGTACTTCATCAGTCCGCTCCTTCGCTCGCACCGCCCTGCCGGGCGGCTCTTCACAGGGGACGTCGGAGCCGGGTGGCGTATCTCGACACGGGTTCAGGAATTCTTCGCGGCGCTTTCCCCGGGGCTCTGGCCGGGCCCGTATCGGGGCCCGTCGGACGGGCCGGAGCCGGCTTCGGGCGGGGCCGTTCTCGCGGGCGGGGCAAGCTCTCCGGTGGCCGGGTGGGTCTCCCCGGCACGCGTGCCCTCGACGGTGTGGCCGCTGTTCACGGCGTCCGCGTCGTAGGCCCCGCACTCCGGGTTGCCGCACGGGCCCGCCACCCATCGGGGGACCCAGGTGCCCAGCGTCTTGTGACGCCGGACCACCGTCTCCACTGGCTGTCCGCAGCTGGGACAGACGTGTTCTTCGCTGCCCATGTCCTCAGGGTAGGCCGGTCGGGGGTTCAGCGCTTCCTGCTGTACGTGCGCACCAGGGCGCCGTTGCCGAACGTGCGCACCGACCCCAGGGTGAACTCCGAGATCGCGAACCCGGAGCCGAACATCGGCATGCCCGCGCCGTAGACGAGCGGGTAGGTCTTGATGACCAGCTCGTCGATCTCGTCGACCAGTTCCCCGGCGACCTGGGAGCCGCCGCACAGGTAGATGCCGAACGCGCCGTCCTCTGCCTTCAGTTCGCGTACCTTCCCGACCAGGTCGTCCGCGATGATCTCGACGTTCGGGTCGGGCGACTTCTCCAGGCTCCTGGAGGCGACGTACTCCCGCAGATGGGCGTAGGGGCTGGTGATGCCCTCCTTCAGGGCGAGGTCGTAACTGCCCCGTCCCTGAATGATGGTGTCGAACCGCTTGTTCGGCAGATCGTCGAAGCCGAGGGCACGGCGCCCCTGGGTGGGCACGGCGTCCGGGTATTCCGTCCTCAGGAAGTCGAGGAACTCCCCGTCGAGGAGCTGCATCATCGCTGTCGCGTCTCCGCTCGGGTCACCGATGAAGCCGTCGAGGGAACAGGCGATGTAGTACGTGAGCTTTCGCAAGCCGGTCTCTTTCCGTAGACAGCCGCTGCAACAACTCCAGTTGTAGTACTCCCGTTGTAGTGGTAGCAAGGGGATGACGATGAATCACCGAAAGTGGGAGAAAGGATTCCGCATGCTGGCATGCCGTGGGCGTCGCCGCTCCCGTGGCAGGCGGACGGCGCGCTCTCCGGTGGGTCTAGGCAGGCCGGCCGTGTGACCGGGGCTCGCGCCACATGGGCCACATCGCGGGGCCGTCCGGAAGGTCGAGAGCCGGGCCGGCGGGCGCGAAGCCCAGGCGCTCGTACAGCACGCGGCTGCGGGCGCTGCTGGCTTCCAGATAGGCGGGCAGCCCCTCACGGTCGCAGCGGTCGAGGACGGCCTCGATGAGCGCGGTCCCCAGACCCTCGCCCTGACGGCCGGGCGCCACACCGATCATCCACAGATACTCGTGGGCCCGCCCGGTGGGATGGATGGCTGCCGTCAGCCGGCCGATCGCCTCGATGCGCTCGTTGTCGGGGTCGACGGCCTCCCGCACCTGGGCCGGTCCTTCCTCGCCGGAGACGTCGCCGTGGCCCTCGGCACCCTGGCCTTCGTGCCCGTCACCTGCGGGCATGGAGAGCCACAAGGCGCAGGCCGAGCCGTCCTCGGTGACGTCTATGCGGCCGGCCGCGAGCACGATGTCGGTGAAGGCGGCCATGAGCCCGGGGTGCTTGGCACGGCGCTCCTCCGCACCGGGGAAGACCCAGCCGCTCACGGGATCGTCCTGGAACGCCTCGTCCAGGAGCCGGACGATCAGCTCCCTGTCCCCTGCACCCGCCGTCCGGATGGCCACACCCATGCCCCGCCCCTTCGCTCGTCCCGACGGGCGTCGATCGTAGGGGGACCGGCTCCGGCAGGACGCCGCGAGCAAGATCTTGGCGGGATTCAGTCGAACGTCTGCCCAATCCCGACCGGTGCGGAGCGGTGCGCGCGCCGGTGCGGAGCGGTGCACGCGCCGAGCGGGAGCCCGGGCACGCGCCGCGTGCGAGCCTGTGCAGGGGTGGATCCGGGAGCCGGTGCAGGGATGGATCCGGGAGTTGATCCGGCCGTCACGGCGAGAAGGGGCGGGCCCCGCACACCGTGGGGCAGTGCGGGACCCGCCGACCGGAGGCCGGTGGCCGCGCGGGGTCAGGAGCCGCACGGCTCCGGCGCTCCGGAGTCCTGTCCTTCGGCGACCCGAAGGAGCCTCGCCGGTCTGGTCAGTCGTAGCGGAGGAGGGGACCTCCAGCCGGTGCGGGCCACCGGCTGCCGCTGGTCGCCGACCCCTGCGGTCGCCGACCTCCGTGGGCCCTCATCCGGTCCGCCGTGTCACGCACTCGGCGAGCGCCAGCAGGCCGCCCGCCGCCTCCGGGTCCGGCACCGCTCGGGCCAGTTGCTGCATCGCCCGGGCCATCCGGTCGGCCGCCTGGCCCTGGGCCCAGTCACGGCCGCCCGCCCGCTCCACCGCCAGGGCGATGCGCTCCAGGTCCTCCGTCTCGGCCGGTCGTGCGTACAGTTCGGCGAGTTCGGCCGCAGCCGGGTGACCGGAGGCGAAGGCCGCGGCCACGGGCAGGGACTTCTTGCGGGCGGCCACGTCGGCACCGCCGGGCTTGCCGGTGCGGCACGGATCGCCCCATATGCCGGCGACGTCGTCGATGAGCTGGAAGGCGAGCCCGGCCTCCCGGCCGAATGCGTCCAGCGCCGCCACTTCCGTCTCCGAGGCACCCGCGTACAGTCCGCCGATCGCGCAGGCACTTCCGATCAGGGCACCCGTCTTGGCCTCCGCCATGGCGAGCACCTCGTCGAGCGTGACCTCCGTGGGGGCGCACCGCTCCAGGGCCGTGTCCGCGTGCTGCCCCGCGCACAGTTCGACGACGCAGTCCGCGAGCCGGACGGCGGCGGCCGGCGCGGCCGGGTGCGGATCCTGCGCGAGCAGCCGCAGGGCCAGCGCCTGCAGGGCGTCTCCGGCGAGGATGGCGTCGGCGTCACCGAACACCGTCCACGCGGTGGGGCGATGACGACGGGTGGTCTCCCGGTCCGTCACCTCGTCATGCAGCAGTGTGAAGTGGTGGACCAGCTCCACCGCCGCAGCTGCCCGAGCCGCCCCCGCCCGCGCCTCGGACCCGCCGCGTGCCGCCGCGGCGGCGAGGACCAGCGCGGGCCGGATCGCCTTGCCGGAGCCCCCCTCCGCCGCCGCGCCGGATCCCCCCTCCACCACCGTGCCGTCGGCCTGTTCCCAGCCGAAGTGGTACTGCGCGATCCGGCGCATCGGCCCAGGCAGCGAGCCGAGCGCGGCCCGCAGCACCGGATCGACCTCCGCCCGGGCCCGCTCCAGCAGCATGCGTGCCTCGTGCTCCTCGGCCGGCGCCGGCCGGCCGTCCCGCTGCGGCCCGGCGGCCCCTCGCCCCTCCGGTGTCCCGGCCGTCCGCCGGTGCTCGGCGTGGCGCTGCCCGCCGGGGGCGGGCCGCGCCGTCTCCGTCCTGGACTCCGTGAGGGACTCACCCATGGGACCGCCTCGGAGAAGGAGCGGAGGGTGGCGCTTCCGCTGTCGCTGGGCGCGTACCCCGAGCATGTACCCGCCCCGACGGGCGGGGACACGGCAGGCATGCCGCAGGCGTCACCGCCAGCGGCCGATCTCGACGTTCTCCAGGACGCCGAGCGCGTCCGGTACCAGGACCGCGGCCGAGTAGTAGGCCGTGACCAGGTACTTGATGATGGCCTGTTCGTTGATGCCCATGAAGCGCACCGACAGGCTCGGCTCGATCTCGTCCGGGATGCCGGAGGCGCGCAGCCCGATGACACCCTGGTCGGCCTCCCCGGTCCGCAGGGCGATGATGGACGTCGTCCGGGCGTCCGAGACCGGGATCTTGTTGCACGGGAAGATCGGCACACCGCGCCAGGTCGGGATGCGGTTGCCGGCCATGTCGATGGTCTCGGGCACCAGTCCCCGCTTGTTGAGCTCGCGGCCGAACGCGGCGATGGCACGCGGGTGGGCGAGGAGCAGCTTGGTGCCGCGGCGCCTGCTGAGCAGCTCGTCCATGTCGTCCGGGCCGGGCACGCCGTCGTGCGGCTGGATCCGCTGGTCGTACTCGCAGTTGTGCAGGAGTCCGAAGTCGCGGTTGTTGATGAGCTCGTGCTCCTGGCGCTCCTTGAGCGCCTCGACCGTCAGCCGGATCTGCTGCTCGGTCTGGTTCATGGGCTGGTTGTAGAGGTCGGCCACGCGGGTGTGGATGCGCAGCACGGTCTGGGCGACGCTCAGTTCGTACTCACGGGGCCGGGCCTCGTAGTCGACGAAGGTGTGCGGGATGTCCGGCTCGCCGGAGTGGCCGGAGGAGAGGTCGATCTCCTTCTCGCCGTACTTGTTGGAGCGCTGGGAGGGGATCGAGCGGCGCTGCCGGAGGTGTTCGCGCAGGGTGTCCGAGCGCTCCGCGATCTGCTGGAACTCCTGGCGGGACAGCACGAGCACGGTGCACGCGGTGAGGGCGCGGGCCGTGAACTCCCAGATGGCGTCCTCGTCGAACAGCGCCTCGTCGCCGAAGTAGGCGCCGTCGGCGAGGACTCCGAGGGACTCGTCGTCCCCGTAGGGGCCCGTGCCGACCTTTTCCACCCTGCCGTGCGCCAGCAGGTACACCTCGTCGGACGGGCTGCCGAAGGAGGCGATCACCTCGCCCGCCGGGATCTCCCTCTGCTCGCAGCGGCGGGAGATCTCGAAGAGCACCTCCTCGTCCTCGTACGACCGCAACGCCGGCAGCTCGCCCAGCTCGGCGGGGATGACCTCGACGCGGTCGCCGGTCTTCACGAACGTCACCCGGCCGTCGCCCACGGCGAACGTCAGCCGTCGGTTCACCCGGTACGTGCCGCCCTGGATGTCGACCCATGGCAGCATCCGCAGCAGCCAGCGCGAGCTGATCTCCTGCATCTGCGGCACGGACTTGGTCGTGGTGGCCAGGTTCCGCGCGGCCGCCGTGCCGAGACTCTGCTGCGGCTTGGTCTGCTCCGTGCGGACCTCTTCGCCTACCGACATAGAGAACTGCCCTCCCGGTCGTGACCGACGCCCATATGCCCCGGGCATCGATGTGCACGGCAAGCCTTCCGCACGCGACCTCGTGGTGCTATTACCCGAAAGAGGGGGAATGGATCTTCGCAGTACTGGGCAAAGGGGGGCCGTCCCGGGGCGTTCGGAAGCGCCCGTGCCGGGGACGCGGACCGGGGGCCGGGGCGCCGCGGGGTCAGCCCGGGGCGCGGCGCCGGCGTCAGCCCGGGGCACCCTCCTCTCCCACGTCTGGGTGACAATGGCCCGGTGACCGGCCCCGACACCCCAGGACTCGCCGCGCTGCGGCCCCGGCTGCCGTCACCGGTGCAGGAGGTCGTGGACGAGCGGTTCGAGCGCAGGGGCGTGCGGCTGCTGCTGAAGCGGGACGATCTGATCCACCCCGAGCTGATCGGCAACAAATGGCGCAAGCTCGCGCCGAACCTTGCAGCGGCCGCCGGCCGTCCCGTCGTCACCTTCGGCGGCGCCTGGTCCAACCACCTGCGTGCCACGGCCGCGGCCGGCCGGCTGCTCGGCATCCCCACGGTCGGTGTGGTACGCGGCGACGAGCTGGCCGGGCGTCCCCTCAACCTCTCACTGAGCCGCTGCGCGGCGGACGGCATGCGGCTGCACTTCGTGGACCGGGCGACCTACCGCCGCAAGGCCTCGCCGCGGGACCTGGCCGGCATCCTGCGCGCGGCGGACGCCGAGGACGCGTACGTCGTCCCCGAGGGCGGCAGCAACGCCGAGGCCGTACGCGGCTGCCGGGCACTCGGCGCCGAACTGCGCGGCCGGGCCGAGGTCGTCGCCGTGGCCTGCGGCACCGGCGGCACGCTCGCGGGGCTGGCCGCCGGTCTCGGCACCGGCATGCGCGCCCTCGGTGTGCCGGTGCTCAAGGGCGGCTTCCTGAGCGCCGAGACGGAGGCCTTGCAGCGTGCGGCGTTCGGCGGCCGGCGCGGCACCTGGAGCCTTGACGAGCGTTTCCATGGCGGTGGCTACGCGCGCGTGCCCGCCGAGCTCGACGCCTTCGCGGCGGACTTCGAGCAGCGGCACGGCCTGGCGGTGGAGCGTTTGTACGTCGCCAAGCTGCTGTTCGGGCTCGTCACGCTGGCCGGCGAGGGGGCCTTCCCGCGCGGGACGACGGTCGCTGCCGTGGTCACCGGCCGCCCTTTCCCCTGAGGATCCCCCGCGTGTCCCTCGGCGCCGCTCTTCCCACACCCGGGGCGCCGCTCAGCCGTCACGCCGCCTCCCGGAACGCCGCCGCCTCCTCCAGGTCCAGCCTGCGCAGCAGGGTCCGCAGCATCTCGTCGTCGATGTAACGGCCGTCCCGGAGTCTGACGAACACCTCGCGCTCGGCGCTGATCATCTCCCTCGACAGTCGCCGGTAGGTGTCGTCCACGGACTCCCCGGTGATCGGGTTGGCCTGGCCGAGCCGCTCCCAGACGGCGTTGCGACGGCGCTCCAGCACGGTGCGCAGCCGGTCGGCGAGCGGGGCGGGCAGGGCGTTGCGCTCGTCGGTGAGGAGCTCGTCCAGGCGCCGCTCGGCGGCCCGCGAGGCTTGCGCCTGGGCGTTGGCCTCTGCGAGCGTCTCGGTCTGCGCGTCCCGCCCGGGGAACTTCAGCACCCGGATGAGCGGCGGCAGGGTCAGGCCTTGTACGACCAGGGTCCCGATGACCGTCGTGAAGGTCAGGAAGAGGATGAGGTTGCGCTGCGGGAAGGGCTCCTCGCCGTCGTGCATGGTGAGCGGGATGGAGAAGGCGATGGCCAGCGAGACCACACCCCGCATCCCGGCCCACGCGATGACGAAGGGCCCCTTCCACGTGGGGTTCTCCTCCCGTTCCCGCACCCGGGCCGACAGCATCCGTGGCAGGAAGGTGGCGGGGTACACCCAGACGAACCGGGAAGCGACGACGACCAGGAACACGGCGAGCGCGTACCAGGCGGCGTCGATACCCTCGTACTCCCCGAGCCCCCGCAGCACCACGGGCAGCTGCAGGCCGATCAGCGCGAACACCGCCGACTCCAGGACGAAGGCGACCATCTTCCAGACCGCCTCCTCCTGCAGACGGGTCGCGAAATCGACCTCCCACGCGCGGTGCCCCAGGTAGAGCGCGACGACCACGACCGCGAGGACACCGGAGGCGTGCAGTTGCTCGGCGACGGCGTACGCGACGAAGGGGATCAGCAGGGACAGCGTGTTCTGCAGCAGCGCCTCCTTCACGTGCGTGCGCAGCCAGTGGATCGGCGCCATCAGCACCAGGCCCACCAGGACGCCGCCGACGGCCGCGAGCAGGAACTCGCCGATGCCTTCGGCCCAGGTCACGCCCTCGCCGACGGCGGCGGCCAGGGCCACCCGGTAGGCGGTGATGGCGGTGGCGTCGTTGAGCAGGGACTCGCCCTGGAGGATCGTGGTGATCCGCGACGGCAGCCCCACCCGGCGGGCGACCGCCGTAGCCGCGACCGCGTCCGGGGGCGCCACCACCGCGCCGAAGACCAGGGCCGCGGTCAGCGGCATCCCCGGCACGATCACGTACAGGGCCCAGCCGACGACGAAGGTCGCGAAGAGCACGTACCCGACGGACAGCATCGCGACCGGCCGCAACTGCGCCCGCAGGTCGAGATAGGAGCTGTCGGTCGCGGCCGTGTGCAGCAGCGGCGGCAGGATCAGCGGCAGGACGACGTGCGGGTCGAGCGTGTACTCGGGCACCCCCGGGACGTAGCTGACCGCCAGTGCCACGGCCACCAGCAGCAGCGGCGCCGGCACCGGGGTGCGCCGTGCGGCCGCCGCGATCGCGGCACTGCCCGCCACGAGCAGCAGCAGTGGCATCACGTCCATCGTTCTCGCCCACCCTCATTTTTCGACGCGGCCTTCCGCCCGACCGTCGTAACCTGGCAATCATGAAACAGTGCACGCATGCCGAAGCGCTGCCGCACCCCGAACCCGGCCCGCTCAGCGAGACGTGTCCGGAGTGTCTGGCGGAGGGCATGGATCCGGTGCAGCTGCGGCTGTGTCTCAGCTGCGGTCACGTCGGCTGCTGCGACTCCTCGCCGGGACGGCACGCGTCGGAGCATCACAAGGAGTCCGGTCATCCCGTGATGCGGACACACGAGCCCGGGGAGACCTGGCGTTGGTGCTTCGTCGACCATGTCCTGGTGTGACGCGACAGGACCCCGGCGGCGGACGGTTCGACCGTCTGACGTCTGGGTACGTCAACCCGGCGCGCGCTCTTCCCTTTTGGGCCCGCCCAACCCCTAGACACGGAGCGTATCCACAGGTTTACTGTGAGTGACGACAAGGGGTTGGGGTCCCGGGGACAGGACCGCCGAGAGCGCGGTAGCGTCACCGCTGAACCACGTATCGCGTTATCCCGGGGGACGACCCTCGGCCCTGAAACGCTTGTACCACCATGGAGGTGAGGGTGTCCCAGATCGCAGGCGAGCCCGCGACCCAGGACTTCGTGGAAGTCCGGCTGCCGGCCGCGGGGGCCTACCTGTCGGTGCTGCGTACAGCCACGGCCGGTCTCGCGGCCCGTTTGGACTTCACCCTCGACGAGATCGAGGACCTGCGCATCGCAGTGGACGAGGCCTGCGCGATCCTGCTTCAGCAGGCCGTGCCCGGCTCGGTGCTCAGTTGTGTCTTCCGCCTCGTCGACGACTCACTCGAGGTCACCGTCTCGGCGCCGACCACGGACGGTCATGCCCCCTCGCGGGACACCTTCGCCTGGACCGTCCTGTCCGCTCTCGCGGGCAAGGTCTCTTCCGCCGTGGACAAGGACAAAACCGTTTCGATCAGCCTCTACAAACAGCGCGGCGCGGGACCCGGGCCGGCGTGAGGAGCGAGGACGGGCCGGTGCGGGACGAAGAGCGCGGCACACGAGAGCTGCCGGCCGAGGGCACGGGCGTGAGCGGCCCGAAGGGTGCCCGGCGCATGGCGGACGGCATCGACGGCATCCCCGAGCAGGCACGCCCGCATCCCGAGGACGACTCCGCGGGGGTCGTCCTCCCGGGCGGCGGGCGGCCCGACCGGGACGGCGCCGTGCGGAGCGCGCCTCCGGGCGGGGGGATCGGAGCATCCCCGGCCCAGGGGGGTCCCCCCACTCGCGAGAAGTCGAGAGTGGCGGAGGAGGCGAGGGCGCGGGGAAGGGCGACGGGCGGGACGATGAGCGAGCACGAGCGAGACTCCGAGGATCAGGCGCCGCGTGCACCCCACGCGCAGAGTGCGCAGCACGGCTCTCCGGACCGCAGCGGGGCGCGCGAGATGTTCCTCAAGCTGCGCACGCTGAGCAGTGGCAGCCCCGAGTACGCGGAGCTGCGCAACCAGCTGGTCCGGATGCATCTGCCGCTCGTGGAGCATCTCGCGCGCCGCTTCCGCAACCGGGGCGAGCCGCTGGACGACCTCACCCAGGTCGCCACGATCGGGCTGATCAAGTCGGTCGACCGTTTCGACCCCGATCGCGGTGTGGAGTTCTCGACGTACGCGACCCCGACGGTGGTCGGCGAGATCAAGCGGCACTTCCGCGACAAGGGCTGGGCGGTGCGCGTCCCGCGCCGGCTGCAGGAGCTGCGCCTGGCGCTGACCACGGCCACGGCCGAGCTCTCACAGCTGCACGGCCGCTCCCCCACGGTCCACGAGCTCGCCGAGAAGCTGGCGATCTCGGAGGAGGAGGTCCTGGAGGGCCTGGAGTCCGCCAACGCGTACTCCACGCTGTCCCTGGACGTTCCCGACACAGACGACGAGTCCCCGGCGGTCGCGGACACCCTCGGCGCCGAGGACGAGGCGCTGGAGGGCGTGGAGTACCGGGAATCCCTCAAGCCCCTGCTGGAGGATCTCCCGCCGCGTGAGAAGCGGATCCTGCTGCTGCGATTCTTCGGCAACATGACCCAGTCACAGATCGCCCAGGAGGTCGGCATCTCCCAGATGCACGTCTCCCGGCTGCTGGCGCGCACGCTGGCGCAGCTGAGGGAGAAGCTCCTCGTCGAGGAGTGACGGCTACTTCTGGAGGTCGCCCGAGTTGCCGGGCCCGCGGATCCCGAGGGCCCGGGTCGTCTCGGGGTTCACCAGCAGCACGAGCGACGCGACGGCCACCACCGCCAGGGCGATCCCGCCCGGGATGGCCATGCTGTCGGCCTGCAGCAGGTTGTAGGCCACCGGCAGCGCCATGAGCTGGGTGATCACGGCCGGGCCGCGGCTCCAGCTGCGCAGGGCGAGCAGCCCGCGCGCCGCGAACAGCGGCAGCAGCGCCAGCACGACCAGCGTGATGCCTCCGGTCACCGCCTGCTGACGGTCGTCGGGATGCCCCGTGAGGCCGAGGACGAGGATCCAGACCCCGCCGACGACCAGCGCGAGGCCCTCCAGCGCGGCCAGCAGCGCGGCGTACGTCAGACGCCGGGGGCGCGGGCCGGTGGTTTCCTCGGTGGTGGGGGTCTGCTCACTGCTCACCCCTGAAGGGTAGCCCTGGTCGTACGCGCCCCTCGTGCCCAGGTTCACCACCGCTCTCTTACCTGATCCCCACCTCGGTATGGGCCCGGTACCCCCCAGTAGGTACGCTGCCAGTCATGCGTGCACTCCTCGTGGTCAATCCGGCGGCAACCACCACAAGTGCGCGCACACGCGACGTACTGATCCACGCGCTCGCCAGCGAGATGAAGCTCGAAGCGGTCACGACCGAGTACCGCGGTCACGCGCGCGACCTCGGCCGGCACGCGGCGGACAGCGACGACATCGACCTGGTGGTGGCCCTCGGCGGCGACGGTACGGTCAACGAAGTGGTCAACGGCCTCCTGCACGCCGGCCCCGCCCCCGGGCATCTTCCGGGCCTCGCGGTGGTCCCGGGCGGCTCCACCAACGTCTTCGCCCGCGCCCTGGGGCTGCCCAACGACGCCGTGGAGGCCACCGGCGCGCTGCTGGACGCCCTGCGCGACGGCAGCGAGCGGACCGTCGGCCTGGGCCTGACCTCGGGCACGCCGGGCACCGAGGACGAGTCGGTGCCGTCCCGCTGGTTCACCTTCAACGCGGGGCTCGGCTTCGACGCCGGTGTCGTGGGGCGTGTGGAGCAGCATCGCGAGCGCGGCCGGAAATCCACGCACGCTCTCTACGTGCGCCAGGTGATGCGTCAGCTCCTGGGTGAGCCGAACCGCCGTAACGGGACGATCACCCTGGAGCGGGCCGGGGAGGATCCGGTCACCGATCTGGTGCTGTCCATAGTCTCGAACACCTCGCCCTGGACGTTTCTGGGGAATCGCCCGATCTACGCGGCGCCTAAAGCCTCGTTCGATACCGGCCTCGACCTCTTCGGTCTCAGCCGCCTCTCCACTGCGGCGGTTGCCCGGTATGGCACCCAGTTGCTCACTTCGTCCCCCGAGCGTGGACCCCAGGGGAAGCACGCCACCTCTCTGCACGACTTGACAGAGTTCACCTTGCATTCGAAGGTCCCGCTCCCCCTCCAGATGGACGGTGACCACCTGGGGCTGCGGACCAGCGTGACGTTCACAGGCGTACGCCGTGCACTGCGTGTGATTGTGTGAGCAGAACTGGCTAAAGTCCTTTCACTCGAACGTTTAGGCCAGGATCCACCCCATGGAAGTACGGCTGTGACCTAGTCGACACCGAAGAATCAAAAAAAACTTTCCAGAAGGGGTTGTATCCGCCGCTGAGGTTTGCGAGTCTCTACGTGGCGATCGGGACGGCCCGCAAGACCGGCCTCCACTGATCACCGGAACCCCTCTCCAACACACAGGACCTTCGTCAGGTGACCCTGACGGTCGGCCCTTCACTTGTTGAGGGATTCGTGAAAGCGTTCACATTCACAAGCACCTGCACGTAATACCAAGGAGAGGTAGCAGCCATGGACTGGCGTCACAACGCCGTTTGCCGCGAGGAAGACCCCGAGCTCTTCTTCCCCATCGGCAACACCGGTCCTGCGCTGCTGCAGATCGAGGAAGCCAAGGCCGTCTGCCGTCGCTGCCCGGTGATCGAGCAGTGTCTGCAGTGGGCGCTCGAGTCCGGCCAGGACTCCGGCGTCTGGGGTGGTCTCAGCGAGGACGAGCGCCGCGCCATGAAGCGCCGCGCCGCTCGCAACCGGGCTCGTCAGGCCTCCGCCTGACACCCACCCCTGCTGACAGCCTGAGCTTGGCGGCGCGTGCAGCGAGTACGCATCTCCCGCCCCCGAGCCGCAGCGCGCAGTTCCCCCGATGCGCTTAGACAAGCAGCAACGAGCTTTAGCCCCGGGCCACTTGGTGGCCCGGGGCTCATCGCTTTTTCCGGGCCCTTCGCGAGGCTTTCGGTTTGCGCTGCGGTTTCCGCTACTTCTGGGAGCGCACCGGGATGTCGAGGATCACTCGGGTGCCGCGCTCGGGGGCCGGGACCATGTCGAACGTGCCGCCCAGCTCGCCCTCCACCAGCGTCCGCACGATCTGGAGCCCGAGATTGCCGGCGGTGTGCGGGTCGAAGCCGTCGGGCAGGCCCACCCCGTCGTCCTGGACCGTGACCAGCAGTCGGGCCTCCTTGGTCGTGCCGCCGCGCACCGCCGACACCTCGACCGTGCCGGTGTCGCCCTCGCGGAACCCGTGCTCCAGCGCGTTCTGCAGGACCTCGGTCAGCACCATCGACAGGGGTGTGGCGACCTCGGCGTCGAGAATGCCGAAACGGCCGGTGCGCCGGCCCGCCACCTTGCCCGGGGAGATCTCCGCGACCATCGCCAGGACGCGGTCGGCGATGTCGTCGAACTCCACACGCTCGTCCAGGTTCTGGGAGAGCGTCTCGTGCACGATCGCAATCGATCCGACACGTCGCACCGCTTCTTCGAGAGCCTCGCGCCCGCGGTCGGACTCGATGCGCCGGGCCTGGAGGCGCAGCAGCGCGGCCACCGTCTGGAGGTTGTTCTTGACCCGGTGGTGGATCTCCCGGATGGTGGCGTCCTTGGTGATCAACTCGCGCTCACGCCGACGCAGTTCGGTGACGTCCCGGAGCAGGACGAGGGAACCGATGCGGGTGCCCTTCGGCTTCAGCGGGATCGCGCGGAACTGGATGACCCCGTCACTGGCCTCGATCTCGAACTCGCGCGGCGCCCAGCCGCTGGCGACCTTGGCGAGCGCCTCGTCCACCGGGCCCCGGGTGGGGGCGAGTTCGGCGGTGGTGCGGCCCAGGTGCTGGCCGACGAGGTCGGAGGCGAGGCCGAGCCGGTGGTAGGCGGACAGGGCGTTGGGAGAGGCGTACTGGACGATGGCGTCGGCGTCGAGCCGGATCAGGCCGTCGCCCACGCGGGGTGAGGCGTCCATGTCGAGCTGCTGGTTCGCGAACGGGAAGGACCCTGCCGCGATCATCTGCGCCAGGTCGGAGGCGCTCTGCAGATAGGTGAGTTCGAGGCGGCTCGGGGTGCGCACGGTGAGGAGGTTGGTGTTGCGTGCGATGACGCCGAGGACGCGCCCCTCCCGCCGTACGGGGATCGACTCGACCCGGACGGGCACCTCCTCGCGCCACTCGGGGTCGCCCTCGCGCACGATGCGCCCCTCGTCGAGGGCGGCGTCCAGCATCGGACGGCGGCCGCGCGGGACGAGGTGGCCCACCATGTCGTCCTGGTACGAGGTCGGGCCGGTGTTGGGCCGCATCTGGGCGACCGAGACGTACCGGGTGCCGTCGCTGGTGGGGACCCACAGGACCAGGTCGGCGAAGGAGAGGTCGGAGAGCAGCTGCCACTCCGAGACCAGCAGGTGCAGCCACTCGAGATCGGTGTCGTCGAGGGCGGTGTGCTGGCGTACGAGTTCGTTCATGGAGGGCACGTGTGCGAGCGTACCCGGGGGTTCGTACGGCCCTGAAACACCCGCGGGCCGCGGCGCCTGAGAGGGACCCTCAACCCTCCCGGCACCGCAGCCCGGAGCAACATCGGCCGTGGGGTGTGCGGTCCCGGTCGGCCGAAGGATTGAGGAGCCGGGGCAGTCAGGGCAGAGAGCCTCGGATCCTCGGTCCGTCTTCCTGTGCGGGGAAGACGGAGGCTTGGTGCGCGTTGCACACGCGCTCTGGTTACGCATTGTGGACTAGACCACTTGTGGTGTCCATGCGTGGGAGGCTGTTCGTTGTTGTCATTTCCGCGACGCATCGGACGCACCGGCGTCCAGCAGGCAGCCTAACCCGTGCGGGTTCCTGTGCGGGGCCAGATGGCCAGGGCAATTTCCGCGACCGCCTCCAGTTCCTCCCTGCTCGCCCCGTCCCGTGCCTGTTGTGACATGCCCTGGATCATCGCGCCGGTGTGACGGGCCAGGGCGGCGGCGTCGGTGGCGGACGGCAGCACGCCGGCGGCGACATCGGCCCTGATGCGGCTTTCGAAGGCGTCGATGTTGGCGTTGCGACGGTCTCGCAGCGACTGCTCCACCTCCGGGTTCGAGCAGTTCGCGGCGGCGTGGACGACGAGGCAGCCGTGCGGGTGGCCGGGTTCGGTGTAGGCGGTAGCGGCCTCGCGCAGGGTGCGCTCGACGGCGGCCCGTGCGGTGGGCTCCTCTTCGAGGGCGCGCTCGGCGAAGGACCCGTAGCGCGTGCCGTACACGCGGACGACCTCGTCGAAGAGGGACCGCTTGTCGCCGAAGGCGGCGTAGAGGCTCGGGGCGCCGATGTCCATGACGCGGGTGAGGTCGGAGACGGACGTCGCCTCGTAACCGTGCTCCCAGAAGGCAAGGAGTGCCTTCTCCAACGCGGTTTCGCGGTCGAAGGAGCGGGGGCGGCCGCGGGGCTTGGCTTTCGCCGTGCCGGTCCCGCCGGTTCTCGCGCTGCCGGCTCCGGCGGTCTTCGCGTCGCCCGCCCCGGCGGTCTTCGCACTCGCGGTGTCGGGCCCCTGAGAACTCTGCGCGCTCGCGGCGTGCGACCCCTGAGGAGCCTCCACGCTCGCGGCGTCGGCCTCCTGCCGAGCCTTCGCGGTTCCGTCGTCGTTCACCATGGGGTGCATTTTATAGCGGGCACTAGAGAAATGAGGGCGGGCTGCTGTACGGTCATTTCTGTATCGACCATTAGATAAATGGGAGGGGGCGCCGCCATGGGCGTGCTCACGGGCAGGACGGCACTCGTCACGGGGGCGAGCAGGGGCATCGGGCGAGGCATCGCCGAGCGGCTGGGGCGCGACGGAGCTCGGGTCGCCGTGCACTACGGCCGGAACGAGACGGCGGCGAAGGAGACGGTCGCGGCGATCGAGAGGGCCGGGGGTTCGGCGTTCGCGGTGGGGGTCGAGCTGGGGACACCCGGGGACGCCGAGGCGCTGTGGGAGGAGTTCGACCGGCACGCGGAGGGGCTGGACATCCTGGTGAACAACGCGGCGATCGGTAACACGCGGCCGCTCGGGCAACTGGAGGAGCGGGAGTTCGACGAGGTCTTCGCGGTGAACGTGAAGGCGCCGTTCTTCATCCTCAAGCACGGCATGACTCGGCTGCGGGACGGCGGCCGCGTCGTCAACATCTCGTCGGGGCTGGCCCGGACGGCGGCGATGCCGGACAACGTGGCGTACGCGATGACCAAGGGCGCGCTGGACGTCTTCTCACGTGATCTGTCCAAGGTGCTGGGCCCTCGCGGCATCACGGTGAACTCGGTGGCCCCGGGAATCATCGAGACGGACAACACGGCAGCACTGCTGCACGGCGGCCCCGACGGCTGGGCGAAGGCCGCGGCGCTGTCGGCGCTGGGCGGAGTGGGTCAACCCGCCGAGGTCGCGGACGTGGTGGCGTTCCTGGTGTCGGACGGCGGGCGGTGGATAACGGGCAGTTGGGTGGACGTGACGGGGGGTTCGCTCACCTGACGGCGAGGACGCGGGCGGGCGCGAGCCCCCGGTCCCGCGCTGGGAGGCGGGCCTGTGCGAGCCCCACCGCCCCCGCTAGGAGGCGAGGCCTACACGCCCCCGGCCACCAA
>NZ_JAKEIO010000110.1 GCF_021474405.1 [Streptosporangium] indianense
CCCGACCCCACGGCCCTCTGGGACGACCGGGCGCTCCCTCTCTTCCCCCTCCAGCCCCCGCGCACCGCCAGGGAGCTGCTCGCGGACCACCTCACCGCGATGGTCTGCTGCGCCGCGATGGACACCGCCGGTGCCACACCCGGCCTGGACTGGCTGGACGGCCCGACCCTCCTGGTCCAAGGCGAGCGCACGGCCGATCTGGCACCCATGGTCCTCACGCTCATCGAGGACGGCGACGCCACGCCTCTGCGCCTCTGGCTGTCCCAGCTCGGCATACGCCCCGAGAAGCCGGTCCGCCTCGGCTGACCCACCGGAGCACCCACTTCCGGTTCTGGCCAATTCAAAACGAACAGTGACGAAGTGCGCGCGTTATGTGATGTGCTTGGACCGTTCGCGTGCATGGCAAGCGCGTGCGACATACGACAAACACATACGCGTGACCGCGTCGCACGCACCACACCGGCAGGCACCACCACGGGGGCGAAGGGGAGGGGAGACGACCATGGGTTCGGAGCAGATCCGCCGCTGGGAGTCGGGGGCGCTGGCGCACGCCGTGACGGACCCCTTCGGCCAGGGCCCCGTTCCGTGGCTGCGCGGCACCGTGACGTACTTCGACGACTCGGGCCAGGTGGTCCCCTGGTACGTGGACCAGGACCAGCCCCAAGCGTCGAGGAAGGGCAGCCGCTCGGGCGGCCCCCGCGCGGCCGACGATGTGCACCGCCAGATCAAGGGCTTCACCTCCACCGGCGCGGTGGCGCCCGGCGAGGCCATCGACTTCCACATCACGGTCGACCCGCCGCAGCAGTTCGCCGTCGACATCTACCGCATCGGCCACTACGGCGGTGACGGCGCCGCGAAGATCACCACCAGCCCGCGGCTGTCCGGCATCGTCCAGTCCCCGCCGCTCACCGCGGACCGTACGGTCTCATGCCACCACTGGTGGCTGTCCTGGCGGCTGCAGGTCCCCTCGTACTGGAACATCGGCGCGTACGTCGCCGTCCTCACCACCGCCGACGGCTACCGCTCCCACGTCCCGTTCACGGTCCGCCACGACCAGCCCGCCGACCTGCTGCTCGTGCTGCCCGACGTCACCTGGCAGGCGTACAACCTCTACCCGGAGGACGGCCGCACCGGCGCGAGCCTCTACCACGCGTGGGACGAGGAGGGCCGGCTGCTGGGCGAGTCCGAGGCGGCCACGACGGTGTCGTTCGACCGCCCCTACGCGGGCGCGGGCCTCCCGCTCCACGTCGGTCACGCCTACGACTTCATCCGCTGGGCCGAGCGCTACGGCTACGACGTCGCCTACGCCACCGCCAGTGATCTGCACGCGGGCCGGGTCGACCCCACCCGCTACCGCGGCCTGGTCTTCCCGGGCCACGACGAGTACTGGTCGGCCGCCATGCGCACCACCGTGGAGGTCGCCCGCGACGCCGGCACCTCACTGGTCTTCCTCTCCGCCAACTCCCTGTACTGGCGGGTGGAGCTCGGCCCTTCCCCTTCCGGCGTCCCCGACCGGCTGCTGACCTGCCGCAAGCGCAGGGGCCCGGGCAAGCCGGTGCTGTGGCGGGAGATCGACCGGGCGGAACAGCAGCTCCTGGGCATCCAGTACGCCGGGCCCGTCCCCGTGCCGCACCCGCTGATCGTGCGCAACGCCGGGCACTGGATGTGGGAGGCCACCGGGGCGCACGAGGGGGACGCGATCGAGAACCTGGTGGCGGGCGAGGCCGACCGCTACTTCCCGCGCACCTCGCTGCCCGAGCACGAGGAGCGGATCCTGCTCGCCCACTCCCCGTACACCGACAAGGAGGGCACGCTCCGCCACCAGGAGACGTCCCTGTACCGCGCGCCCTCCGGTGCCTGGGTCTTCGCAGCAGGAACGTTCGCCTGGTCCCCGGCCCTGGACCGCCCCGGCCACGTCGACCCGCGCATCCAGCGCGCCACCGCGAATCTGCTGGACCGCATCTGCAAACGCGACTGACCCCCTGTCCGGGATCCGGCTCGGATACGGGAGAATCGAGCCACTTGGACAGAACCACGGGGAGGAACCGTGTCCGGATTCGTCGAAAAGCCCGAACCGATTCAGGTTCCGGGCCTGGTGCATCTGCACACCGGCAAGGTGCGCGAGCTGTACCGGAACGAGGCGGGCGACCTCGTGATGGTCGCCAGCGACCGCATCTCCGCCTACGACTGGGTGCTGCCGACCGAGATCCCCGACAAGGGCCGGATCCTCACGCAGCTCTCCCTGTGGTGGTTCGAGCGGCTCGCCGACCTCGCCCCGAACCACGTCCTGAGCACGGATCTGCCCGAGGGCGCCCCCGCCGACTGGGCGGGCCGCACGCTGATCTGCAAGTCGCTGCAGATGGTCCCCGTGGAGTGCGTGGCTCGCGGCTACCTCACCGGCTCGGGTCTCGCCGAGTACAACGAGACGCGCACGGTCTGCGGCCTCGCCCTGCCGGAGGGCCTGACCGACGGCAGTGAACTGCCCGCCCCGATCTTCACCCCGGCCACCAAGGCCGCGGTCGGCGAGCACGACGAGAACGTCTCCTACGAGGAGGTCGCCCGCCAGGTCGGCGCGGACACCGCGGCCCGGCTGCGCCAGGCGACCCTCGCGGTCTACTCCCGGGGCCGGGACATCGCCCGGGAGCGGGGCATCATCCTCGCGGACACGAAGTTCGAGTTCGGCTTCGACGGTGACGACCTGGTCCTCGCGGACGAGGTCCTCACCGCGGACTCCTCCCGTTTCTGGCCGGCCGACCAGTGGCAGCCGGGCCGGGCACAGCCGTCGTACGACAAGCAGTTCGTCCGGGACTGGCTGACCTCGCCGGAGTCCGGCTGGGACCGCAAGAGCGAGCAGCCCCCGCCCGCCCTGCCGCAGCAGGTCGTCGACGCCACCCGCGCCAAGTACGTCGAGGCGTACGAGCGCCTGACCGGCACGAGCTGGTCGTAGGACACGAAGAAGCCCCCCGGCGGAACCGGGGGGCTTCTCGATGGAGCGAACGACGAGGTTCGAACTCGCGACCTCAACCTTGGCAAGGTTGCGCTCTACCAACTGAGCTACGTTCGCATGCGCCGTGGCGCGAGAACCACTATACCCAACCTCGCTCCCGCGCGAGCCGCACCGCCGCATGCCGGTTCTCCGCACCGAGTTTCGACACGGCCGACGACAGATAGTTCCGCACGGTGCCCTGCGACAGCGCGGCCCGCTCGGCGATCTCCGCGACGGGTGCCCCGTCGGCGGCGAGTTCCAGCACCTCGGCCTCCCGCGCGGTCAGCGGCGAGTCTCCGGCGGCGATCGCGTCGGCGGCCAACTCCGGGTCGACGTAGCGGTTCCCGGCGTGCACGGTCCGGATGAGCTCAGCGAGCCGCTGCGCGCTCACGGTCTTCGGCACGAACCCCCGCACTCCGGCCGCCAGCGCCCGCTTCAGATGGCCGGGCCGCCCGTGACTGGTGACGATGAGCACCTTGCAGCCGGGCAGTTCGGCCCGCAGGGATGTGGCGACCTTCACACCGTCGGCCCCGGGCATCTGGAGATCCAGCACGGCGACGTGCGGCTTGTGGGCCCGGGCCATGGCCAGCGCCTCGGGGCCGGTGGCGGCCTCGGCGACGACGAGGAGGTCGTCCTCCAGCGACAGCAGGGCGGCGAGCGCCCCCCGGATGAGGTGTTCGTCGTCGGCGAGGAGCAGCCGGACGGGCTCCATGGCCGTCATGAAGTGACCTCGCTCACAGGCCGCTGGGGGGCAGCGGCCGGCACGGCGCCGTACGGGGTGGACTGCGACGGCAGCGGAATCTCCGCCGTCAACCGGAACAGCCCCCGCCCCACGGGCCCGGCCTCCAGCGTCCCGTCGATCACCGACAGCCGCTCCCGCAGCCCTGCGAGCCCCGAACCGGCCGGTCCGGACCCGGACTCCTCCGCCGCCTCTCTCACCCCGTCGTTCTCCACGGACAACACCACCAGCCCCTCCAGCACGCGTAGCCGCACGGTGCACCGCCGCGCGTCCCCGTGCCGCAGCACGTTGGTCGCGGCCTCCCGCACCACCCACCCCAGCGCGGACTGCACCGCGGGCGGCAGGCCGGCGGCCGGCGACCCGCCGATCGTGCACGCGATGCCGGCGGCCTCCAGCACCCCTTGCGCACCGGCGAGTTCCGCGCCCAGGTCGGCCTTCCGATAGCCGCGCACGACCTCCCGCACCTCCCGCTGCGACTCCTGCGCGAGCCGCTGCACCTCGACCATCTGCGACACGGCCTCGGGGCGTCCCCGCTGCGCCAGCTGCACGGCCAGCTCGCTCTTCAGGGCGATCACGGCGAGGTTGCGCCCCATGACGTCGTGCAGATCCCGCCCGAACCGCAGCCGCTCCTCGGCGACGGCGAGCCTGGTCCGGGTCTCGCGGGCTTCGTCGAGTTCGTAGACGGAGTTCAGCAGCCACACCGAGAAGACCGCCGTGAACGCGATGAACACGCCGCCGATCAGCACGATCAGCGCCGTGAACAGCGCCGTGAGGGCGGGGGCGCCGAGCGCCAGGGCCACCACTAGCGTGCCCGCCGCGAATCCGCCCGAGAGGCCGAACGCGCGCCGGCGTGAGCGGACGCCGAGCGCGATGATGCCGGGACCGAAGATCAGGATCACTCCGAAGACGCCACCGGCGGCGGTGTCGACCTCCTCGCGGTGGGGCCCGTGCTCGGCCAGGACGAGCGCGGCGGCGGCGATCGCCGCGGTGGCGGCGCCCAGTGTCCACAGCAGTCCGGTGGGCTGGGGCCTGCGCCCGCGCGTCCAGTCGACCGACCGTGACACGGTGACGAAGCACAGGGCGGCGTGCACGGCGACCACCAGCATGACGGCACCGCCCAGCCGCGCCCCGAGCGGCGCCACGGACGTGAGCCCGACGGAGAAGAACTCCATCACCGCGAAGAAGTGGAACGACCACCGCGTGTACGTCTCGACCTTCTCCGGCGTGCTCTTGTGCCGCCACCACCTGCCCGGCATGCGCATCGGCCCGTCACTCCCCCTCGGTCAGCGGCGCGGTTCCCAGCGGAACCACCGCCGTACAGCAAACACCGCGAGGAGGATCCAGGCCACGGCGGTCGCGAGAGCGCCCAGTGCCTCGTACGCGGAAAGGTCTCCGGTCCAGCCGCCGCGCACCAGTGTGACGACCGGCGTCAGGGGCAGCAGCTCGCAGACGGAGGCCACGCGGTCCGGCATGAGCTCCAGCGGCAGGAACATGCCGGAGCCGATCATCGAGATCAGCAGCAGCGGCATGGGCGTGGCCTGGGCGCTCTCGCCGGTCCGGGTGAAGCTCGCGGTGGCCGCGGCGAGGGCGGCGCACATCACGAGACCCAACAGCAGGCCGAGCACGACCAGATGGGGTGCCGACGGCACGGACAGGTCCAGCAGGGCGGCGCAGCCCGCCGTCAGCAACAGGCACTGCGCCAGCCCGGTGAGGGCGGCCGGCAGCGAGGCACCGGCCAGGATCTCGACGTCCCGCAGCTCGCCGGTGCGCAGCCGCTTGAGGACGAGCTCCTCACGCCGGACGACGAACACGCCGACGAGCACCGAGTACACGGCGAACAGCAGGGAGAAGCCGACCGCGGCGGGCAGCACCAGCGTGCCGGTGCTCAGCCCCGCCCCGGCGAGGTCCATCTCCTCCGCCGCCGAGCGCACGCTGACCGGCATCACCAGCGGCACGAACAGCGCGGCGACGAGCGCGCCGCTGGTCCGCCCGAGCAGGGTCAGTTCGGCGCGGGCGAGCGCGGTCATCCGGCTCAGCGGGGTCGTCGCCGCCGCTGCCGGGCGGGGCGTGGTGCGGATGGCGCTCATGCCGCGTACTCCTTCGTCGTCAGGCCGCCGGCCTGCTCGGCGGAGACGTTCTTGGCGATGTTGAGGAACGCCTCCTCCAGGGAGGCCGAGCGCACGTCCAGGCGGTGGAGCTCGACCCGGGCCCGCTCGGCCCACACCAGCAGCGCGGTGGCCGTGCGCTGCAGTTCGCGGGTGCGCAGCCGGACGGTCCGGCCGTCGGTCTCGTGGCCGGTCACGCCCAGGTCGCCGAGCGGGGGCAGATCGCCGACGAAGTAGCCGTCGGGCAGTTCGAAGGAGATCCGCGACGGCTCGGTGGCGGTCACCTCGGCCGGAGTCCCGGTGGCGGCGATCCGGCCCTCGTGCATGATCGCGAGCCGGTCGGCGAGGTTCTCGGCCTCCTCCAGATAGTGCGTGGTCAGCAGCACCGTCGTCCCGCCGTCGCGCAGCGCGCTCACCAACTCCCAGGTGGCCCGGCGGCCTTCGGCGTCCAGGCCGGTGGAGGGCTCGTCGAGGAAGAGCACCTCGGGGTCGCCGAGCAGGGCGAGCGCCAGGTCGAGGCGGCGCCGCTGGCCGCCGGACAGCTGCTTGACCCGGGTGCCGGCCTTGGATTCCAGGCCGACCAGCGCCAGGACCTCCGCCGGTGGCCGGGCGCCGCTCACGCATCCCGCCCACATCCGGGCGGTCTCGGCGACGGTGAGCTCGGAGGGGAAGCCGCCTTCCTGGAGCATCACGCCGGTGCGGGGCCGTACCGCGGCCCGGTCGGTGTACGGATCGTGTCCGAGGACGCGCACCCGCCCGCCGGCCGGCTGCGCGAGCCCCTCCAGGAGTTCGACGGTGGACGTCTTGCCCGCGCCGTTGGTGCCGAGCAGCGCGAAGATCTCTCCCGGTCGGACGGAAAAGCTGATGCCGCGTACCGCCTCGAACCCGCCCCCGTACACACGCCGCAGGTCAGTGACCTCAATCACGTGTTCGTGTCCGCTGGTTTCCATGCGTCCAGCGTCCCGGCCGGGCGGGGTCGGAGGCAGTGCGCGCTGTCATCACTCGGCATGACAAATGTCAGAAGCGGGAGCAGCACACGAAGAAGCCCCGGTCCTGAAGGACCGGGGCTTCTTTCCCGAGCGGACGACGAGGTTCGAACTCGCGACCTCAACCTTGGCAAGGTTGCGCTCTACCAACTGAGCTACGTCCGCATATGCTCCCGATCGGCTCTCACCGACCGGTGCGGCACCAGCCTACCTGATCCTCCCCCAAGCTCTCGACAAGCTCGAGCAGGGGGTACCCCCATCAGTGACCGGTACGGCGATGCAGAGCGGGTGACAGGAATCGCACACTGCGCCTTCCCCCTGGAAGGGGGATGTTCTACTACTGAACTACACCCGCATGTTTCCGTGAGCTGGGCCTTTCGGCCTCGCCCCTCGGCGTGCTCCAGACTCTAGCTGATCAGCGGGGGTGCTGCGCAAGTCGGCTGCCGCGAGGGGCGGGTGACCGGGCGTCGGTGGGCCACGACGGGCCGTCACTGCGCTGCGGTGAACGCCTCGTAGACCTTCTTGGGGATGCGCCCGCGCGCGGGGACCTCCATCTTGTTGGCCTGCGCCCAGGCGCGCACGGCCGAGGGGTCGGGGGCGACCTCCGTCTGCCGGTACGCCTTGCCGGAGCGGGACCGCTTGCGGCCGGCCTCCACGTAGGGCGCGAGTGCCTTCCGCAGTTCTCCGGCGTTGCCTTCGCTCAGGTCGATCTCGTACGACTTGCCGTCCAGTCCGAAGGCGATCGTTTCCGCCGCTTCCGAGCCGTCGATGTCGTCAAAGAGAGTGACCACGACCTTCTGCGCCACGAATATCGGTCCCTTCATGCGGCACTTTGCCAATTCATTTGTACAGTGCCTGGCATTACATTGTGAAGCCCGACTAAATCCTTCCGCGTGTCAGAAGGCAATAGGTGCCGGGTGTCGATCCGGAATCTTTCCCGAAAATTTCGTGTGTGGGTCCGTCGATGCCGGATCGTGATGACGGTCACGTAGTTTCCTACAAGTCAACGCGCGTAGAAATTTTGTGCGGGTAGTCTGAAGGAACCTGCTCAGCACCACACACCGGGAGTGCCAGTGGCACGCGTCGTAGTCGACGTCATGCTCAAGCCGGAGATCCTCGACCCCCAGGGCCAGGCGGTGCAGCGCGCACTGCCGCGGCTGGGTTTCGACGGGATCTCGGACGTCCGCCAGGGAAAGCGTTTCGAACTGGAAGTTGACGGGCCGGTCGACGAGGCCGCCCTCGCCCGCATTCATGATCTTGCGGAGTCCTTCCTCGCGAACACCGTGATCGAGGACTTCACGATCCGGGTCGAGGAAGTCGCGGAGGCCGCGAAGTGACCGCTCGTATTGGCGTCGTCACTTTTCCCGGCAGCCTGGACGACCGTGACACCCAGCGCGCGATCCGCGTCGCGGGCGCCGAACCCGTCGCCCTGTGGCACAAGGACAAGGACCTCAAGCAGGTCGACGCCGTGGTGCTGTGCGGTGGTTTCTCCTACGGCGACTATCTGCGCGCCGGGGCCATCGCCCGTTTCTCGCCGGTGATGGAGCCCCTGCTGGAGCAGGCGAAGGCCGGTCTGCCGGTGCTCGGCATCTGCAACGGCTTCCAGATCCTCACCGAGGCCCACCTGCTGCCGGGCACGATGCTGCGCAACGACCACCTGCACTTCATCTGCCGTGACCAGAAGCTGCGGGTGGAGAACGCCGAGACCGCCTGGACCACCGACTACTCGGCCGGCCAGGAGATCCACATCCCGCTGAAGAACAACGACGGGCAGTACGTCGCCGACGCGTACACGCTGGACAAGCTGGAGGCCGAGGGCCGCGTCGCCTTCCGCTACCTGGACTTCAACCCCAACGGCTCGCAGCGCGACATCGCCGGCGTCACCAACGAGGCCGGGAACGTGGTCGGTCTCATGCCGCACCCCGAGCACGCCGTCGAGCCGCTGATCGGCACCGGCCGCACCGACGGCCTCCCGTTCTTCACCTCGATCCTCAAGAAGCTGGTCAACGCATGAGCCGGACGCCTCTGGACACGGTCGAGCACGCGGCCGCGACCCCCGACGTCGAGCTGCCCTGGGCCGAACTGGGCCTGAAGAAGGACGAGTACGAGCGCGTGGTCGAGATCCTCGGCCGTCGGCCCACCGGCGCCGAGCTCGCCATGTACTCGGTGATGTGGTCGGAGCACTGCTCGTACAAGAGCAGCAAGGTCCACCTGCGCCAGTTCGGCGAGAAGGCCCCCGAGTCCGACGCGATGCTCGTCGGCATCGGCGAGAACGCCGGTGTCGTGGACGTCGGCCAGGGCTACGCGGTCACCTTCAAGGTCGAGTCGCACAACCACCCGTCGTACGTCGAGCCCTACCAGGGCGCGGCCACCGGTGTCGGCGGCATCGTGCGCGACATCATCGCCATGGGCGCCCGCCCGGTCGCGGTCGTCGACCCGCTGCGCTTCGGCGCGGCCGACCACCCCGACACCAAGCGCGTGCTGCCGGGTGTCGTCGCGGGCATCGGCGGCTACGGCAACTGCCTGGGCCTGCCCAACATCGGCGGCGAGGTCGTCTTCGACGCCTGCTACCAGGGCAACCCGCTGGTCAACGCCGGCGCCATCGGCGTCATGCGGCACGAGGACATCCACCTCGCGAAGGCGTCCGGCGCGGGCAACAAGGTCATCCTGTACGGGGCCCGGACCGGCGGCGACGGCATCGGCGGCGCCTCGATCCTGGCCTCCGAGACCTTCGACGACGCCAAGCCCTCGAAGCGCCCGGCCGTGCAGGTGGGCGACCCCTTCCAGGAGAAGCTCCTCATCGAGTGCACCCTGGAGGCCTTCGCCGAGAAGCTCGTCGTCGGCATCCAGGACCTCGGCGCGGCCGGACTGTCCTGCGCCACCTCCGAGCTCGCCTCGAACGGCTCCGGCGGCATGCGCGTCACCCTGGACGACGTTCCGCTGCGCGACTCCACGCTCTCGCCCGAGGAGATCCTCATGAGCGAGTCGCAGGAGCGCATGTGCGCGGTCGTCGAGCCGGAGAAGGTCGACCGCTTCCTGGAGATCTGCGAGAAGTGGGACGTCATCGCCACCGTCATCGGTGAGGTGACCGACGGCGACCGCCTGGAGATCTACTGGCACGGCGGCAAGATCGTCGACGTCGACCCGCGCACGGTCGCGCACGAGGGCCCGGTCTACGAGCGCCCGTACGCCCGTCCCGACTGGCAGGACACCCTCCAGGCGGACGACGCGAACAAGCTGCCCCGCCCGGAGACCTCCGAGGAGCTGAAGGACCAGGTCCTGAAGCTGGTCGCCTCCCCGAACCAGGCCTCCAAGTCCTGGATCACCAGCCAGTACGACCATTTCGTGCAGGGCAACACCGTCCTCGCCCAGCCCGAGGACTCCGGCATGATCCGGATCGACGAGGAGACCGGGCTCGGCGTGGCCATCGCCACGGACGGCAACGGCCGGTACGCCAAGCTCGACCCGTACCACGGTGCCCAGCTGGCCCTGGCGGAGGCGTACCGCAACGTCGCCACCACCGGCGCCAAGCCGCTGGCCGTCTCCGACTGCCTGAACTTCGGCTCGCCCGAGGACCCGGCGGTGATGTGGCAGTTCGCGGAGGCCGTGCGCGGTCTGGCGGACGCCTGCCAGCAGCTCGGCACCCCGGTCACCGGCGGCAACGTCTCGCTCTACAACCAGACGGGTGAGGCCGCCATCCACCCGACCCCGGTGGTCGCGGTCCTCGGCGTCATCGACGACGTGGCCCGCCGCACGCCGGTCGCCTTCCAGGAGGAGGGCCAGCTGCTGTACCTCCTCGGCGACACACGTGAGGAGTTCGGCGGCTCGGCCTGGTCGCAGGTCGTGCACGACCACCTCGGTGGTCTGCCGCCCAGGGTCGACCTGGAGCGTGAGCGCCTGCTCGCCGAGATCCTGATCTCCGCCTCCCGCGACGGCATGATCGACTCCGCGCACGACCTGTCCGACGGCGGTCTGATCCAGGCGGTCGTCGAGTCGGCGCTGCTCGGGGGGAAGGGCGCCCGCCTGATCGTCCCGGACGGTCTGGACGCCTTCACCTTCCTCTTCTCCGAGTCGGCGGGCCGCGCTGTCGTGGCCGTGCCGCGCTCCGAGGAGGTCCGCTTCAACGACATGTGCGGTGCCCGCGGCCTGCCGGTCACCCGCATCGGCGTCGTCGACGGCGACACCGTGGACGTCCAGGGCGAGTTCGCCCTGCCCCTGTCCGAGCTGCGCGAGGCGCACGAGGGCACGATCCCGGCGCTGCTGAAGTAGGCACACACCGAAGCCCCCGCCCGGTCCGCCGCGCGGGGGCTTCGGTGCGCCCGGACGGAAATGAGGGTCCCGATGCTTGCGCGAGATTACGTAGTTACGTAATCTCAGATAAATGGACCTGGAGCAACGCGTCGCAGAACTCGAACGCCGTCTGGCGGCCCTGGAAGGCACCCGGAGCACCGGCCCCCGCGTCGTCGGGGGCGACTTCTGGGCGCTGAACGGGCTGCAGGAGCAGCTGTCCGGGGCGGAGGCGGCCGACGGCGGTGTCCTCTACACGGGCTCCGTCGGCCTGCCGACGGGCGAGGAGTACTCCTGGCAGATGACCGTCCTCACGGAGGACCTGCTGGAGGGCGACTGGACGACGGCCGCCGAGTCGTTCGCGGCCCTCGGCCACCCGGTCCGTCTCCGGCTGCTGCGCGAGATCCTCGGCGGCCGTCGCACCGCCGCCGAACTCGCCGAGATGGACGACGTCGGCACGACCGGCCAGATCTACCACCACCTGCGCCAGCTGACCGCCACGGGCTGGCTGCACACGACCGGCCGCGGCCGCCACGAGGTGCCACCGGCCCGGGTCGTACCGCTGCTGGTGGCCCTGGCGACGACCCGCCCGTAGCGGCGACGCAACCAGACGGAACTAGGGGGACGGACACGTCCGCACGCAAGCTCGGCAGGACAGCCTTCCGAGGGCTCCACCTGGCCTTCGTCGGCATGCTGACCGTCCACGTCCTGACCGGCTGGGACTACCCGGTGTGGTGGGACTTCCTGCCCCTGGTCCTGGCGTACGCCGTGGTCGCCGTCACCGACCGCCGGGGCGGCACACCGGACGGCCAGGGCGTCGCCCGCGAGCCCGTCGAGGTCGCCGTGCCCGTCACCGGGCGCTGGTCCGCGCTGAACAGCCCGGCAGACCGCACACCGAGCCACGGGGTGCACGCCCACGGGCAGACGTACGCCATCGACGTCCTCGCCGAACCCGAGCCGGGCGCCCGCCCCGCTTTCGCCCGGTTCCGGCCGCTCGCCCGACGGCCCCGGGACTTCCCGGCGTTCGATGCCCCCGTCCTCGCGGTGGCCGACGCCACGGTCGTACGGGCCGTCGACGGGCAGCGCGACCACCTCAGCCGCACCTCCCTGCCCGGCCTGCTGTACCTGACGCTCGTCGAGGGCCCGATACGCGAGATGTCGGGCGTCCACCGCCTCCTCGGCAACCACGTCGTCCTCGACCTCGGCGACGGCACCTACGCCGCCTACGCCCACCTCCGGCACGGTTCCCTCACCGTCCGGGAGGGCGACCGGGTGCGGGCCGGGCAGCCGATCGCCCGCTGCGGCAACTCCGGCAACTCCTCCGAACCGCACCTGCACTTCCAGCTGATGGACGCCCCGGACCCGGACGCCGCTCGAGGCGTCCCCTTCACCTGGCGGGGCATCGGGGTGCCCCGGAACGGGGAGACCTTCGAGGCGGCTCCCCCTGTCACCGCCCGCACCTAGGCTGGCCCCCATGCCACCGGCCAGGAAACGCACCCGCAGCTACGACCCCGCCAGGATCCGCGCGGCGGTGCTCGCACAGTTCGGGCACGTACGGGACGCCGTCGCCGGTCTCACCCCCGAGCAGTTCGCCCTGCCCACCCGGCTGGGCGACTGGACCGTACGGGACCTGACGGCGCACATCGGGATGAGCCTCGGGGCGGTCTCCCGGCTGACCGGACTGCCGGAACCGGCCAAGCAGGACGGCACACTCCTCGACTGGCCCGCCGCGATCGCGGCCGACGCGCCGGACATCGCCGCCCACGCCCGCGAGCTCGCCGAGACCCACCCGGATCCCGTCGCCCACCTCGCGGCCGTCGAGGAGCACTACACCGCCGACCTCGCCGCCCACCCCGGTACCCGGCTCCTCGCCACCAGCGCCGGAGCACTGCCCCTGGCCGACTACCTCGTCACCCGCACCGTCGAACTCGTCGTCCACACCGATGACCTCAACGCCGCAGTCCCCGGCCTGGACATCCCCTACGACCGCCAGGCCCTGGCCGCCTGCACCCGGCTCCTGGCCGACGCGCTCGCCGCGAAGGCGCCCGGCGGATCGACGGAGGTGCGGGTGCCGCCGTACGCGGTGGTGCAGTGCCTGGAGGGACCGCGGCACACCCGGGGCACCCCGCCCAACGTCGTCGAGACGGACCCGCTGACTTGGGTCCGGCTCGCGACCGGACGCGTCTCCTGGGCGGCGGCGCTCCAGGACGCCAAGGTCAGCGCCAGCGGGGAGCGGGCGGACCTGTCGGCCTGCCTGCCCCTGCTGCGCTAAGGGGAACCGATCCCCCCGGGTCCCCCGTCGAAGCGGCATGGACAGGCAGAAGCAGCGCATGACCCTGACGGCCGCCGCCATGCTCGTCCCGCTCATGGCGGCCTGTGGCAGTGAGCAGGCGGACGGCGGCAGCGGCTCGGCCGGTGCCGGCAAGCCGGTCACCGGGGTGCGGTGGAGTGTGGACAGCGTCACCGCGGACGGCAGGACGCAGAAGGCCCCGGCCGGCGCCCACGTGACCTTCGACCGGGGCCGGGCCGAAGGCAGCCTCGGCTGCAACAACTTCAGCGCCGAGGCCACCGTCGACGGCGACCGCGTCCGGCTCGGCAAGACCAGGGCCACCGAGATGGCCTGCGAGAACAAGCCGATGGAGTTCGAGACGACCCTCGCGCGCGCCCTCTCCGACCGGGAGCTGAAGGCGACGGTGGACGACGGCCGTCTCACCCTCACCAGCCCCCGGGGCGACACCGTCCGTCTGAGCGAGGCGAAGGACGCCCCGCTGGCCGGCACCAAGTGGACCGTAACGACCCCCGACACGGACGGCCGGGCCCACTTCACCTTCGACGAGAAGAAGGGCACCGTCTCCGGCAGCCTCGGCTGCAACAAGGTGCAGGCCGAGGCCACGGTCCGCGACGGCCATATCACCCTCGGCCCTGCCGCCACGACCCGAATGATGTGCGAAGACTCACTCATGGCCGACGAGAAGACGCTCCTGCGACTTTTCGACGGACAGCCGAAGTACCGAGTCGATCACCAAACCCTCACGCTGACCAGCGAAAACGGTACGAGCGTGCGAGCGGTCGCGGAGCGGTGATCCACCGGAAAGTCCGGTATCCCCAATTCGGACCAGTGGTCGACCTCGCCTACACTCGGTGGCGTGCCACGTGGTGACGGACGACTCAACCACGACCTGCTCCCCGGTGAGAAGGGCCCCCAGGACGCTTGTGGCGTCTTCGGTGTCTGGGCTCCGGGCGAAGAGGTCGCCAAGCTCACGTACTTCGGGCTCTACGCCCTCCAGCATCGAGGCCAGGAATCCGCGGGAATCGCGGTCAGCAACGGCTCACAGATCCTCGTCTTCAAGGACATGGGCCTGGTTTCCCAGGTCTTCGACGAAACCTCCCTCGGTTCGCTCCAGGGTCACATCGCGGTCGGACACGCCCGCTACTCGACCACCGGTGCCTCCGTCTGGGAGAACGCCCAGCCGACCTTCCGCGCGACCGGACACGGATCCATCGCGCTCGGCCACAACGGCAATCTCGTCAACACCGCCCAGCTCGCCGAGATGGTCGCCGACCTGCCCAAGCAGGAAGGCGGACGCACCCCGCGCGTCGCGGCGACCAACGACACCGACCTGCTCACCGCGCTCCTCGCGGCCCAGGTCGACGAGGACGGCAAGCCGCTGACCATCGAGGAGGCCGCCCACACGGTCCTCCCGCAGGTCAGAGGTGCCTTCTCGCTCGTCTTCATGGACGAGCACACCCTGTACGCGGCCCGCGACCCGCAGGGCATCCGCCCGCTGGTCCTCGGCCGGCTGGAGCGCGGCTGGGTCGTCGCCTCCGAGTCCGCCGCCCTCGACATCTGCGGCGCCAGCTACGTCCGCGAGATCGAGCCGGGCGAGTTCGTCGCCATCGACGAGAACGGCCTCAGGACCTCCCGATTCGCGGACGCGAAGCCCAAGGGCTGTGTCTTCGAGTACGTGTACCTGGCCCGCCCCGACACCGACATCGCCGGCCGGAACGTGTACCTCTCCCGCGTGGAGATGGGCCGCAAGCTGGCGAAGGAAGCCCCGGTCGATGCCGACCTGGTCATAGCGACGCCGGAGTCCGGCACCCCCGCCGCCATCGGCTACGCGGAGGCCTCCGGCATCCCCTTCGGCAACGGCCTGGTGAAGAACGCCTACGTCGGGCGCACCTTCATCCAGCCCTCGCAGACCATCCGCCAGCTGGGCATCCGTCTGAAGCTGAACCCGCTGAAGGAAGTCATCAAGGGCAAGCGCCTGGTCGTCGTCGACGACTCGATCGTGCGCGGCAACACCCAGCGGGCCCTGGTCCGCATGCTGCGCGAGGCGGGCGCCGCCGAGGTCCACATCCGGATCTCCTCGCCGCCCGTGAAGTGGCCCTGCTTCTTCGGCATCGACTTCGCGACCCGCGCCGAGCTCATCGCCAACGGCATGACGATCGACGAGATCGGCACGTCCCTGGGCGCCGACTCCCTGGCCTACATCTCCATCGACGGCATGATCGAGGCGACCACCATCGCCAAGCCGAACCTGTGCCGCGCCTGCTTCGACGGCGAGTACCCGATGGAGCTCCCGGACCCCGAGCTGCTCGGCAAGCAGCTGCTGGAAACGGAGCTGGCCGCCGGCCCGGCCGCCACGGCCGCCGCCGACGCGATCCGCCGCCCGTAGACGGCCCGTAACACCTGCCGTACGACACGAAGGTTCTCATCGTCATGCCTGACACAACTGGTGCCAGCTACGCAGCCGCGGGCGTCGACATCGAAGCGGGCGACCGCGCCGTCGAACTGATGAAGGAGTGGGTGAAGAAGGCCCAGCGCCCCGAGGTCCTCGGCGGCCTCGGCGGCTTCGCCGGCCTCTTCGACGCCTCCGCCCTGAAGAACTACGAGCGGCCCCTGCTCGCCTCCGCCACGGACGGCGTCGGCACCAAGGTCGACATCGCCCGGCAGCTGGGCGTCTACGACTCCATCGGCCACGACCTGGTCGCCATGGTCATGGACGACATCGTGGTCTGCGGCGCAGAGCCGCTGTTCATGACCGACTACATCTGCGTGGGCAAGGTCCACCCCGAGCGGGTCGCCGCCATCGTCAAGGGCATCGCCGAGGGCTGTGTGCTGGCCGGCTGCGCCCTGGTCGGCGGCGAGACGGCCGAGCACCCGGGCCTGCTGGGCGAGGACGACTTCGACGTCGCCGGCGCCGGTACGGGCGTCGTGGAGGCCGACCGGCTGCTCGGCGCCGATCGCATCCGGACGGGTGACGCGGTGATCGCCATGGCGTCCTCCGGGCTTCACTCGAACGGGTACTCCCTCGTTCGCCACGTCCTGCTCAACCAGGCCGGTCTGGCCCTGGACGCGCCCGTCGAGGAGCTCGGCCGCACCCTCGGCGAGGAGCTGCTGGAGCCGACGAAGATCTACTCGCTGGACTGCCTGGCCCTGATGCGCACCACCGAGGTGCACGCCTTCAGCCACATCACCGGCGGCGGGCTCGCGGCCAACCTCGCCCGGGTCATCCCGGACGAGCTGCACGCGATCGTGGACCGCTCCACCTGGACCCCGGCCCCGATCTTCGACCTCGTCGGCCGTACGGGCAGCGTCGAACGCCTGGAGCTCGAGAAGACCCTGAACATGGGCGTCGGCATGATCGCGATCGTGCCCCAGGAGTCCGTGGACGTGGCCCTGGCGACCCTCGCCGACCGCGGCGTGGACGCCTGGGTGGCCGGAGAGATCACGGACCGGGGCGAGCACACCACCGGTGCCGCCCTGATCGGTGACTACGCGAGCTGAGTCACGGGGTCATGACCGTGCAGGCAGCACAGAACCCGGTCGGTGACCGTCGGTCACCGACCGGGTGAGTGCGTCAGTGCAGGGTCAAGCGCCGCGACGATGCTGCGAGGACTGGCCGTCCTCGTCGTCGTCGTCCTCGTAGAGGTCGGCGTACCGTGCGTACAGGTCGTCGTCCTCATCGTCTTCGAACGGCTCGCCGTTAGGCGGCTGCGGATTCGAAGGCGATGCACCCAGCTCCTCGGCCAGGCGTGAGAGGTCAGTCCCACCGCTGTTGTACTTCAGCTGGCGGGCGACCTTCGTCTGCTTGGCCTTGGCCCGGCCGCGCCCCATGGCTCGACCCCCTCAACGACGGGGCTCGACGGCCCCAGAGTCTTGACACGCGTTCATGGTCCGGCACGGACTCTCCGCGGAGAGACCGGTCCGTAGGGCTTCCACGGTACCTGAGCCCGCGCCCATACGGTACGTCGCCCGCATGACGTGCCCGCGCCCAGGACCTTCGAGGCGCCCCGTCCTCGCTGGTCAACCGCGATTTTAACCACTTATCGACGGTCGACCCGCCGGTAGAAGTGAGAGTTCTCTCTAACTGCCCACCGACGGGTACCGGCCAAACGTACGAGACGCCGCCGATCGGGCCCGCGGCGCCCCGGGGTCAGTGCGCCCGGCGGGCCAGGGCCGCGTCGTGCATCCGCTGCTCGGCGATCCGGTCGGCCGCCGCGGCCGGCGGAATGCCGTCCTCCTTCGCACGTGCGAATATGGCCAGCGTGGTGTCGAAGATCTTCGACGCCTTCGCCTTGCACCGGTCGAAGTCGAATCCGTGCAGCTCGTCGGCGACCTGGATGACCCCGCCCGCGTTCACCACGTAGTCCGGCGCGTAGAGGATCCCGCGGTCGGCGAGGTCCTTCTCCACGCCCGGGTGGGCGAGCTGGTTGTTGGCGGCGCCGCAGACCACCTTGGCGGTGAGCGCCGGCACGGTGTCGTCGTTCAGGGCCCCGCCGAGCGCGCAGGGGGCGTAGATGTCGAGGCCCTCGGCGCGGATCAGGGTGGCGGTGTCGGCGACGGCCGTCACACCCGTCGGGTGCGCCGCGAGGATCCGGCCCACGGCCTCCTCGCGCACGTCGGTGATGACGACCTCGGCGCCCTCCGCGCGCAGGTGCTCGACCAGGTGGTGGCCGACCTTGCCGACACCGGCGATGCCGACCCGCTTGCCCCGCAGCGAGGGGTCGCCCCACAGGTGCTGAGCGGAGGCGCGCATGCCCTGGTAGACGCCGTAGGCGGTGAGGACGGAGGAGTCGCCGGCGCCGCCGTTCTCGGGGGAGCGGCCGGTCGTCCAGCGGCACTCGCGGGCCACGACGTCCATGTCGGCGACATACGTGCCGACGTCGCAGGCGGTGACGTAGCGGCCGCCGAGCGAGGCGACGAACCGGCCGTAGGCGAGGAGCAGCTCCTCGCTCTTGATCGTGTCCGGGTCGCCGATGATCACGGCCTTGCCGCCGCCGTGGTCGAGACCGGCCATGGCGTTCTTGTACGACATCCCGCGGGCGAGGTTCAGCGCGTCGGCGACGGCCTCGGCCTCGGTCGCGTACGGGTAGAAGCGCGTACCGCCGAGCGCCGGGCCGAGGGCGGTGGAGTGGAGGGCGATGACGGCCTTGAGGCCGCTCGCGCGGTCCTGGCAGAGCACGACTTGCTCATGTCCGCCCTGGTCCGAGTGGAACAGGGTGTGCAGTACATCAGCAGGTGCGCCGGTTACGTCGGTCACTGTGGTGACTCCTGAGTAAATTGCGGCGGGTGGAGAGCAGGCCCCGTGCGGGTGGCGGGGACTGTTGAGCATGAGATTAGAGCCTGGCGGCCCCGCCGACCGCACCGTGCACAGGATCCCCTCCGACCGGAGTACACCGTGCGACGATTTGCATAGATTTCCCGTGCCATCGTGAGCGGGTCCGGCAGGTTTTCGCGGCGGAGCGCGGGGGAGGGAGCAGGCGTGCCCAAGGTGACCTCGGTGATCGTCCCCTACGCGACCTACCTGCGCGTGTACGAACCGCTGGCCGCCTTCCCCGAGCCGGAGCGCAGCCAGTGGGCCCGCTACGCCCGCCGCACGGACCGTCCCTCGTACCAGGACGAACTCCGCCGCGCTCTGACCGACTTGGCGCCCACCCCGCCGGTCCCGGTGCCGGTGCACGAGAGCGAGGACGCCTTCGTGCTGGAGGTCGACGGCGTCGTCTGCGTCTGCCCCTGGCGCACCCGGCTGCGCGGCTGGCTGGCCCTGGACGAGCTGTCCGAGGAGCTGCCCCCGCCGGTCCTGGACGCGGTCCTGCCGCCCGTCCTGCGGCGGCAGGCGGCCCAGGACTACGAGCGCTGGCTGGCGATCAACCCGGACGCCCGGCCGTGGATCCGTACGGCCACCTGGCAGGTGCCGATCAACTGGTTCGTGCTGGTCTCCGACGAGGAGCGCGAGTACGCCAAGGGCGCGTCGGCCGACAGCCCGCCCGTGCTGCGTTACCGCACCCCCATGGTCCAGGCCCGGCGGCGGGTGGCCCGGGGCCTGCGTGCCCTGAGGGAGGCCATGGACGAAGGGCCGCTGATCGACGGTCTGACGGACGTCGGTCGCTGGCTGGAGGAGTTCCACCCGCGTTCGCTCGTGGAACTGGACTACGGCGGCCTGGTGCACGCGGTGCCGCCCGGGGCGCTGGAGGACGACCATTCGGCCGCGGACGTGGCCGAGGGAATCGCCGCGCTGCGCAGGGGCGACGGGGAGGCCGCGGGGAAGGCGTACGCCCGGCTCGTGGAGCGCTGGCGTTCCGTACGGGATCTGCGGTCGGCCAACTGACCCCTGACCTTGATGTCCGTACACACCGCTCGCATTCGGTCACGAACTGACGTTTGACGAACCGCCCGATTTGGGGTTTCGTCCTCGCACCGAGTTCCTGAAGCGGGCCGTGTTCTTCCTGAGGCTGCGTCAACAAGGGACGTAGGACCCGATCCGGGCAGACCTCTCAAGTAGGCCAAGCGTGACGGAGTACACGTACGAGGCTCTTGCGTCCCTTGCCCCTCCTCATGCCAAAATAGGACAAGGAGTCCGGGGAGGGCTCCTTCCGTCCCATGGTGCTGCACTATGGGCGGAATCTCAGCATTGCACGCTTTGGGGGGCCTGGTGACTTCCTGATCACCCTGTGACTGATCGTCACAGCGGTGTGACTGTCCGCTATGGCATGGTCCATCGGCTTCCGTCGCTGATGGACACCTGGAGGGGCAATTCCATCGGTTTGGCCGACGCGGCTGGACAGATGGTGTAGTTGTAGTGCCGAGGACAAGCCGTTCGTCCTATAACCGACTCGACTCGCGTCCGCCATTTCGGGCAACGCGGGTCAAGGTGCAGAATTTAGAGGAAAGAACCGAGAAGGTTCGGTTCTCCCGAGGAGGCCGCTCATGACCGCTCGCACCCCTGATGCCGAGCCGCTGCTGACCCCGGCTGAGGTCGCCACCATGTTCCGTGTGGACCCGAAGACGGTCACGCGGTGGGCGAAGGCCGGCAAGCTCACGTCGATCCGCACGCTCGGCGGGCATCGGCGCTACCGCGAGGCTGAGGTCCGCGCTCTGCTCGCGGGCATCCCGCAGCAGCGCAGCGAGGCCTGAACAACTGAATAACCGGGCAAAACCGGCTGGTCCCCCACTGGCCGCGGCGCCCGGAACCGCAGCTCCAAGCGACGCGGGTCCTGCCCCAACAGGCCCCCCGCCCAAGCCACTCAGAGCTCTCCAGGCATACAACAGGGTGCGTCGTCGATCGCGCTGGACTCCGCCGGGTCCAGCGCGATCTTTTTTGTGCGGCCTCGGTGGTCTGCCGAGCCTGCCGTGCGCGGGCTTGTAGGAGCCTGGGGAGGGGTGTCGGATCCTCTGTGCGAGACACCCCGGGCAGGGTGCAATTGCACATATTAAATTGACCGTTTGTAGGTGGGGCGTAAGTACCGCACTTTCCAAAACTCATGCGGTGACACCCGTCACATACCAGGCGGCTTGTTGGCTCCGACCGGGGTGCGGTAAAGAAGCCGCCCCTGTCAGCAGCCCCCGTTCGCACGGGTGTTGGGGCCGCTCGGGGGTCATGCCGGCGTCGGGCTCTCGTCCTCCTGGGGCGGGGCCGCGGTCCGGGCGGTACGCGGTGCGGACTCCATCGCCAGCCGCAGCAGGCGGTGGCATATCGGGCAGTGCCGTGTGAGGTGCCGGTACGAGGACGCGGCCGACAGGTGCGCGCGGAGCAGAGCCCGCGTCTCGTGCCTGGCCACTGCCGCCATACGCCACCTCCAGAGGCCGTACGGAGAACGGCCCTGGTTCTGGGGTACCGAGGGAATGAAAGACCGTCAAGACGGCGTGTACGGGCCCGGAGAGGGACGCGGAGGCCAGGACACCTGAAAGAGCCGTGAGGGAGATCGGCGTTGAAGCTCCGGGAACAACGCGAAGAAGCCCGGATCCGAAGATCCGGGCTCTTTGACTGCGGTCCTGACGGGATGTGCTGCGTCTGATTGCGGCTGCGCCGCGGGCGCGACCTCCACCTGGCCAGGGCGCACAGGGACGACAAAGAGCCCGGATCCGAAGATCCGGGCTCGTTCGCTGCGGTCCTGACGGGATTTGAACCCGCGGCCTCCACCTTGACAGGGTGGCGAGCACTCCAAACTGCTCCACAGGACCAGGTTTCGCGGCGCCATTCGTGCGTTGCGCTGCGAGAAGAGACTGTACAGGAGGGTGAGCCCCTGGTCGAACTCACCCTGCGTGCCGTTCCGGTTACGGCACCGCCGCGTCGATCGCCTTCACGATCCGCTTGTCGGAGACGGGGTACGCCGTGCCCAGCGCGTGGGCGAAATAGCTGACCCGGAGTTCCTCGATCATCCAGCGGATGTCCAGCACCGACGACGGAACGGGCCGGCCCTGCGGCAGCTGCTCCAGCAGCCAGGCGTACTCGTCCTGCATCTCGTGGACCTTCTGCATCCGCGTGGTGTCCCGCTGGACGTTCGTCGGCATCTGCTGCAGACGCCGGTCCGCGGCCACCAGATAGCGCATCAGGTCCGGCATCCGGCGCAGGCCCGCCTCCGTCACGAAGCCCGGCTTCACCAGGGCGTCCAGATGCCTGCGCACGTCCTGCAGATTCGGCAGCAGCGCGGGGCTGTGTACGGCCTTCAGACGGCGCTCACAGGCCTGCCAGGCGGCCAGGACCTGCTGCACCTGCCCCACCGTACGGACGGTGGTGTCGACGATCTCGGCACGCACCTTGTCGTACAGCTTCCGGTACGACTCCTCGTCCCACGCCGGCCCGCCGAAGTCCCCGATCAGCTTGTCGGCGGCGGCCATCGCGCAGTCGTCGAACAGGCCCTGGATCGAGCCGTGCGGATTGGCGGACAGCGCCAGCTTCTGCGCGTTCGTCAGCTTCTCGGACGCGAACTTCGCCGGGTTGACCGGGATGTTGCGCAGGATCAGCCGCCGCGTGCCCTTCCACATGGCCTGCGCCTGCTCCGCCTCCGTGTCGAAGAGGCGTACGGAGACCGTGTCGCCGTCGTCGACCAGCGCCGGGTACGCCTTCACCGGCTGACCGGCCCGGCGGGTCTCGAAGACGCGGGTGAGCGTGCCGATCGTCCAGTCGGTCAGGCCCGAGCGTTCCAGGGACTCACCGCCGGAGCGCTCCGCGGTCGCCGCAGCGGCCTGGGAGAGGGCCTTGCGGGCCTTCGGGCGCAGCTTGAGCTTCAGCGCCTCCAGGTCCTTGTCCTCGGCCAGTTTGCGGCGCCGCTCGTCAACGATCCGGAACGTGATCTTGAGGTGGTCGGGGACCTTGGACAGGTCGAAGTCGTCCGCCTCGAAGGGCACGCCGACCATGAGCCGCAGCTCGCGGGTCATGGTCGCGGTGAGGGGCTCCTGGAGGGGGACGGCCCGGTCCAGGAACGCCTTGGCGAAGTTGGGCGCGGGGACGTAGTTCCGGCGGATCGGCTTGGGCAGGGACCGGATCAGCTCCGTCACCAGTTCCTCGCGCAGGCCCGGGATCTGCCAGTCGAAGCCCTCGTCCGTGACCTGGTTGAGCACCTGGAGGGGGATGTGCACGGTCACGCCGTCGGCGTCCGCCCCCGGCTCGAACTGGTACGTCACCCGGAACTTCAGGTTCCGCTGGCGCCACGTGTCGGGGTAGTCGGCCTTGGTGACCTCGCCCGCCTTCTCGTTGATGAGCATCTCGCGCTCGAAGTCGAGGAAGTCGGGCTGTTCGTGCCGCTTGTGCTTCCACCAGGAGTCGAAGTGGGCTCCGGAGACGACGTGTTCGGGGATCCGCTGGTCGTAGAAGTCGTACAGCGTCTCGTCGTCGACCAGGATGTCCCGGCGCCGGGCGCGGTGCTCCAGCTCCTCGACCTCGGTGAGCAGGCGGCGGTTGTCCGAGAAGAACTTGTGGTGCGTGCGCCAGTCGCCCTCGACCAGCGCGTTCCGGATGAACAGCTCACGGCTGATCTCGGGGTCGATCCGCCCGTAGTTGACCTTCCGCTGGGCGACGATCGGCACGCCGTAGAGCGTGACCTTCTCGTACGCCATCACCGCGGCCTGGTCCTTCTCCCAGTGCGGTTCGCTGTAGGTGCGCTTGACGAGGTGTGCGGCGAGGGGCTCGACCCACTCGGGTTCGATCTTCGCGTTGACGCGGGCCCAGAGGCGGGACGTCTCGACGAGCTCGGCGGACATCACGAAACGCGGCGGCTTCTTGAAGAGGGCCGACCCCGGGAAGACCGCGAACTTGGCGTTGCGCGCGCCCAGATACTCGTTCTTCGCGCCCTCCTTCACGTCCTTCATGCCGATGTGCGACAGAAGGCCGGCCAGGAGGGAGAGGTGGATGCGGTCGGCCGGGGCGTCGTCCTCGTTGAGGTGGATGCCCATCTGCTTCGCGACCGTGCGCAACTGTGAGTAGATGTCCTGCCATTCACGAATGCGAAGGAAGTTGAGGTACTCCTGCTTGCACATCCGGCGGAAGGAGGACGACCCGCGCTCCTTCTGCTGCTCGCGGAGATAGCGCCAGAGGTTGAGGTAGGCGAGGAAGTCGCTGGTCTCGTCCTTGAAGCGGGCGTGCTGCTGATCGGCCTGGGTCTGCTTGTCGGCCGGGCGCTCACGCGGGTCCTGGATGGACAGCGCGGCGGCTATGACCATGACCTCGCGCACGCAGCCGTTCCTGTCGGCCTCCAGGACCATGCGGGCCAGCCGGGGGTCGACGGGCAGCTGGGCCAGTTTGCGGCCGGTGTCCGTCAGCCTCTTGCGGGGGTCCTTCTGCGCCGGGTCGAGGGCGTTCAGCTCTTGGAGCAGCTGGACGCCGTCGCGGATGTTGCGGTGGTCCGGCGGGTCGATGAAGGGGAACTTCTCGATGTCGCCGAGGCCGGCCGCGGTCATCTGCAGGATGACGGAGGCCAGGTTGGTGCGGAGGATCTCCGCGTCCGTGAACTCCGGCCGGGCGTTGAAGTCGTCCTCGCTGTACAGCCGGATGCAGATGCCGTCGGACGTACGGCCGCAGCGGCCCTTGCGCTGGTTGGCGCTGGCCTGCGAGACCGGCTCGATGGGCAGCCGCTGGACCTTGGTGCGATGGCTGTAGCGGGAGATCCGCGCGAAGCCGGGGTCGATGACGTACTTGATGCCCGGGACGGTCAGCGAGGTCTCGGCGACGTTCGTGGCCAGAACGATCCTGCGACCGGTGTGCGGCTGGAAGACGCGGTGCTGCTCGGCGTGGGAGAGCCGGGCGTAGAGGGGCAGGATCTCGGTGAATCTGTACTGCTTCTTCGTGAGCGCGTCGGCCGTGTCCCGGATCTCCCGCTCGCCGGAGAGGAAGACGAGGATGTCGCCCTTGCCCTCCTTCTGGAGCTCCTCCACGGCATCGGTGATCGCCGTGATCTGATCGCGGTCGGCGTCGTCGCCGTCCTCCTCCAGCAGCGGCCGGTAGCGGACCTCCACCGGGTACGTACGGCCGCTGACCTCGATGATCGGGGCGTCGCCGAAGTGCCGTGAGAAGCGCTCGGGGTCGATCGTGGCCGAGGTGATGACGACCTTGAGGTCGGGGCGCTTGGGCAGCAGCTGGGCGAGGTAGCCCAGCAGGAAGTCGATGTTGAGGGACCGCTCGTGGGCCTCGTCGATGATGATGGTGTCGTAGGCGCGCAGCTCGCGGTCGGTCTGGATCTCGGCGAGCAGGATGCCGTCGGTCATGAGCTTGACGAACGTGGCGTCCGGGTCGACCTGATCGGTGAAGCGGACCTTCCAGCCGACGGCTTCGCCCAGCGGGGTGTCCAGCTCCTCGGCGACGCGCTCGGCGACGGTGCGGGCCGCGATCCGGCGCGGCTGCGTGTGCCCGATCATGCCGCGCACGCCGCGCCCCAGCTCGAGACAGATCTTCGGGATCTGCGTCGTCTTGCCGGAGCCGGTCTCACCCGCCACGATCACGACCTGGTGGTCGCGGATGGCCTCGGCGATCGCGTCCTTCTTCTGGCTGACCGGCAGCTGCTCGGGGTACGTGACCTCGGGCACGAGGGCGCGCCGGCCGGCCATCCGTTCCTCGGCCTTGGCGACCTCCGCCTCGATCTCGGCGAGCACGGCAGCCCGCGCCTCCGGCTTGCGGATCTTGCGCGCGCCTTCGAGCCTGCGCCCGAGCCGGTGCGCGTCGCGCAGGGAGAGCTCGGTCAGGCGGGGGGCGAGGGCGCCGAGGGCGGGGG
>NZ_JAKEIO010000111.1 GCF_021474405.1 [Streptosporangium] indianense
CGAACGCCCCTCCGCCTTCGGCGCCGACACCCCGCTCTCCCCGCCCGGACCGGTGGACGGCGAGGACGACACGGACGACGAGGACATCGCCGAGGCGGCGCACGCGCGGCGGACCATGATCGGACGCAGTGCCGAGGAGGTGGACCACGCCCCGCCGCGCGGCCGGTACGCCCCCGTGCCCGCGCCGCAGACCGTGACGGCCCCGGCCCCGCTGCGCTGGGCGGCCCCCGCCGCGGCCCTGGCCCTGGCATCGGCCATCGTGGCGGTCCGGGCCCTGCGCCGACGCCGCTGATCCACGCGGCGGCCGGCCGGCACTGCCCGTGCGCGGTACATCCCGGCCCGGGTCCCGGCAGACGCTGCTGCACACGGTGGCCCGGCGGCACCGCCCGTGCGCGGGCGCATCCCGGCCCGGGTGCCGGCAGACGGTGCTGCACGCGGTGGCCCGGCGGCACTGCCCGTGCGCGGGCGCATCCCGGCCCGGGTCCCGGCAGACGCTGCTGCACGCGGTGGCCCGGCGGCACTGCCCGTGCGCGGTACATCCCGGCCCGGGTGCCGGCAGACGGTGCTGCACGCGGTGGCCCGGCGGCACTGCCCGTGCGCGGGCGCATCCCGGCCCGGGTCCCGGCAGACACTGCTGCACACGGTGGCCCGGCGGCACTGCCCGTGCGCGGGCGCATCCCGGCCCGGGTCCCGGCAGACGTTGCTGCATGCGGTGGCCCGACCGCACCGCCCCCCCCGGCCCTGGCACATCCGGTCGAAGTGACCCGTCGCCGGTGAGGCCCTCTTGATCGTCGCAGTAGGGTCGTCCCGTGAGTGACCGAGACATCACGCTGACCGCGGGTGACGCGGAGGTGACCGTGCAGCCGGGCAACGGCGGCCGGGTCGGAGGACTGCGGATCGGCGGCGTCGAACTGCTGCGCCAGGGCGAGCGCTTCGGCTGCTTCCCGATGGTGCCCTGGTGCGGCCGGATCCGGGACGGTCGGTTCCTGGACGGCGCCGAGGTGCGGCAGCTGCCGCTGAACGCCCCGCCGCACGCCATCCACGGCACCGTCCGCGACCACGCCTGGCGCACCGCCCGCACGCGCACGGACGAGGCCGTCCTCACGTGCGAGCTCGTCGACCCCTGGCCCCACCCGGGCCTCGTCACCCAGATCATCGCCCTCACCGAGGACGCGCTGACGCTGACCATGTCCGTCGAGACGTACGAGTCGTCCTTCCCGGCGCAGATCGGCTGGCACCCCTGGTTCAACCGGAACCTCGGCGGCGAGGACGTCACCCTCGACTTCGACCCGGCCTGGCAGGAGGAGCGCGGCGCGGATCACCTGCCCACCGGAAACCGCCTCGACCCCAAGCCCGGCCCCTGGGACGACTGCTTCGGCATGCCCGGCGGCGTCGAGGCGACCCTGACCTGGCCCGGGCAGCTGGAGCTGAAGGTGACCAGCCGCGAGGAGTGGGTCGTCGTCTACGACGAGCAGCGGGAGGCCGTGTGCGTGGAGCCGCAGACCGGCCCGCCCAACGGGCTCAACACCCTGCCGCGCCTGGTCACGCCCCTGGAGCCGCTGGAGGCCACCACGACCTGGAGCTGGCGCCGCCTCTAAGCTGGGCGGCATGACGGACACACGCGGCGCGCTGCTGCAGCAGATCAAGGACAAGGCCGTGGTGCACGGCAAGGTGACCCTGTCGTCGGGTCTGGAAGCCGACTACTACGTCGACCTCCGGCGCATCACGCTCGACGGCGAGGCGGCGCCCCTGGTCGGGCAGGTGCTGCTCGATCTGACCGCTGACCTGGAGTTCGACGCGGTGGGCGGGCTCACCATGGGCGCCGACCCGGTCGCCGCCGCCATGCTGCACGCGGCCGCCGCGCGCGGGAAGCGCCTGGACGCCTTCGTCGTGCGCAAGGCCGCCAAGGCGCACGGCCTGCAGCGGCGCGTCGAGGGCCCGGACATCGCGGGCCGCCGCGTGCTGGTCGTCGAGGACACCTCCACCACCGGGGGCTCCCCGCTCACCGCGGTCGAGGCCGTGCGCGAGGCCGGGGCCGAGGTCGTCGCCGTCGCGACCATCGTCGACCGCGCGACCGGCGCCGCCGAGAAGATCCAGGAGGGCGCCGGGGTGCCCTACCTCCACGCCTTCTCCAAGGACGAGCTGGGCCTCGACTGACCGAGGACTGACCAGGGCGTGGACGGTGGCCTGGACCTTCCGGCCAAGTCTGGAAAGATGGGGCCGACGATGACGTCGCACCCCAAGGTCTAGGTCAGGGCCGTTAGACACAGCAGTACGTCAACCCGCAGATACAAGGAGCGGACGCATGCCCATCGCAACTCCCGAGGTCTACAACGAGATGCTGGACCGGGCGAAGGCAGGAAAGTTCGCCTACCCGGCCATCAACGTGACCTCCACCCAGACCCTGCACGCGGCCCTGCGCGGTTTCGCTGAGGCGGAGAGCGACGGCATCGTCCAGATCTCCACGGGTGGCGCCGAGTTCCTGGGCGGTCAGTACAACAAGGACATGGTCACCGGCGCCGTCGCCCTGGCCGAGTTCGCGCACATCGTCGCCGAGAAGTACCCGGTGAACATCGCGCTGCACACCGACCACTGCCCCAAGGACAAGCTCGACAGGTACGTACGTCCCCTCCTGGCGCTGTCCCAGAAGCGCGTCGAGGCCGGTCTGAACCCGCTGTTCCAGTCGCACATGTGGGACGGCTCGGCCGAGACCCTCGCCGACAACCTCGCCATCGCGCAGGAGCTGCTGGAGCAGGCCCGCGCCGCGAAGATCATCCTCGAGGTGGAGATCACCCCGACCGGTGGCGAGGAGGACGGCGTCTCCCACGAGATCAACGACTCCCTCTACACCACGGTCGACGACGCGATCCGCACCGCCGAGGCCCTCGGCCTGGGCGAGAAGGGCCGCTACCTGCTCGCCGCGTCGTTCGGCAACGTGCACGGCGTGTACAAGCCGGGCAACGTCGTCCTGCGCCCCGAGCTGCTGAAGGAGCTGAACGAGGGCGTCGCCGCCAAGTTCGGCAAGGCCTCCCCGTTCGACTTCGTCTTCCACGGCGGCTCCGGCTCCACGGAGGAGGAGATCCGCACCGCGCTGGAGAACGGCGTCGTGAAGATGAACATCGACACGGACACCCAGTACGCGTTCACGCGCCCGGTCGCGGACCACATGTTCCGCAACTACGACGGCGTGCTGAAGGTCGACGGCGAGGTCGGCAACAAGAAGACCTACGACCCGCGCACCTGGGGCAAGCTGGCCGAGGCCTCCATGGCCGCGCGTGTCGTCGAGGCCTGCGGCAACCTGCGCTCGACCGGCACGAAGATCAAGTAAGTCCGGCGCGCACCGGTTCGAGCCCGTTCGCATCGGCTCGCATCGGCTCGCATCCGGTCGCTCGCGTGGAGCCCGGCACCTCCTGAGGTGCCGGGCTCTTCCGTATGCTCCCTGCATGCCCGATGTCCGGTTGGCCTCACCGCAGGGCAAGTGGGTCCTGCTCACCACCGTCCTCGGCTCCAGCATGGCGATGCTGGACTCGACCGTCGTCAACGTCGCCCTGCCGCGCATCGGCCGCGACCTCGACGCGAACCTGTCCGCCCTGCAGTGGACGGTCAACGCCTACATGGTCACGCTGGCCGGGCTGATCCTGCTCGGCGGGGCGCTCGGGGACCGGTTCGGCCGGCGCAAGGTGTTCGTCGTCGGCGTGGCGTGGTTCGCAGCGGCGTCGCTGCTGTGCGGGATCGCGCCGAACGCGGGCGTGCTGATCGCCGCGCGGGCGCTTCAGGGGGTCGGCGGCGCGCTCCTGACCCCTGGGTCACTGGCGCTGATCCAGGCCTCCTTCCACCCCGACGACCGGGGGCGGGCGGTGGGTCTGTGGTCCGGTTTCGGCGGGATCGGGGCGGCGGTCGGGCCGTTCGTCGGCGGCTGGCTGGTGGACGGGCCGGGCTGGCGGTGGGTGTTCCTGCTGAACGTGCCGCTGGCGCTGGTATGTGTGCCGGTGGCGCTGCGGCACGTCCCCGAGTCGGGGGACGGTTCGGCCCACGGGCGGTTCGACGTGCTCGGGGCGGTGCTGGGGGCGCTGGCGCTCGCACTGGTGACGTACGCGCTGATCGAGGCCGGTGAGGGCGGCTGGGCGGTGGCGGTCTCGGCGGTGGCCGGGCTGGCCGCGGCCGTCGCGTTCGTGGTCGTCGAGCGGCGCCGGCCCGATCCGATGATGCCGCCGGACATCTTCGCGTCCCGGCAGTTCACGGCCGTCAACCTCGTCACGCTGTGCGTGTACGCGGCCCTCGGCGGGTTCTTCTTCCTCGCCGCGCTCCAGCTCCAGGTGGTCGTGGGCTACTCGGCCCTCGCCGCCGGTACGGCCCTGCTGCCGACGACCGTGCTGATGCTGCTGCTGTCCGCGCGCTCCGGGGAGCTGGCCGACCGCATCGGGCCGCGGATCCCGCTGACGGTGGGGCCGCTGCTGTGCGCGGCCGGGATGCTGCTGATGCTGCGGGTCGGGCCGGGGGCGTCCTACCTCGCCGATGTGCTGCCCGCGCTGGTCGTGCTCGGCCTGGGCCTGGTCACGCTGGTGGCACCGCTGACGGCGACGGTGCTGGGCTCGGTGAGTGTGGTGCGGGCCGGGCTGGCGAGCGGCATCAACAACGCGGCGGCCCGGGCGGCGGGTCTGGTGGCGGTGGCGGCGCTGCCGCTGCTGGTGGGCATGGGGGAGGAGGCGTACCGGGAGCCGGCCGCCTTCGACACGGCGTTCGGGAAGGCGATGGGGTGGTGTGCCGGGGCGATGGTGCTGGGGGCGGTGATCGCGGCCGCGGTGGTGCGCAGGCCGCCGCCGGACTGCAAGCGGCCGGAATGCCTGCGGCACGGCGGTGTCATGGCGCCGCCGCTGGAGGGGGAGCCGGTGCGGAAGCGGTTGGGGTAGCGGGACCCTCGCCATGCCGCAGACTTGAGGCATGTCCATTCACGAGAACCTTCTCGGGGGTCCGCCCCCGACCCACCTCCCCGACGACCCCGGGCCGCGGGAGATGCTCGCGGCGGGCGCCGCGTCCGTCGAGGTCGCCGGTGCGCACCCCACCTCCTCCCTCGCCTGGGCGCAGCTCGCCGACGAGGCGTTCGAGCGGGGCGCGGCCGTGGAGTCCTACGCGTACGCCCGCACGGGCTACCACCGCGGTCTGGACGCGCTGCGCCGCAACGGCTGGAAGGGCCACGGCCCGGTGCCGTGGGAGCACGAGCCGAACCGCGGCTTCCTGCGCGCCCTGCACGCCCTCGCCCGCGCCGCACAGGCGATCGGCGAGCAGGAGGAGTACGAGCGCTGCTCCCAGTTCCTGAAGGACTCCTCGCCGACGGCGGCGCAGGTCCTGGGCTGACACACGGTCCGTGCACGCGAGGCCCGTCCCCGAAAGGCGGGCCTTGCGGTTTCGGGGGACGATTGCGCAAGATGCCCTCGGGGACCGGGGCCCCCGTGTCGGATTCGGCAGGGGCGGACCGCTACCCGGAGTTATACGCAGGAGACAGCGATGTCCCACGAGGCTCACGAGCCCGAGACCCCGCATCTCGACTTCCACGGCACGACGCCGTACGAGGACTACGTCAAGGCGGACGTACTCACCCACCTCCAGCACACCCTCTCCGACGACCCCGGAGAGATGGTCTTCCTGGTGACGACCCAGGTGATGGAGCTGTGGTTCACCGTCATCGTCCACGAGTGGGAGACGGCGGCAGGCGCGCTCAGGGGCGACGACATCCCCACCGCCATCGCCGCGCTCAAGAGGTCCGTGCGCGAACTGGAGGCGCTCAACCACTCCTGGAAGCCGCTGGCCCAGCTCACGCCGGCCCAGTTCAACTCGTACCGCAGCGCCCTCGGTGAGGGCTCGGGCTTCCAGTCGGCGATGTACCGGCGTATGGAGTTCCTGCTCGGCGACAAGTCCGCGTCGATGCTCGTCCCGCACCGGGGCGCACCGCGTGTGCACGCCGAGCTGGAGAAGGCGCTGCACGAGCCGAGCCTGTACGACGAGGTCGTGCGGCTGCTGGCGCGGCGCGGGCACGACATCCCGGAGGCCGTGCTGCGGCGTGACGTCTCGCGGCGCTACGAGCCGTCGCCGCAGGTGGAGGCGGCCTGGACGGCCGTCTACTCGGGTGACGAGAGCGACGACGTCGCCCGGCTGGGCGAGGCGCTGAGCGATGTCGCCGAGCTGGTGTGGCGCTGGCGCAACGACCACCTGGTCGCCACGCGCCGCGCGATGGGCGCCAAGACCGGCACCGGCGGCTCCGCGGGCGTGGCCTGGCTGGAGAAGCGCGCGCAGAAGAACGTGTTCCCCGAGCTGTGGACGGCGCGGTCCTATGTCTGACCTGGCCATCGTCGCGGAGAAGCTGGACGCCGTCGATGAACTGGCGGGCCGGCGCGCCGAGTTCGTGCTCGACACTGCGTCTGATCGTGCGGCTGACGCCGCGGGCGTCTACCTCGACGGCAACTCCCTGGGCGCGCTGCCCGCCGTGGTCCCCGGCCGGGTCGAGGACGTCGTACGCCGCCAGTGGGGCGAGCTGCGCATCCGGTCCTGGGAGGAGAGCGGCTGGTGGACGGCGCCCGAGCGGATCGGTGACCGGATCGCCCCACTGGTCGGGGCGGCGCCCGGGCAGGTCGTCGTGGGCGACTCCACCAGCGTCAACGTGTTCAAGGCGCTGGTGGGCGCGGTCCGGATGGCCGGGGAGGGCCGGGACGAGATCCTCGTCGACGCGACGACCTTCCCCACCGACGGCTACATCGCCGAGTCCGCCGCCCGTATGACCGGCCGCACACTGCGGCCCGTGGCCCCGGCGGACGTGCCGGGCGCGCTGGGCGAGCGCACCGCGGCCGTGCTCCTCAACCACGTCGACTACCGCACCGGCCGGCTGCACGACCTGCCGGGGCTGACGGCCGCGGTGCACGAGGCGGGCGCGGTCGCCGTGTGGGACCTGTGCCACAGCGCGGGCGCGCTGCCGGTCGGGCTGGACGAACACGGCGTGGACCTCGCGGTCGGCTGCACCTACAAGTACCTGAACGGCGGGCCGGGTTCACCGGCGTACCTGTACGTGCGGCGGGAGCTGCAGGACCGTTTCGACTCGCCGCTGCCCGGCTGGAACTCGCACGCCGAGCCGTTCGGCATGCGCACCGGCTACGAACCGGCTCCCGGCGCCCTGCGCGGCCGGGTCGGCACGCCCGACATCCTCTCCATGCTCGCCCTGGAGGCGGCCCTGGAGGTCTGGGACGGGGTGTCGGTCGAGGCGGTGCGGGCCAAGTCCCTGGCGCTGACGGACTTCTTCCTGGAGTGCGTGGCGGCGTACGTGCCCGCGGGCCGGGTGGAGTGCGTGACGCCGGTGGCGCACGAGGAGCGGGGCAGCCAGATCGCGCTGCGCTGCGACGACGCCGGTGACGTGATGAAACGGCTCATCGAGCGGGGTGTGGTCGGTGACTTCCGGGCGCCGGACGTGCTGCGTTTCGGCTTCACCCCGCTGTACGTCGGGTTCGCCGACGTGGAGCGGGCGGCCCGGGTGCTGGCGCGGACTCTGGGCTGAGCGGCGGCGGGCCGGGACGGCCCTTCGGTGTCCCGGCCCGCGGCGGCCCGCGGCGCTCCTCACCGAGCGTGACATCTGCATGTCCGCGCATGTCACGCGCCTGGTACCGTCCCGGCCAACGGCCGACCCCCTCAACCGGTCTGCCCCGTACGGTTCATCGCTGGAGGGCTGGAGCATGACGGACGACGTCGCAGCAGCACGGGCCGCTGCCGAGGAGAAGTCGGCCTTCTCCCACGCGCCCGTCGACCCCGACGCCACCGTGGCCTACGGCGACCACCCCGACCAGGTGATCGACTTCTTCGCGCCGCGCCGGGCGGGCGGCGCCGGGCCGGCCCCGGTCGTCGTCGCGCTGCACGGCGGTGCCTGGCGGGCGCCGTACGACCGGCGTCACCTGAGCCCCTTCGCGGACGTCCTCGCCCGCCGCGGGTTCGCCGTGGCCAGCGTCGAGTACCGGCGCGGCGGCGACGGCGACGCGGTGGCGGGCCGCTGGCCGGACACCTTCGACGACGTCGCCGCGGCGCTGGACGCCCTCCCGGCGCTGGTACGTCAGACGCTGCCGCAGGCCGACCCGCGCCGTACGGTCCTCACCGGTCACTCGGCGGGCGGGCATCTCGCGCTGTGGGGGGCCGCCCGGCACGTCCTGCCGGCCGGCTCGCCCTGGCGCTGCGGCGGCCCGGTGTCCCTGCGCGGTGTCGTCGCCCTCGCCCCGATCGCGGATCTGACCGTCGCCGACAAGCTGGACGTGTGCGGCGGTGCCGCACGGCAACTGCTGGGCGGGGACGCGTACTTCGCCGAGCGGCAGCCGTACGCGGACCCGTCGCTGCTGCTGCCCACCGGCATCGCGACCACGCTCGTCCAGGGCCGTGCGGATCTGGACGTGCCGCAGGCGGTCGCCGAGTCGTACGCGGAGGCGGCGGCGAAGGCCGGGGAGATGGTGGGAGTGACACTGCTGGAGGACGTGGGGCACTTCCCGCTGATCGACCCGGCGGCGGACGCGTGCGCGGTCGTCGTGGAGGAGATCGCGCAACTGGCCTGGTGAGCGGTGCGTACCGCACGGCTTTCGGGCTGTGCGGCGGCACCCTCCGCCGGCCCATGGGACGGGCACCCGGCGCGGCCCGGGTCATACCCGTAGTACCTGAGAGCTACGCCGCAGATGAGTTCCCCGGCGGGACGCGGACGAGCCCCCGTGATCCGTAACTTCCCTTTCACGCGGACCCGATGGGCGGGTGCGCTGGAGGGGGACGACCATGGGGTCCGCGCCGCAGTACCACCATGACGGCGGCAGACGCCGCGCCGGCCGATGGCGCCGCGCCGCGCTCGCCGCCCTCGTCACGGGCGCGGTGGTGTTCCCCCTCTCCGCGGCGGTACGCCCGCAGACCCCCGCCCCGGCCCCCGCCTCCCTCGCGCCGCTGCGCGCGTCGACGCTCGACCGGGTCTACGCGGCCAACCGGGCCAACGCCGCCGAGGCCGCCCGTATGGCGGCGGCCCACCACGACCGGGACCGCGCGGCGACCGACCGTCGGCTGGCCTCGCCGGAAAGGCATGTGCTCCGCTTCGACGGTCGTGGCCCCGGCCTGGTGACGGAGGTCCTCGGCGACCTCGCCCGAGCCGACCGCATCGCCGTCCTGGTCCCCGGCTCCGACACGAGTCTCGACACCTACGGCCGGTTCCGCGCGACGGCCGTCGCCCTGCACCGGCAGCTGACCGGGCAGGCCCCGGCGGGCACCCGCACCGCCGTCGTGGCCTGGCTGGGCTACGAGACGCCGGGCACGGTCAGCACGACGGTCACCACGACCGGCAGGGCGGAGCAGGCGGCCCCGCGGCTCCGGGCACTCGTCGCCGACCTGCGGGCCGTGGCGGGCCCGGGGCCGCGTATCGCACTGCTGTGCCACTCCTACGGCTCGGTCGTCTGCGGCCGCTCCGCCGCGGGGCTCGCCGTCGACGACATCGCGCTCGTCGGCAGCCCCGGCACCGGCGCGGACTCCGCCGCCGGGCTGCGCACCCGGGCCCGGGTCTGGGCGGCCCGGGGCGCCGACGACTGGGTGGAGCACGTGCCGCACGTGAGCGCGGACCTCTTCGGCACCACCGCCGGCTTCGGCACGGATCCCGTCTCCGCTGCCTTCGGCGCCCGGGTCTTCGCGGCCGGAGACGTCGGCCACAGCGAGTACTTCAGCCCCGGCTCGACCTCCCTGACCAACCTGGCCCGGATCGTCCTGGGCGAGACCGAGGCGGTGACCCATGACTGACATCGGCGTACGCGCCGTCCGGCGGGGAGTGCGTCAGGGCGCCGAGCACATCGGCGCGGCCACCCCGCCCGGCCGGGACCGGGCCGTGGACGCCCTGCGGGCCGCCGCCGTCCTCGGTGTCGTCCTGGGGCACTGGCTCGTCACGGCCCTGGTGTCCGACGGCCGCACCCTGCGCACGGCGAGCCCGCTGCAGCACATGCCGTGGCTGACCCCCGTCTCCTGGATGCTTCAGACGCTCGCCGTGTTCTTCCTGGTCGGCGGCCATGTCGCCACCCGCGGCCATGCATCGGCCCGGGCGCGTGGCGTCCCGTATCACCGGTGGCTGACAGTCCGGCTGTCCCGGCTGTTCAAGCCGGTCACCGCCGTCCTCACCCTGTGGACGGTCGCCGCCGTGGCGCTGCTGCTGTCGGGCACCGAGTACGGCACGGTCCGGACCCTGGTGAAACTGGCCCTGTCCCCGATGTGGTTCCTCCTGGTGTTCGCCTGCCTGACCGCGGCGACCCCGCTGCTGGCCCGGCTCAATCCGCTGTGGCCGCTGGCGGTCGTGCTGCACGTGGACCTGCTGCGCTTCGGCCTCGGCGGCCCCTCCTGGCTGGGCTGGGTGAACGTGGTGGCGGCCTGGACGGTGCCGTACGCGCTGGGTGCGGCGTGGACCCGCGGCGAGCTGGAGGGGCGCCGCGCGGGCTGGACCCTGCTCGTCGGCGGTGCGGCGGTGACCGCGGTGCTCGTCGGGTGGGCGGGCTATCCGGCCTCCATGGTCGGTGTCCCGGGCCAGGGCCTGTCGAACCTGTATCCGCCGACCCTGGCTGTCGTCACGTTCGGCCTGGCCCAGTGCGGTGCCGCCCTGCTGCTGCGGGGGCGGCTGCGGCAGGCGATGCGCCGGCCCGTGGCGTGGGCGGCGGTGGCCCTCGTCAACCTGTCCGCGATGACCGTGTTCCTCTGGCACCAGACGGCCATGATGGCGACGACCGCCACCGGTCTCCTCGCGGGCAGACTGCCCGGCCTGCACACCCCGCCGGACGGTCTGCACTGGGTGGGGGCCCGGCTGCTGTGGCTGCCGGTGTTCGCCTCCGCCCTCGCCGTCTGCTGGGCCGCCTTCCGCCTCTTCGAACGGAGCGGCGCCGGGCGGAGCGGCATCGGGCGGTCCGGCGCCGGGCGGGCCAGCGCCGGGCGGGCCAGCGCCGGACGGGCCGGTGCGGGGCGGGCCGGCGGCGGGCCGGAGCGCGGGTCGCGGGTGGTGCGGGCGCACCGTCCGTCCGGCCGGGACGCAGCGGCACGGGCGCGCCATGTCTAGGCTGAGCCGCGTGAGCGACACGGGGGTGGGCCGCGCGCTGCGAGCGCGCGTGACGGGCTGGCTGCGGGGCTTGCGCGAGGACCTGTGGACCGCCCGGGTCGATCCGCTGCCGCCCTCCACGTGGCTGCGCTGGCTGCCGCACGGACTGGTGTGCCTGGCCGCCTTCGGCGTCACGCTCGGCGGCGCGGGCGACATGAGCAACAACGGCCATCTTTCCCCCGGCCTGGCGCTCATGATCGCGGGCGGGCAGGGCTGCGCCGTGGTGCTGGGCCTGTGGCGGCCGGTACCGGCGTGGTGGCTGTCCCTGGGCCTGTTCCTGCTGGGCGCTGCCACGGTGCGCACCCGGCTGGGCTTCGACCCGGAGACCTACACCTGGCCCTGGACCGCCGCCGGGATCGTCGCCGAGCTGTTCGTGCTGCTGCTGCTCGCGCTGCGGGTGCCCACCCGCGCGGCGGTGGCGGCCCTGACGCTGACCTGGCTCGCCACGTACGGCTTCGAGAGCCTGTGGCCCTGGGGGTCCTACGACACCACCGGCGTACTCGCCATCTCCCTGTTCACCGTCGTCGTGATACTGGGCAGCGCCCTGCGCGGCCGCCGTGAGGCCCGCGCGCAGCTCGTCGAGCAGACCACCCTCACCGCCGAGGAACGCGCCCGGCGCACACTGCTGGAGGAGCGCAGCCGCATCGCCCGGGAGCTGCACGACGTGGTCGCGCACCACATGTCGGTCATCTCCATCCAGGCGCAGGTCGCCCCGCACCTCGTCGACAACCCGCCCGAGGAGCTCCGGGAGAACCTCGCGGGCATCCGGCAGAACGCCCTGGAGGCCCTGACCGAACTGCGCCGCGTGCTGGGCGTGCTCCGCTCGGAGCACCCCGGGCCGGACGAGCCGTTCGCCGGCACGGGTGACGGGACCAGACCGCACGCCCCGCAGCCCACGCTCGACCGGCTCGACGTGCTGGTGGAGAACACCCGGGCCGTCGGCCGCGAAGTCGTCACCGACATCAGGGGCGAGCGGCGCCCGCTGCCGCCCGGCGTGGAGCTGTCGGCGTACCGGATCGTGCAGGAGGCGCTGAGCAACGCCCTGCGGCACGCGCCCGGCGCGCGGATCACGGTCCGTCTCACCTACGAGCCGGACGGCCTGGAGGTGGAGGTCGTCAACGGCCGCCCCACCGGGCCGCCTCCGCCGTCGACGGGCGCGGGCCACGGACTGCTCGGCATGCGGGAGCGGGTCGCGATGCTCGGCGGCACGATGACGGCCCACCCGTGGCACTGGGACGGTTTCAAGGTCACCGCCTTCCTCCCGGACACCCCGCCCGCCGACACCCCGGGCACCGACCACCGAACCACCCCGCGGAGAGGGATCTCATGACGAGCGGCACCGGCGAACCCATCCGGGTTCTCATCGTCGACGACCAGGCCATGGTCCGGCAGGGCTTCACCGTGCTGCTCGGCGTCCAGCCGGAAATAGAGGTCGTCGGCGACGCGAAGAGCGGTGAGGACGGTGTCGCCGCGGCCGCGGAACTCGTCCCGGACGTCGTCCTGATGGACATCCGCATGCCCGGCATCGGCGGCATCGAGGCCACCGCACGTATCACCGCGGCCCACCCGGACATGCGGGTGCTGGTGCTGACCACCTTCGACCTCGACGAGTACGTGTACGACGCGCTGCGCGCCGGAGCCTCCGGGTTCCTGCTGAAGGACGCGTCGTCGGAGCAGCTCGCCGAGGCGGTCCGGGTGGTCGCGGCCGGGGAGGCGCTGCTCGCCCCGGTCATCACCCGCAAACTCATCGCCGAGTTCTCCCGGCTCGACGGCAAGCCCCGCGCCCCGCTGAAGGAACGCGTCGGCGATCTGACCGAGCGGGAGACGGAGGTGCTCTCGCTGATCGCGCAGGGCCTGTCGAACGCGGAGATCGCCCGGCACCTGTTCGTGGCCGAGCAGACGGTGAAGACCCACGTCGGCAGGATCCTGGTGAAGCTGGGCCTGAGGGACCGCACGCAGGCGGCGGTGTTCGCCTACGAGTCGGGTCTGGTGCGGCCGTCGGGCTACTGAGGGCCGGCGGCCCGCGGAGCCCCCGTAGTACCTGAGAGGGACGCCGAGGAACCCCTCTCACTGGGGACGACCGGGACCCCGGGGGCCGCTTACCGTGCTGTACGTGACCGAGACGACTCAGATGCAGACGACGCCGCCGGGGGGCGGCGCCATGCCGCGCAGCCCGGAGTACCGGGTGGCGGTCGACTCCCTGCGGGGGCTGCGGCAGGACCTCTTCCACGACGCCTTCGCCTACCGGCCGCTGCCGGCCCGGCGCACGGACGGGCGGTTCGCCCGGCGGCTGCCCGGCCGCCTGCGGGAGTACGCGGCCTGGACGCCGCACGCCCTGATCGTCGTGGCGGCCCTGATCTCCGTGGCCTTCTCCACCGTCGACACCGGTGGGCCCGCCGCGCTGACCGGTCTGTTCTGCGCGGTTCCGGTGCTGCTGACCATGGTGCGGCCGGTGGGGGCGTTCTGGGCGTCCATGGTCTCCACCCCGATCGTCGCCGTGCTCGGCAGCCGCTGGGGCGAGTGGCCCTGGGCACCGGGCGGTTTCGTCTGCCACCTGACCGTGCTGACGGTCGTGGCGCTGCGCACCCGGCCCCGCACGGCCGGGTGGATGTGGGTGCTGACGGCGCTGTACGCCATCGTCGCGGACAGCGGCATCGGCCCGACCAACACGTACGGCACCAACTCCGCCGCCATGCTGATCATCTCGGCGCTGATCCTGCTCTGCGTCACCGTCCGGCACATCCGCCGGGACGCCGTGCAGGAGGTCACCGCCCAGCAGACGGTCACCGCGCACGAGCGCTCCCGCCGCACGCTGCTGGAGGAGCGCACGACGATCGCCCGTGAGCTGCACGACGTCGTCGCCCACCACATGTCGGTGGTCGCCATCCAGGCGGAGGCCGCGCCCTACCGGGTGGACAACCCGCCGCCGGAGCTGGAGAAGGCGTTCGCCACGATCCGGGAGAACGCGGTGGCGGCGCTGACCGAGCTGCGCCGTGTCCTGGGCGTCGTGCGCGCCGAGGACTACGAGGCCCCGGACGCCCCGCAGCCGACGCTCGCCGACCTGGAGGGGCTGCTGGCCAATGTGCGGGAGGCCGGGCTGAGCGTCGACAAGGTGGTCACCGGAGCGGTGCGCGAGCTGCCCCAGGGCGTGGAGCTGTCGGCGTACCGCATCGTGCAGGAGGCGCTGAGCAACACCCTGCGGCACGCGCCGGGGGCGACCGCCCGGGTGGAGATCGGGTACGTGCTGGGCGGCCTGGGCCTGCGCATAGTCAACGGCCCGCCGCCGAATCCGAGCCTGATCAAGACCTCGCCCGGCGCGGGGCACGGCATCACGGGCATGCGCGAGCGGGTGTCGATGCTGAACGGGGAGATGACGGCGGGCGCGAGCGACGACGGAGGCTACGAGGTGGCGGTGTTCCTGCCGGTCTCCCTGCCGGACGAGGGCGCCGCATGACTATCCGCGTGCTGATCGCGGACGACCAGATGATGGTGCGCGAGGGCTTCTCGGTCCTACTGAACGCGATGCCGGACATCGAGGTCGTCGGTGAGGCGGTGAACGGGCGGGAAGCCGTCGCCAAGGTCCGCGAGCTCGCCCCGGACGTGGTGCTGATGGACATTCGCATGCCCGAGCTGAACGGCATCGAGGCGACCCGCGAGATCGTCGCCGCCGACGGCGCGGCGAAGGTGCTCGTGCTCACGACCTTCGACCTCGACGAGTACGTCTACCAGGCGCTGCGCGCGGGCGCCTCGGGCTTCCTGCTCAAGGACGCCTCGGCCCGCCAGCTCGCCGACGGGGTGCGCGTGGTGGCGTCGGGGGAGGCGCTGCTGGCGCCGTCGGTGACCCGGCGGCTGATCACAGAGTTCTCCAAGCTCTCCGAGAAGCCGCACCTCATGCCTTCCGCCCAGGCGGCCTACGGGGATCTCACCGACCGGGAGACGGAGGTGCTGGTGCTCATCGCGCAGGGCCTGTCGAACTCGGAGATCGCGGAGCGGCTGGTGGTCGCCGAGTCGACGATCAAGACGCACGTCAGCCGGATCCTGGTGAAGCTGGGCCTGAGGGACCGCACACAGGCGGCGGTGTTCGCCTACGAGGCGCGGCTGGTGACACCGGGCTAGCCGGGGGCGCCGCCCGCGGGCGCGCAGGCCCGGGGCGACGCAGGGGGCCGGTCAGTCCAACTGCATCGGGACGCAGTCGCTCACGTACGACTTGGAGACCCAGCCGGTGGTGCCCTTGGCGAGGCCGCTCCTCGACTTCTGGCCGAGCTTCAGCTTGATCCAGGACCCCTTGGTGGCGATCTTCTTGCCCCAGTCGTTCTTGTGGAGCAGGCCCTTGGAGGCGTAGCCGGTGCCGGCGCCCGTGCGGAAGTTCACGCCGCTGCCCTTGTAGACGTAGTAGTACACCCTCGGCTTGCAGGGCATCTCGGCGGCGGTGGCGGCCGGGGCGCTCGTCGCCGCAGCGCCCGCGGTCAGCGACAGGGCGAGCAGGGCCGAGGCGGCCAGACGGGCGGGGACGCGAGTGCGGAGCGTGGCTCGCTGGTGGGTCATGAACTTCTTTCCGTGTGAGGGAAGTTGCCGCCAGGGCGGCGGCCCGACCAGCTTAACGATCTTCGTTTCGCCGTCCCGTCCCGACCCATGCGAAGGAACACCCCTGGTCAGTGGAGGTGATCTGGGGCTAGCGTCCCGGCATGGCTGCCTTCGACCCGTGGGACCCGGCGTTCCTCGCCGACCCGTACCCCGCCTACGCCGAGCTGCGCGCCCGGGGCCGCGTGCACTGGTTCGAGCCCACGAACCAGTGGCTCGTCCCGCACCACGCGGACGTCTCCGCCCTGCTGCGCGACCGGCGCCTGGGCCGGACGTACCAGCACCGCTTCACGCACGAGGAGTTCGGCCGTACGGCGCCCCCGCCGGAGCAGGAGCCGTTCCACACGCTCAACGACCACGGCATGCTCGACCTGGAGCCGCCGGACCACACCCGGATCCGCCGTCTGGTGTCGAAGGCGTTCACCCCGCGCACGGTGGAGCGGCTGAAGCCCTATGTGCGCGGCCTGGCCGACGACCTGGTGTCCGGGCTGGTCGCGGCGGGCGGCGGGGACCTGCTGAAGGACGTCGCCGAGCCCCTCCCGGTCGCGGTGATCGCCGAGATGCTCGGCATCCCGGAGTCCGACCGGGCCCCGCTGCGCCCCTGGTCGGCGGACATCTGCGGGATGTACGAGCTGAACCCGTCCGAGGACACGGCGGCCCGGGCGGTCCGCGCGTCGGTCGAGTTCTCCGACTATCTGCGCGATCTGATAGCGGCACGCCGCAAGGAGCCCGGCGACGACCTCGTCTCCGGCCTCATCGAGGCCCACGACGAGGGGGACCGGCTCACCGAGCAGGAGATGATCTCCACCTGCGTCCTGCTGCTCAACGCCGGCCACGAGGCCACCGTGAACGCCACGGTCAACGGCTGGTATGCGCTGTTCCGCAACGAGGCGCAGCTGTCCGCCCTGCGCGCGGACCACTCCCTGATCCCCTCCGCGATCGAGGAGCTGATGCGCTACGACACCCCGCTCCAGCTCTTCGAACGCTGGGTCCTGGACGACATCGAGATCGACGGCACGACGATTCCCCGGGGCGCGGAGATCGCCATGCTCTTCGGCTCCGCGAACCACGACCCCACGGTGTTCCGCGACCCGTCCGCCCTCGATCTGACCCGCACCGACAACCCCCACATCTCCTTCAGCGCCGGCATCCACTACTGCATCGGCGCCCCGCTGGCCCGTATCGAACTGGCCGCCTCGATGGGGGCGGTGCTGGAGCGGGCGCCGACGCTGCGGCTCGCGGCGGAGCCGGTGCGCAAGCCGAACTTCGTGATCAGGGGTCTGGAGGGGCTGGCCGTGGAGGTGGGCTGAGCACGCGGTCAGGTCCCGCCGCCGCAGCCCCCCGAGCTCACCGGCCACCAGCACCCCCGCCGGCCCGGTCAGGGCCACCCTGCCTGCCGTAGCCGACGGCGAAGCCGGCACCGGCCGGCCCCGCCGGTCCCCCCGGCCCGTCTCACCGCCCCGCCGGCACCGTCAGCCCCCACGCGGCCTCACGTACCACCCACGTCCGGGTCCGCACCGGTCCCGACACCACCGAGTCCGCGCGATAGCGGAAGTGCGCCCCGGACACCGTCACCGTGCGGCCCTCCGCGAGCAGCGGTGAGGCCTCCGCGCCCACCGACACCGGTCTGACCTCCACCGACGCCACCCCCGCCGCGGCCGGTGAAACCGACACCGCCTCCACCGGCTGGTCCAGATCGACGAGGGTCTCCCCGTCCACCTCGACCCGCAGCCGCGACGGCCCCGGCTCGGGCGCGGCCGCGAGGCGCGAGGGGCGGCCCGCCGGCACCAGGGTCCGGACCAGGGACTGGCAGGTCCGCAGCCAGGGGCGGGCCGGTTCGTCGTCCGGCTCCGGCGCGGCCGTCTGCCCCGCCCCGGCCGGGGACGGCGGCAGGGGCGGTATCCGCAGTGCGCCGAGCACCACCCCGTCGCTGTCGTCGACCATCAGGTCCATGCGCCGCTCGACCCCGTCGAGCACCGCACGCGCCGCCGCCACCGTCCCGGTCGGCACCCCCAGCGACCGGGCCAGGGAGAGCGCGCCCCCGACCGGCACCACCGACAGCACACATCCGGCCAGCTCCCGGTGGCGGTGCAGCAGCGCCACTGCGCGGATCAGGGTCCGGTCGTCGCCCACCACCACCGGCCGCCGCGAGCCCCGCCGGGCCAGCGCCCGGGCGAACTCCTCCGGCCCGTCCGGCAGGCACAGCTTCATGCCGGCACCCGCGCCGAGCACGTCTTTCGCGATCCTGACGGACTCGCCGTCCGACCTACGGGCGACCGGGTCGACCACCACCAGCAGCTGCTCGGACGTCGCGGAAGTCGCCACCTCGGCCATGCCTCGCTTCCTCGGGTAGCATCTTTGTGCAAGAGCCCCTTGCGCTATTGCGCCAGGGGCTTCGTCTATTCCGGGGCATCCGGTCCGACGGTTGGCGGCCAACGGCGGTCGCGGTGCACGCGGCTGCGAACGTCCGCGTGCGCCCTCGACCATGGACATGCCCCGCCCGGAAGGGGTGTACGCGCGTGCCCGCACTTGTGCTGCTCGGTGCTCAGTGGGGTGACGAAGGCAAGGGAAAGGCCACCGACCTTCTCGGTGGCTCCGTGGACTATGTGGTGCGCTACCAGGGCGGCAACAACGCCGGCCACACGGTGGTCGTCGGTGACCAGAAGTACGCACTGCACCTCCTCCCTTCCGGAATCCTGTCCCCCGGCTGCACGCCGGTCATCGGAAACGGCGTCGTCGTCGACCCGTCGGTCCTGCTCTCCGAGCTGAGCGGTCTGAACGAGCGTGGCGTCGACACGTCCAAGCTCCTCCTCAGCGGAAACGCGCACATCATCACCCCGTACAACGTGACGGTGGACAAGGTGACCGAGCGCTTCCTCGGCAAGCGGAAGATCGGCACCACCGGGCGCGGCATCGGCCCGACCTACGCGGACAAGATCAACCGTGTTGGCATCCGCGTGCAAGACCTGTACGACGAGTCGATCCTCACGCAGAAGGTCGAGGCGGCCCTCGACGTCAAGAACCAGGTCCTCACCAAGCTCTACAACCGCCGCGCGATCGCCGTGGACCAGGTCGTCGAGGAGCTGCTGGGCTACGCCGACAAGCTCGCGCCGTACGTCTCCGACACCGTCCTGGTCCTCAACCAGGCGCTGGAGGACGACAAGGTCGTCCTGTTCGAGGGCGGCCAGGGCACGCTGCTCGACATCGACCACGGCACGTACCCCTTCGTCACCTCGTCGAACCCGACCGCGGGCGGCGCCTGCACCGGCGCCGGCGTGGGCCCGACGAAGATCAGCCGGGTCATCGGCATCCTCAAGGCGTACACGACCCGCGTCGGCGCCGGCCCGTTCCCGACCGAGCTGTTCGACGAGGACGGCGAGGCGCTGCGCCGGATCGGCGGCGAGCGCGGTGTCACCACCGGCCGTGACCGCCGCTGCGGCTGGTTCGACGCGGTCATCGCCCGCTACGCGACCCGCGTGAACGGCCTGACCGACTTCTTCCTCACCAAGCTCGACGTCCTCACCGGCTGGGAGCAGATCCCGGTCTGTGTCGCGTACGAGATCGACGGCAAGCGCGTCGAGGAGCTGCCCTACTCGCAGACCGACTTCCACCACGCGAAGCCCGTCTACGAGATGCTCCCGGGCTGGAGCGAGGACATCTCCAAGGCCAAGTCCTTCTCCGACCTGCCGAAGAACGCCCAGGCGTACGTGAAGGCGCTGGAGGAGATGTCCGGCGCCCCGATCTCCGCGATCGGCGTGGGCCCCGGCCGGGACGAGACGATCGAGATCAACTCGTTCCTCTGACCGGTCCCGACGTCCGCGGGCCGCTCCTCGTGCACACGGGGGGCGGCCCGCGTTCCGTCGCGGGGAGACTTCCCCGGAACCGGCATACGCTGAAAACACACCCCCACGTGCGTCGACCAGAAGAAGGTGACCACGATGCGCGTACTGCTGAAGATGAGCATGGACACCGAGAAGTCCAACGAGGCCATCCGCAACGGCACCCTGGGGAAGCTGATCCAGGAGTCGATGGAACAGATCAAGCCCGAAGCGGCCTACTTCACCACCGACCACGGCAAGCGCACCGCCTACGTGTTCTTCGACCTGCAGGACAGCTGGCAGATGCCGGTCATCAGCGAACCCTTCTTCCTCCAGCTGGACGCGGAGATCTCCTACACGCCCGTGATGAACATGGAGGACGTGCAGAAGGGTCTGTCGCAGCTGGGACGGTGAACCGCCGGTTCAGCTGAAGACGATCATCGAACCCTGGGCCAGACTGCGGGTCACCGCCGCGTGCAGCCCGAGCCACACGTGCCGCTCGCGGGCGAACGGGCTCGGGTCGTAGGGGGCGGGAACGGCGGGTTCCTCCAGCTCCGTCGGGGCGAGCGGCGGCTGGGGGGCCGCCGGCGGGTTCGCCGGGTCGATCCCGATGGCCGGGGCGACCAGCTCCAGTTCGCGCAGCAGGGCGTGCGAGGAGCCCAGCGGGCCGCCGCCCGCGAGGAGATCGTCGTCGGCGAGCGGGCCGGGGAAGTCGACCGGGACGTACGCGCCCGCGTGGTCGTAGTGCCAGACCAGGTGCGACTGCTGGGCCGTCGACTCGAACATCTCCAGCAACTGCTCGTAGTCGCCGCCGAGTTCGTCCACGGGCGTCACCGGCAGGCCGCACACCTGGAGCAGGTAGGCGCGGCGCAGGAAGTGCAGCGCGTCGTAGTCGAAGCCCGCGACCGGGGCGACCTCGCCGGACAGGCCCGGCATGTACTGGTACACCGGCACCGGCGGCAGACCGGCCTCCGCGAGCACCTTGTTGTATTGCGCGAGTTCCTCGGCGAAGGGGTTGTCCGGCGTGTGGCACAACACGTCGACGAGCGGTACCAGCCACAGGTCACAGGCCAAAGAAGGCTCCTCGCTCAGCGCGGTGGTCGGGTAGCACGGTGGTCAAGAAGGGTAGCGGTGCGCCACCGTCACGGCTCCCGCCGTGCATGTCCCATACCCATACGGGCAGCGGTGACGCAGGTCATCGGGAGGCGAGCCGCTCGATGAGGGTGACCGAGTGGGCGTTGTACGCGGCGATGATCGCCCGGGCGGTGTCGTTGTCGCGGTCGATCAGGGCGTCGACCAACTGGGTGTGACCGGCCCACAGCTCGCCCCGCAGATCGGTGAGCCGGCGCAGGTGCTGCACCGCGCAGACCCAGGTCTGCACCCGCAGCCGGTTCAGGAAGTCGGCGAGGTAGGGGTTGCCGAAGCAAGCGCCGAGCTCGCGCCAGAAGCGCAGGTCGTAGCCGATGAGGACGGTGAGGTCACCGGCCGCGGCGGCCCGCTGCGCCTCCTCGCCGCGCCTGCGGACCCCCGCGACGACGGCGGCGGACCGGGGATCGTCCGGCCGCACCGCGTTCGGGCGACCCTCGGTCAGCGCGAGGAACATGCCCTCGATGACGAGGCCACGGGCCTCGATCATGTCGCGGAAGTCCTCGACCGAGTACTCGCGGACCCGGAAGCCCCGGTGCTGGTCGGCGTCGAGGAGCCCCTGCGCGGAGAGGTCGACCAGCGCCTCGCGCACCGGCGTCGCGGACACCCCGTACTGCTCGGCGATCTCCTTGACCGTGAACTCCTGCCCCGGCTGGAGCCGCCCGGCCAGCACCTCGTCACGAAGCGCGTCGGCGATCTGCTGCCGCAGGGTGCTGCGCGTCACGGCGCCGTTGCCGGAGCTGGCGGGCATGGTCGGGGCGTCTCCCTCGTCGCGTTCGGGTGGCGTGCGCGTATACGCAGGTCTACGAGCACGCCACCTTACGCGTTCGAATGAGGCGCGAGGATGTCGGTTACTGACGGGTTTACCGGTGTGTACTGCCTGTACTCGGCGGCTACCGCGTGTGCTCGTCCGCGACCGAGAGCGCCGCGTCCAGCACCGCCAGGCCTTCCTTGAGCTCGGCCTCGCCGATGGTGCAGGGCGGCACGACGTGCGTCCGGTTCATGTTCACGAAGGGCCACAGGCCGCCCTTCTTGGCGGCGGCGGCGAAAGCGGCCATGGGGGTGTTCGCCTCACCGGCCGCGTTGTACGGCACCAGCGGCTCCCGCGTCTCACGGTCGCGCACCAGCTCCAGCGCCCAGAACATGCCCGTGCCGCGCACCTCGCCGACACTCGGGTGCCGCTCGGCGAGCGCCCGCAGCTCCGGTCCGACGACGTCGGCGCCCAGCCGGGCCGCGTTCTCGACGACGCCCTCCTCCGCCATGACGTTGATCGTCGCCACCGCCGCCGCGCAGGCCAGCGGGTGCCCGGAGTAGGTCAGACCGCCGGGGTAGGGCCGCTTCCCGAACGTCTCCGCGATCGCACCGGAGATCGCGACACCGCCCAGCGGCACATAGCCGCTGTTCACGCCCTTGGCGAAGGTCAGCAGGTCGGGCGTGACGTCGAACAGGTCCGCCGCGAACCACTCACCGGTCCGCCCGAACCCGGCCATGACCTCGTCCAGGACGAATACGATCCCGTACGTGTCGCACAGCTCCCGCACCCCGGCGAGGTAGCCGGGCGGCGGGACCATGATCCCGGCCGTTCCCGGGATGGTCTCCAGGATGATCGCGGCGATCGTCGAGGGCCCCTCGAAGCGGATCGTCGTCTCCAGATGCTCCAGCGCCCGGGCGCACTCCTGCTCCTCGGTCTCGGCGTAGAAGCGGGAGCGGTAGAGGTAGGGCGCCCAGAAGTGCACGACCCCGGCCGTGCCGCTGTCGGAGGCCCAGCGGCGCGGGTCGCCGGTGATGTTCACGGCCTGCTGGGTGCCGCCGTGGTACGAGCGGTACGCCGAGAGCACCTTCGGGCGGCCGGTGTGCAGCCGGGCCATCCGGACGGCGTGCTCGACGGCGTCGGCGCCGCCGTTGGTGAAGAAGATCTTGTTCAGGTCGCCGGGGGTCCGCTCGGCGATCAGCCGGGCCGCCTCCGAGCGCGCCTCGACCGCGAAGGCGGGCGCGAAGGTCGTCATCGTCGCCGCCTGCTGCTGGATCGCGGCGACGACCTTCGGGTGCTGGTAGCCGATGTTCGTGTAGACGAGCCCGCTGGAGAAGTCGAGGTAGCGGCGGCCGTCGTAGTCCCAGAAGTACGACCCCTCGGCACCGGCGACGGCGAGCGGGTCGATGAGCTCCTGCGCGGACCAGGAGTGGAACACGTGGTCACGGTCGGCGGCCTTGACAGCGGCACCGGCTTCGGGGTTCGGCTGAGGGGTCATGCGGGCGAGCGTAGGCACGCGGGGTGGGGGCGCGAAATCGGCGTCGTGTGTGAGGTCCGGGGGTTTCCGCGACAGGTTGTCGACGGCACGGTGGCGCGGGAACGCCCTATTGACAACATGCTGTCGAAAAGACAGGATATTGTCATGCTTCGGAGCGAGGAGGCACCATGACCCGCAAGCCCGTCCATCTCGCCGTCTACGACACCCTCGCCGACTGGGAGACCGGCCACGCCACGGCCCACCTCGCCCGCGCCGGCCACGAGATCCGCACCGTCGGCCCGACCACCGCCCCCGTGCGGAGCACCGGCGGACTGCGCATCCTGCCCGACCTGGCCCTGGCGGACCTGCGCCCCGAGGACAGCGCGCTGCTGATCCTCCCGGGCGCCGACCTCTGGGACACGTCCGGCGACCTCGCGCCCTTCGCCCGCACGGCCCGGGCCTTCCTCGATGCGGGCGTCCCCGTCGCCGCGATCTGCGGCGCCACCGCCGGACTCGCCCGCGAGGGCCTGCTCGACGACCGCGACCACACCGGCGCGGTCTCCTTCTACCTCGCCGCGACCGGCTACGCGGGCGGCGGACGCTACGTCGAGACCGACGCCGTCACCGACCGCGGCCTGGTCACCGCCGGCCCGACCGAGCCGGTCGCGTTCGCCCGGGAGATCCTGCGGCTGCTCGGCGTCCACGAGGGGGAGGTGCTCGACGCCTGGTACCGGCTGTTCCACGACTCCGACGCGGCGGCGTACCAGGTGCTCGAGAAGGCCGGCGCGCTGTGAGCCGCGAGCGTCAGGATCTGCTCAGCCGCAGCGCCCTCGGCGCGTTCCGCCTCAACGGCCAGTTCCTCGCCGTCGCGGAGGAACTGGCCCGGCCCGCCGGGCTCACCGCCGCCTGGTGGCAGGTGCTCGGCGCGGTCCTCGGGGAGCCGCTGCCCGTCTCCGGCATCGCCCGCGCCATGGGCATCACCCGGCAGAGCGTGCAGCGCATCGCCGACCTGCTGGTCGAGAAGGAGCTCGCGGAGTACCGGCCGAACCCCGCGCACCGCCGGGCCAAGCTCCTCGCGGCGACCGAGGCGGGCCGTGCGGCGATCGCCCGGATCGACCCCGGACACGCGGCGTTCGCCGACCGGCTGGCCGAGGCGTTCGGGGAGGCGGAGCTGGCGGAGGCGGTGCGGCTGCTGGAACGGCTGTCGACGGTGCTGGACCAGGTGGGGCCGCCTGTTACGGAACCGTAGACGTTGTCCAGGTCACCCCGCCCCGGCCCCGCACTATTCTCGGTCTGTTGCTCACGTGTGGGGGGAAGGCGGCTGAGCGATGGAGAAGCTGGGGCCCGGGGATCCGCAGCAGATCGGTGCGTACCGGCTGCTGGCGCGGCTCGGTGCGGGGGGCATGGGGCACGTGTACCTGGCCCGCTCGGAGCGGGGCCGTACGGTCGCCGTGAAGCTGGTCCGTGAGGAACTGGCCGCGCAGGAGGAGTTCCGGGAGCGGTTCCGCCAGGAGGTGCAGGCCGCGCGGCGGGTCGGCGGGTACTGGACCGCGCCGGTGCTGGACGCCGACACCGAGGCGGCCGTGCCGTGGGTCGCCACCGGGTACGTCGCCGGGCCGAGCCTGCAGCAGGTCGTCGGGCACGACCACGGGGCCCTGCCCGAGCGCACGGTCCGCATCCTCGCGGCCGGGCTCGCGCACGCGCTCAAGGACATCCACGCCGCCGGCATCGTCCACCGCGACCTCAAGCCGTCCAACGTGCTCGTCACCATCGACGGCCCGCGCGTCATCGACTTCGGTATCGCCCGCGCCCTGGAGACCGTGACGGACGGCGGGCTCACCCGCACCGGCGCGCTCGTCGGATCGCCCGGCTTCATGGCGCCCGAGCAGGTGCGGGGCGACCGCATCACCCCGGCGTGCGACGTCTTCTGCCTCGGCTCCGTCCTCGCCTACGCCGCGACCGGCGCCCTGCCCTTCGGCACCGCCAACAGCGGCGTGCACGCCATGATGTTCCGCATCGCTCAGGAGGAACCGGACCTGGAGGGCGTCCCCGAGGGCATCGCCGACCTGGTCCGGCAATGCCTGCGCAAGGACCCCGCCGCCCGGCCCTCCCTCGACCGCATCCTGCAGCGCACGGGCGCCGACGACACCGTCTCCGACGGCCGCGCCCTCGACCCCTGGCTGCCGAGCGCACTGGTCGCCCAGCTGGGGCGGCACGCGGTGCGGCTGCTGGACACGGAGGACCCGGAGGGGGCGGCCGGGCCCGCCGAAGGGGCGCGGGGCACCGCGCGACCGGTCGCCGCGGGTCCACAGCCGGAGCGCGACGCCGCGCGGGCGCCGGGCCCGGTCGCCGCGGGTCCGCAGGCGGGGCGCGACGCCGCGCAGCCGCCGGGCCCGGTCGCCGCGGGTCCGCAGCCGGGGTACGACGCCGCGCGGGCGCCGGGTCCGGTCCCCGCGGAGAAACCCGGCCCCGGCCCCGACCGTGCCC
>NZ_JAKEIO010000112.1 GCF_021474405.1 [Streptosporangium] indianense
GGTCGGGGCGGGTCCTCCCGTGCCCGTCCTTCTCCTGCGGGACGGGTCGGGCGGGTCCTCCCGTGCCGGTCCTTCTCGCTGGACGGGTCGCGCGGGCCTCCACTGCCCGTCCTTCTCGGCGGACGCGTCGGGTGGGTCCTGGCGAGCGGCCCCTCTCACGCCGGCCCCCTCAACGGCAGGCGTGCGTGCAGGCGCCAGGTGTGTGCGGCGGTCGCTCCCGCCGTGGCCGTGCCGCCCAGCAGCCTCGCCCGGTCCGCGATGCCCCGCAGGCCGTGGCCGCCGCCGGTGCGGGAGGGGGCGGGGCCGGTCACCGGGTTCTCCACGGTGATCTCCAGCTCCCCGCCCGCCACCGCGATCCGCACCTCCACGGCGGCCCGCTCACCGGCGTGCTTGAGGGCGTTGCTCAGCCCCTCCTGCACGATGCGGTAGGCCTCACGGGACAGCAGCAGTGGCAGCGCCTCCGGGTCGGCGTCCACCGTGGCGCTCACCCGCTGTCCCCCCGCCCGTGTGCGCCGCAGCAGACCGTCGAGGTCGGCGGCGAGGGTCGGCCCCGGGGCCGTGCCGGGGGCGTCGCCCTCGCGCAACACAAAGAGCACGGCGTCGAGTTCACCGACCGTACGCCGGGTCGTCTCCTCGATCGCGGCGAGGGCCTCGCGGACGAACTCCGGGTCGGAGTCCAGGACCCGGCGGGCCGCGCTCGCCTGCAGGGTGACCGCGCTCAGGGCGTGGCCGACGGAGTCGTGCAGTTCCCGCGCCAGCCGGTTGCGCACGGCGAGGTCGGCCGCCCGCGCCTCGGCCGCCGCCAGCCGCTCCCGGGGCGTGGGGCCGAGCAGCAGGGGCGCCCAACGGGCCAGCAGCGCGCCGCACCCGGCCGCACAGCCGGCGAGGGCCACGAGCGAGAGCGCCCCCACGACCGGGGCGAGCGCCAACACCCAGGCATGGTCGAAGACTTCGGGCAGCCCGAGCCGGTCGCCGCGCACCCCCACGAGGAGCGGCAGCACGATCAGCGTGACGGCGAACGGCGGCAGCGCCAGCGACATCCCCGCGATGATCCCGCCGAACCCCAGATGCAGCGTGAACCACGCGGCCGTACGGCCCTTCTCGCCTCGCGTGCGCGCCGGCCCGGAGGCGAGCCGCTCCGCGTCCACCCCGCACAGCCAGCGCACGGCGCCCGACTCCAGCGGCCGGGTCAGCGGGAACAGGGAGGTGACGGCCGCGAGCGGCAGACCCAGGCCGAACGAGGCGAGTTGCAGGGGGAAGGAGCCGAAGACGTCGTCGGAGCCGGTGACCGGGCCGATGACCACCGAGCCGACCAGGACGTACGGCATGGCCAGCGCACCGCCGAGGATCAGATGGATCCAGCGCAGGCGCGCCCGTCGGCCGAACAGCAGCCGGGCGACTGCGCTCACGCCGCCCGCCGCGCGGCCCCGGCCGAGCGCTCCGCGAAGTGGTAGGCACCGATGGCGGCGACCAGCAGGCCGACGAGCATCTGGCCACAGTAGGCGAGGTTCATCAGCGGTGTGGCACGGTCGGAGAGGTCCGCCGGACCGCCGAGGGACGCCAGCGTCAGCCAGCCGCCCCAGCAGGCCACGGCCCCCGAACCGACCCAGGCGAGCGCGAGCGGCACCGCCACGGGCAGGGCCCGGCCGCGCCGGAAGGCCAACAGCAGTGCGCCGCCGACCGCCGCGAGCAGGAACACGACGAACAGGGCTTCCAGCACGTAGAACTCACCGCCCCGGCCCGCCGCCCGGCCCGTGCTGAGCCCGGCGGGGACGCCGCAGGCCCACAGGGCGTGGAGAGTGAGCGGCGGCAGGGCGAGCACGGCGGCGGCCACGGCGAGGGCCCGGTGGGCCGGCCCGACGGCGCCGACCGGCAGGTCCCACACCCGCCCGCACCACAACCGCCCCCAGCGGTCGCGCGCGTAGAGCACGAAGAGCCCGCCGAGGGCGAGACCCTGCGCGATGAAACCCGTGTACACGACGGTGAACACCCACTCGTCCAAGAAGGCCTCACGGCCCGCCGACGAGGCGCCGCCCCCGCGGGACGCCCGCACCACCAGCTGCGCCGGGAACCCGGCCATGACGGGCGCGAGCAGCCCGGTCGCGACCCAGACCGGGAACGCGAGCAGCCACGCGGGCACCTTCAGCCCCCACGGCCGGGTCAGCACCAGGGCCAGCACGATCACCGCGCTGTCCAGCAGGACCGAGAGGCCGTTGATCGCGGCCATGGTGAGACGGTCGTCGAGCAGCGGGCTGCCCTCGGGGATCCCGATGTGACTCCCTGCGACCCAGGCGGCCTTGAGGGCGAGGTACGGCACACAGGAGACGACGGCGACGGCACGGAGGACCCGCCGGGTGCGGCCGGGACCGGCGGCCTGGCGCGGGGCGGTGAGCGGAGCGAGCGACTGCGTCATGCGATCAGGCTCCCGCGCGGGCGGCCGCGGGCGCCTCATGCCCGGCGACGATCCGTCTCCGCCGGGCGGGGGAGGGCGGCTCAGCCCTCCAGCATCAGCACCTTCTCCTCGATCTCGGCACCGCGGGCGGCCGCGTAGCCGGTGGCCGTCGCCACGACGCGGAACCCGCACTTCTCCAGCACCCGCAGCGACCCCGCGTTGTCCGACGCCGCACGCGCGTACAGCGGACGCTCGGGAACCTCGGCGAGCAGCGCCCGCAGCGCCTGGGTGGCGATGCTCTTGCCCCAGTACGCGCGGTCGACCCAGTACGTCACCTCGCGCTCACCCGGCACCCCGTACACCCCCGCGCTGCCGACCACGTCCCCGTCGGCCAGGACCGTACGGATGACGACATCGGGCGACGAGCGCATCCGAGACCAGCGGGTGTCGAAGGCGGCCCGGTCGGTCGGATCCTCCGGGGTGAAGGCCGCCATGGTCAGCGACTCGGGGTCGTTCATCTGCCGGAAGAAGACCGGCAGATCGCTGTCGTGGACCTGGCGCAGCTCGACATTCATGCCTCAGAGCCTACGGGTGGCCAGTGTCAGCCGGTCCCGTGCGTCGAAGAGCGCGTCCTTGACCAGTTGCTCGTGCGCCGGGGTCAGCCGGGCCACCGGCACCGAGCAGCTGATCGCGTCCCGCGCCGGCGTGCGGTACGGGATCGCCACACCGAAGCAGCGCAGCCCCAGGGTGTTCTCCTCGCGGTCCACGGCGAAGCCCTGCTCGCGCACCTGGTGCAGCTCCTCGATGAGCTTCTCGCGGTCGGTGATGGTGTGCTCGGTCAGCGCGGGCAGCGTCTCCGGGAGCATCTTGCGGACCTGCTCGTCCGAGTACGTGCTCAGCAGGGCCTTGCCGAGGGACGTCGAGTGCGCGGGCAGCCGGCGGCCGACCCGGGTGAAGGGGCGCAGGTAGTGCTGCGACTGGCGGGTGGCGAGGTAGACGACGTTCGTGCCGTCGAGGCGGGCGAGGTGGATCGTCTCGGTCGTGTCGTCCGAGAGCCGGTCCAGGGTCGGGCGGGCCGCCGCGACGACCTCGTCACCGTCGATGTACGACGTGCCCACGAGCAGCGCCCGCACCCCGATGCCGTACCGCGTGCCCGTCGCGTCCGTCTCCACCCAGCCCAGCTCGACCAGGGTGCGCAGCAGCATGTAGAGGCTGGACTTGGGATATCCGACGGCCTCCTGGACCGCCGCGAGGCTGTGCATGCCGGGGCGTCCGGCGAAGTATTCGAGCAGTTCAACCGTTCGCACCGCGGACTTGACCTGCGCCCCGCCGCCCGTCTCGCCAGCCGACATCGCCCTTGACCCCTTCGTTGGACGGGAAATAGTCTCCACAGCGTATTCATCATCAGAGACAGCGTTCAGTATATCGAACATGCCTGGTGGATGACCCCGTACTGCGGCATTACATGTGGAGGGACCCGCGGTGGCAGCAGCACCAGTCTGGAGTGTCGACCCCCGAACCGGGAAGCAGCGTGAACAGGTTGCGGTGGAGGCCACAGCCCAGGAGGTGGACGCCGCCGTCCGTGCCGCGCACGAGGCCCGCGGGGCGCTGGCCGACCGCACGGTCCGCGCGGCCTTCCTCCGCACCGCCGCGGACGAACTGGAGGCGGCCAGGAACGGTTTGGTCGAGACCGCCGACGCCGAGACCGCGCTCGGCCCGGTCCGGCTGACCGGCGAGCTCGCGCGCACCTGCTACCAGCTGCGCGCCTTCGCGGACATCGTCGACGAGGGCGCCTTCCTCGACGTCGTCATCAACCACCCCGACGACACCGCGACCCCGCCGATCCCGGACCTGCGCCGCTACAAGGTGCCGCTGGGCGTCGTCGCCGTCTACTCCGCGTCGAACTTCCCCTTCGCCTTCTCGGTCGCCGGCGGCGACACCGCGAGCGCCCTCGCGGCCGGCTGCCCGGTCGTCGTCAAGTCCCACCCGGACCACCCGGCCCTGTCCGAGTACGTGGCCAAGGTGCTGCGCCGCGCCGCCGCCCGGCATGACATCCCCGCGGGCGTCGTGGGCCTGGTCCACGGCTTCGAGGCGGGCGTCGAGCTGATCAAGCACCCGCTGGTCGCGGCGGCCGGCTTCACCGGTTCCGTGCGCGGCGGCCGGGCGCTCTTCGACGCGGCGGCGGCCCGCCCCGTCCCCATCCCCTTCCACGGCGAGCTGGGCTCCCTGAACCCGGTCGTCGTCACCGAGGCCGCGGCGGCCGAGCGGGCCGAGGCGATCGGCGCCGGCCTCGCCGGCTCCATGACCCTGGGCGTCGGCCAGTTCTGCGTGAAGCCGGGCCTCGTCCTGGCGCCGGCCGGATCCGCGGGCGACGCCCTGCTCAAGTCCCTGACCGACGCCGTCAGCGACACCGACGCCGGGGTCCTGCTCGACCACCGCATGCGCGACAACTTCGTGGCCGGTGTCGCCGAGCGGGCCGAACTGCCCGACGTCGACTCCCCGGTCACCCCGGGCGCGGGCGGCGAGCACACCGTCAGCGCGGGCTTCCTCACGGTGCCGGCGAGCAGGCTGGCGGAGGAGGGCGAGCACGACCTGCTCCTGGAGGAGTGCTTCGGTCCGGTCACCGTGGTGGCCCGCTACGAGGACGAGGCGGAGGTCAAGGCCGTGCTGTCGCGGCTGCCGGGCAACCTGACGGCGACGGTGCAGCTGTCCGAGGAGGAAGCCGCCGGGCACGGCCGCGGCGCGGAGATCCTCGCGGAGCTGACGCCGCTGGCGGGGCGCGTGCTGGTGAACGGCTGGCCGACGGGTGTTGCCGTCGCGCCGGCGCAGCACCACGGGGGGCCGTACCCGGCGACGACGTCGACGTCCACGTCGGTGGGCGGGACGGCGATCGAGCGGTGGATGCGGCCTGTTGCCTATCAGAACGCGCCTTCTGCTTTGCTTCCCGCCGAGTTGAGGGACGAGAACCCGCTGGGGCTGCCTCGTAGGTTCAACGGGCGTTTGGAGCGGTAGCGCCGTGAGGGTGCGGTGGAGTGCGGGCCGCGGGTTCGTCGTGGTCGATCGCGCCCACGCGGCGGAGCCGCAAATTGACACAGTCCCGCGCCCGTGAGGGGCGGAGCTGGAAGAGTGGGGCGAATGGATCTGGAGATTCCCGAACTTCCCTTCGGTCTGCGTACGTATGGGCCCGATGGTCATTGGTCCTATGAGGACGGCGTGCTCACCGGGTGGGCCGGGGGGCGGCAGGATCGGTTCGTGCCGCCCACCGGTGAAGGGCTGGATCCCGCGTCCGACGCGCCCCGGCTCCTCGGGGCACCCGAAGGGGACTTCCAGCTGATCGCGAAGGTCACCGTCGGGTTCGGCGCGGCCTTCGACGCCGGGGTGCTCTACGTCCATGTGGGCGAGCGGGCCTGGGCCAAGCTCTGCCTGGAGTACTCCCCGGACGTGCCCACCGTCTGCACGGTGGTCACCCGAGGGCACTCCGACGACGCCAACTCCTTCACCGTGGAAGGCAGTTCCGTCTGGCTCCGGGTGAGCCGCACCGGCCGCGCCTTCGCCTTCCACGCCTCCCGCGACGGCGAACGCTGGACCTTCGTGCGCCTGTTCACCCTTGCCGACGAGAAGGAGACGGACGCGGCCCTGGTCGGCTTCATGACCCAGTCCCCGATGGGGGAGGGCTGCGTGGTGACGTACGACCACATCGAGTTCAGGCCCTTCTGGCCGGACGATCTGCGGGACGGCGGCTGAGGCCGGTCGGGGAACCGTTCGCGGGCGCGAGCACGTCGTGAATTCCATGATCAAGAACCGAGTGACCCCAGGCCGTGTGATCCGTACCGTCCTGCCCGCCGAGCTGGCGGACGTCGTCGCGCTGCACGCCCGGGCCCGGGCGACGTACTACCCCGACGGGGTGCCCCAGGACGGCACCGACTGGACTGAGGCCTGGCGCGGTGCCCTCACCCGGCCGGACGGGCGGGTCCTGTGCCTCGTGGAGGCGGGGCGCATGGTCGGCCTCGCCTCCTTCCGTACGCCCGAGGGCGTCCCGGCGGACGAGGTGAAGCTGTTCCAGTTCCACGTCGACCCCGGTCACTGGCGCCGCGGTGTCGGCACCGCGCTGCACGCCGCCTGCGTCGAGGAGTGGCAGGGCGACGGCAGGCGGACGGCCGTTCTCGACGTGCACGTCGACAACCGGCGGGCTCAGGGGTTCTACCGGCGGCAGGGCTGGGTCCCGGAACCGGCCGGGCCGGGAGACCACCACCGGCGGATGCGGCTCGTGCTGCCCGGGGAATGAAGCCCGCTGCTTGAACGTTCATCCACTCGGCGGAGGGAGTCTCCGTACCGTCCGACCTGGAGAGAGCCGAGACATGCGCGTCGAGATCTGGAGCGACATCGCCTGCCCCTGGTGCTACGTGGGCAAGGCCCGCTTCGAGAAGGCGCTGCGGGACTTCCCGCACCGCGACGACGTCGAGGTGGTGCACCGCTCCTTCGAGCTGGACCCGGGACGCGCCAAGGACGACATCCAGCCCGTGATCACGATGCTCACCAAGAAGTACGGCATGAGCGCCGCACAGGCCGAGGCCGGGGAGGACAACCTCGGGGCCCAGGCCGCCGCCGAGGGACTCGACTACCGCACTCGCGGCCGCGACCACGGCAGCACCTTCGACATGCACCGCCTGCTGCACTTCGCCAAGGAGCAGGGCCGCCAGGACCAGCTGCTCGACGGGCTCTACCGGGCCAACTTCGCCGAGGAGCGCTCCGTCTTCAACGACGACGAGCGGCTGGTGGAGCTCGCCGTGGCGGCCGGGCTGGACGCGCAGGCCGTGCGCACGGTGCTCGCCGACCCGGACGCCTACGCCGCCGAGGTCCGCGCCGACGAGCGCGAGGCCGCGCAGCTCGGGGCGAACGGCGTGCCGTTCTTCGTGCTCGACCGGAAGTACGGCGTCTCCGGCGCCCAGCCCGCCGAGGTCTTCGCCCGGGCCCTGGCCCAGGCGTACGGCGAGCGCCCGGCCCTGCGGATCGTCGACGGCGACGCCGACGCCTGCGGCCCGGACGGCTGTGCCGTGCCCCAGCACTGAAACACCCAGCTCGGAGCGCATGCATAAGCGCTGCTTGGTGGAGTTACGCAGAAATCGGCAATGGACGGGAAGATCCCGGGGACGCAGAGTGGTCCCATGGAGACCTTCGAGAACCTCGTCCGTGCCGAGTTCACCCCGAAGCACACCTACCTCAACACCGCGAGCAACGGGCTCCTGCCCGCCCGTACCGTCAGCGCCGTGCAGCAGGCGGTGCGGATGCGGGCCGAGGGCACGCCCCTGGGTCCCCTGTACGAGGACGTGGAGGCCGCCCGGGCGTCCTTCGCCCGGCTGGCCGGCGTTCCGGCCGAGCGGGTCGCGACCGGTGCGTCGGTCGCCGAGTACGGCGGGCTGATCGCCGCCTCGCTGCCCGCCGGTGCCGAAGTCCTCACCGCAGAGGCCGACTTCTCCTCGCTGGTGAACCCGTTCCACATGCGCGGCGATCTCAAGGTGCGGGCCGTGCCCCTGGAGCGGCTCGCCGAGTCCGTCCGTCCCGGCACCGCGCTCGTCGCGGTCAGCGCCGCGCAGTCCGCCGACGGCCGTCTCGCCGACCTGCCCGCCGTACGGGAGGCGGCCCGGGCGCACGGCGCCCGCACCTACGTCGACGCCTCCCAGTCCGCCGGCTGGCTGCCGATGGAGGCCGACGCCGACGACTTCCTCGCCGCCGTCGGATTCAAGTGGCTCATGGGCCCGCACGGGGCCGCCTTCTTCGTCGCCCCGCCGGACTTCGGCGGACTCACCCCGCTGCTCGCCGGCTGGGTGGCCGGCGAGGTCCCCTGGGACAGCTGCTACGGACCCGTCGAGGAACTCGCCCACTCCGCACGGCGGTTCGACGTCAGCCCCGCCCTGTTCACCTACGCGGGGCTGCGCGCGTCCCTGGAACTGCTGGAGGAGATCGGGGTCGACGTCGTGCACGCCCACGACGTCGGTCTCGCGGACCGCTTCCGCACCGGGCTCGCCCGGCTGGGGCACGAGCCGGTGGCGGCGCCGGGCTCGGCGATCGTGTCGGTGCCGGGGCTCGGACACCGGCAGGGTGAGCTGAGCCGGTCGGGCATCGAGGTCTCCGACCGGGCCGGGAACCTGCGGGCCGCGTTCCACCTCTACAACACGCCCGCGGACGTCGACCGGCTCCTGGACGCGCTCGCGGCATGAGAAAACCGGGTGGGGCCTCCCGTCCCACACGAGGAGGCCCCACCCGGCAGCTCTGTCACACGGCCGTCTCACCGCTGACCGGCGGTCACCGGACCGGCGTGAAGTCCCGGGCTCCGATGAACTCCGGGCGGCGGATCGGGGCCGCGAAGGGCTCCACCGCCGTGTTCTCCACGCTGTTGAACACGATGAACACGTTGCTGCGCGGGAACGGCGTGATGTTGTCGCCGGAACCGTGCATGGCGTTGCAGTCGAACCAGGTCGCCGAACCGGCCTTGCCGGTGAACAGCCTGATGCCGTGCTGCGTGGCCATCTGGGTCAGCGCCTCGTCGGACGGCGTGCCCGCGTCCTGCATCTGCAGCGACTTCTTGTAGTTGTCCTTCGGCGTCTCACCCGCACACCCGAGGAACGTCTTGTGCGACCCCGGCATGATCATGAGCCCGCCGTTGGTGTCGTAGTTCTCGGTCAGCGCGATCGAGACCGACACCGTGCGCATCCGCGGCAGACCGTCCTCCGCGTGCCACGTCTCGAAGTCCGAGTGCCAGTAGAAACCACTGGCGCCGAACCCCGGCTTGACGTTGATCCGCGACTGGTGGACGTACACGTCCGAGCCGAGGATCTGCCGTGCCCGGCCGACGACCCGCTCGTCACTGACCAGTTTGGCGAACACCTCACTGATCCGGTGCACCTCGAAGACCGAGCGGATCTCCTTGGACTGCGGCTCGACGATCGACCGCTCGTCGGCACGGATGTCCGGGTCGTTGACCAGCCGGTTCAGCTCGTTGCGGTAGACGGTGACCTCGTCGTCCGTGATCAGCTGATCGATGGCGAGGAAACCGTCGCGCTCGAAGGACAGCAGGTCGCCGGGCACGATCGGCCCGGGCGCGTCGGGCGCGCCCCAGACGACCGGGTCCTGCCGCGGGGTGGGCACCTCGGTGGCACCGCGGGTGGGGTAGAGGTCGGGGATACCGGCGGTGGTGGTCATGTCGGTGGTGGCGGTCATGGAAACGTCACACCTCCTCGGTGAGCAGCGGGTAGACGCCGTTCTCGTCGTGGTCCTCCCGTCCGGTCACGGGCGGGTTGAACACGCAGAGGCAGCGGAAGTCCTGCTTGACCCGCAGCGTGTGCCTCTCGTGCCCGTCCAGGAGGTACATCGTGCCGGGCGTGATCGTGTGGGTCAGCCCGGTCTCGTGGTCGGTCAGCTCGGCCTCGCCCTCCACGCAGACGACGGCCTCGATGTGGTTCGCGTACCACATCGACGTCTCCGTACCCGCGTACAGGATGGTCTCGTGCAGGGAGAAACCGACCTTCTCCTTGGCGAGGACGATGCGCTTGCTCTCCCACGTACCGGACGCCGCCTTCACGTGCCGGTCGGTACCTTCGATCTCCTTGAACGAACGGACAATCACGGTGCTGCGATGCCTCCTAGATGGGTGGTGCTTCTGGTTCGGTGTCAGGCGGTCTCGCGGACGGCACGGGCCAGGACGCTCAGGCCCTCGTCCAGTTCCTCGGGCGTGATGGTGAGCGCCGGGAGCAGCTTCACGACCTCGCTCTCCGGGCCGGACGTCTCGATGAGCAGCCCGAGCTCGAAGGCGCGCTTGGCGACCTTGCCGGCGCGGGCCTTGTCGTGGAACTCCATGCCCCACACCAGGCCACGGCCCCGGTACTCCTTCACGTCGGCCAGGTTCTCCTCGGTGATGGAGATCAGCGCCTGCTCGACCTGCTCGCCGCGCTTGCGGGTCTGCTTCTCCATCGCGGAACCGTCGGCCCAGTAGGTCTCCAGGGCCGCGGTGGCCGTGACGAACGCCGGGTTGTTGCCGCGGAACGTGCCGTTGTGCTCGCCCGGCTCCCAGACGTCGAGCTCGGGCTTGAACAGGCACAGCGACATGGGCAGGCCGTAGCCGCTGATCGACTTGGAGACGGTGACGATGTCCGGCGTGATGCCCGCCTCCTCGAAGGAGAAGAACGCGCCGGTACGGCCGCAGCCCATCTGGATGTCGTCGACGATCAGCAGCATGTCCTGCCGCTCGCACAGCTCGGACAGGGCGCGCAGCCACTCGGCCCGGGCCACGTTGATGCCGCCCTCGCCCTGCACGGTCTCGACGATCACGGCAGCGGGCTTGTTGAGGCCCGAGCCCTGGTCCTCCAGCAGCCGCTCGAACCACAGGAAGTCCTCGACGGTGCCGTCGAAGTAGTTGTCGAACGGCATGGGCGTGCCGTGCACCAGCGGGATGCCGGCGCCGGCCCGCTTGAAGGCGTTGCCGGTCACGGCCAGCGAGCCCAGCGACATGCCGTGGAAGGCGTTGGTGAAGGACACGATCGACTCGCGCCCCTTCACCTTGCGCGCCAGCTTCAGCGCGGCCTCCACGGCGTTGGTGCCGGTCGGGCCCGGGAACATGACCTTGTACGGCAGGTCGCGCGGGCGCAGCAGCAGGTTCTGGAAGGTCTCCAGGAATGTGCGCTTGGCCGTGGTCGACATGTCGAGCCCGTGCGTGACGCCGTCCCGCTCCAGGTAGTCGATCAGCGCGCGTTTCAGGACCGGGTTGTTGTGCCCGTAGTTCAGTGACCCGGCACCGGCGAAGAAGTCGAGGTACTCATGGCCGTCCTCGTCGTACATGCGGCTGCCCACCGCACGGTCGAAGACGGTGGGCCAGCCGCGGCAGTAGCTGCGCACCTCGGACTCGACGGTCTCGAAGACGCTCAGGTCCGGCTGGGTGATGGTCACGACGAATCGCTCCTCGGTACGTGGGGAAAGTCTGTGGGACGGGAGTGGGGTGGGGCGGGAAGTCTCAGTGGGGCAGCGGGCCGATGCGGTAGAGCACCTCGGGGTCGTGCGGCCCGTCGGGGAACACGGCCGTGTCGAAGAGCACCTCGCGCTCCAGCCGGGCGCCGTGACGCTCGGCGAACGACGTGAACAGGCGCTCCGAGGCGGTGTTGCCCGGGGTGATGGTGGTCTCCACCGTGGTCACCCCGCGCTCGGCCGCGGTCCGTGCGACCAGGCCGTCGAGCAGCGCGGCGGCCAGGCCGCGCCCGCGGTGGGCCTCGTCCACCGCCACCTGCCAGACCAGCAGGGTGTGCGGGCTGTCCGGCCGCACGTACCCGGTGATGAAACCCATCGGCTCGCCCTGCTCGTCGCGGGCGACGGCCGTGGTGGCGGCGAAGTCCCGGCACCACAGCAGATAGCTGTAGGACGAGTTCAGGTCGAGAACCTTCGAGTCCTTCGCCATCCGCCACAGTGCGGCTCCGTCAGCCACGGTGGGACGGTCGATTTGCGGATCTGCTTGTACGGCAGTCATGCAAATTGAACTTACCCAGCGAAATTCAAAATTGCATCGTCGATCGGGGTTACATATGGGCCTCATCTGTGTTATCGCGCGAGCGCGAGGGCTCAGACAGTGAGGCGGATGTATGCCCGATATTGTCCCGGAAATACCGGGCATAGTGGTCACGGTGTGTAACGCGTCACAACCATGTAAGCCCCACAGGGCCCGCCGGAATTTCCCCTCCGAGTGTCCTCAAAATCTGCGCGTTTAGGAACGGGAAAAGCGGGCAGAAGAAGACGGGAAGCTTTTCTTGAGGGAATTCTTAATTGTGTGCCAGCTTACATGTGGGAAGTCGCGGAAAGCACGTGGAATTCAGGCCCCGGTCACTCCGTCGATACGTTCCCGCAGGAGATCGGCGTGACCGTTGTGCCGTGCGTACTCCTCGATCATGTGGATCAGCACCCAGCGCAGGCTGACCTCCATGCCGGGCACCGGCCCCTCCGCGACCCGCCCGATGTGGTCCAGCGGCAACCCGGCGCACAGCTCCCGCCCCCGCGCGATCTCCCCCCGCCAGATCCCGAGCGCCTCGTCCAGACCCCGCTCCGGATCCAGCGCACAGCCGGTCGCGTCCTCGAACACGGGCGGTACGGCGAGCCCGCCGGCCACCCGCTGGAACCAGTTCCGCTCGACCTCGGCGAGATGCTGCACCAGCCCGAGCAGGGTCAACGACGACGGCTCGGCAGCCGCGATCCGCACCTGGGCGTCGTCCAGCCCGGCGCATTTCAGCTCCAGCGTGGCCCGGTGGAAGTCCAGCCAGCTCTCGAGCATGGCCCGCTCGTCGCCCGTGAGACGGGGGACGGGGCGGCCGTCGGGCAGGACGGACGGGGCGTCGGCAGGTGTGTCGGCAGGTGTGTCGGCGGTCATACGAGGAGCATGGCACGGGGCACCGACAACGGTGCCCCGGTGCACGACAGCCGACGGCTACCGCCACGCCCCCTCGACGGCACGCAGCGCCGCCTCCACGTCCACCGGCAGCCCCTGCTCGGAGAGCGCCACCCCCAGCGCGGCCAGACTCGCCCGCACCGCACCCGGCGTCGCGTCCGCACCGTAGTGGTTGACCCGGATCATCTCCTTGGCCAGCGCACCCCCGCCGGCCGCGAGCGGCACCGCCGGATCCGCCTCCAGCGCCCGCCGGACCATCTCCGACGCCACCACCTGGGACGGTGCCCGCAGCGTCGTGGCGACGGGCGCCGCGTCCCGCGCCTCGTACACGTACGGCTCCAGCCCGCCACCCAGCGCGACCGCTCCGGCCCGGGCCGCCGCCGCGGCGGCCGCGTGCCGGGCCATCACGGCGTCGAGGCCGGCCGCCTCGATCCGCTCCACACAGGCCTCCAGCGCCAGCATCTCCAGCTGCGCGGGCGCGTGCAGCAGCGCCTTGCGGCCGCCGTCGATCCACCGCTCCTTCCAGTCGAGGAGCGACAGGTACGACCGGCGCGGCGCCTTCGGGTTGGCCGCCATCCGCGCCCAGGCCCGCTCGCTCACCGACACCGCCGAGACACCCGCCGGACCACCCATCGCCTTCTGCGCCCCGATCACGCACAGGTCCACGCCCCACGCGTCCGGCAGCACCGGCTCGGCCCCGACCGACGCCACGGCGTCCAGGTAGAACAGCGCCCCGTGCGCCCGTACGACCTCGCCGATCTCCGCGACCGGGTTGGTGTTGCCCGTCGCCGCCTCCGCGTGCACCAGGGACACGAAGTCGATCTCGGGGTGCTCGGCGAAGGCCTGCCGGATCTGCTCGGCCGTGACCGCAGTGTGGAAGGGCACCGCCAGGTCGATCACCGTGGCCCCGCAGTCCCGCAGCCAGTCGCCGAAGGTCTGGCCGTACGGCCCCGTGATGACGTTCAGCGCCGTCGTGCCGGGGCCGGCCGCGGCACGGATCGCGCCCTCCAGAGGCAGCAGCGCCTCACCCTGCATGATCACGACGTCCTGCTCGGTGCTCAGCAGCCGCGCCACACGGTCCTCGATGGCGGCGAAGCGGTCCGCGCCGAGCGGGGCCAGGTCCAGAAACGGATGCGTCACGGCAATGCTCTCTTCACTCACAGCAGGTTCGACCGCGTCGAGGGTAACCGGGCGCCCCCGGCCCCCTGTGCGGCGAGTCCCGCACACACCGGCCCCCGTCGATCGCCCGCGCCCGGCTCACTAAGGTGCGGTGCATGAGCGATCAGGTGGTGCTGCACGTGAAGGGGCGGGTGCTCGTCGGCCCGGAGGACGTCCGGGACGAGCTGTGGGTGGTCGACGGCCGCGTCTCCTACGACCGTCCCGCCGGCGCCCGTGACATCCGCACGGTCGCCGGCTGGGCCCTGCCCGGCCTCGTCGACGCGCACTGCCACGTGGGGCTCGACCGGCACGGTCCGGTCCCCGCGGACGTCGCCGAGAAGCAGGCCCTGACGGACCGGGACGCCGGCACCCTGCTCATCCGCGACGCCGGCTCGCCCTCCGACACCCGCTGGATCGACGACCGCGAGGACCTGCCCAAGATCATCCGCGCCGGGCGGCACATCGCCCGCACCCGCCGCTACATCCGCAACTACGCCTGGGAGATCGAGCCGGAGGACCTGGTCGCCTACGTCGCCCAGGAGGCCCGCCGCGGCGACGGCTGGGTCAAGCTGGTCGGCGACTGGATCGACCGCGACCTCGGCGACCTCTCGGCGTGCTGGCCCCGCGAGGCGGTGGAAGCGGCGATCGCCGAAGCCCACCGCCTGGGCGCCCGCGTGACCGCGCACTGCTTCTCGGAGGACTCCCTCCAGGACCTCGTCGAGGCGGGCATCGACTGCATCGAGCACGCCACGGGCCTCACCGAGGACCTCATCCCGCTGTTCGCGCAGCGCGGTGTCGCCATCGTCCCGACGTTGGTCAACATCGCGACCTTCCCGCAGCTCGCCGACGGCGGAGAGAGCAAGTTCCCCCGCTGGTCGGCCCATATGCGCCGGCTCCACGAACGCCGCTACGACACCGTGCGCAACGCCTACGACGCCGGGATCCCCGTCTTCGTCGGCACCGACGCCGGCGGCAGCCTCGCCCACGGTCTGGCCGCCGCCGAGGTCGGCGAACTCGTCACCGCCGGCATCCCGCCCGTCGAGGCCCTCGCCGCGGGCACCTGGACGGCCCGCACCTGGCTCGGCCGCCCCGGCCTTGACGAGGGCGCCCCGGCCGACCTCGTCGTCTACGACGAGGACCCGCGGGCCGACGTACGGGTACTGGCGGCGCCGCGCCGCGTGGTGCTGAACGGGCGCGTGGTCGGATAGTCATGACGGTGAGGGGGAACGCCTGCGCCGGGGAGATTCGAAAACGACCGTGATCCCGCCACGATGGAGTGAAGCGGCGTCAGATCGCTCAAGCCGCACGCGCGGCGCGGCGATTCACACCGGGACCCGAGTCGGTTTTCCTGGGAGTCCTGAACGTGAACAGCCTTTCCGTCCGCAAGCCCGCACTTCGTCTCGTGACCGTCGCGACGGCCACGGCCCTCGCCGCCGGACCCCTGGCGCTGACCGGTGTGAGCACGGCCCACGCCGCCGACGACCACGGCCGCGCGAGCGCCGCCGTACTGCGCACCGACCTGGACGTCTCCCCCTTGAACAAGCCGGTGAACGTCCCCCTCACCGTCTCCCTCAACGACGTCCAGGCCCCGCAGAGCGCCGAGAAGACCACGCTGACGGCCACGCTCGACGCGGTGGACGGCGGCCGGCCCTTCAGCGTGCTGCGCGCGGAGGTGGCCGATGCGAGGGCCACCACGACCCCCATGAAGGCCGAGGGGATCACGACCCTGGCCCACGCCCGCCTCCACGTCCCCGGCCTGCCGCTGCTGTCGCTGATCGAGGTCGAGCAGGTCACCGCCAAGGCCACCTGCGAGGTCGGCGAGAGCCCGGTCGCCACGACGGACCTGCCCGGCTCCGTGACCGTGCTCGGCAAGCGCGTGGCCCTGAACGGCCACGGCCCGGCGGAAGTCAGGGTGCCGGGCGTCGGCGAGGTGCGCCTGGACCTCGACAACACCCGGACCACGGCCCGCAACGCCGCCGCCACCGCCCTCGAACTCAAGGTGTCCGTCGACCCGTTGAAGCAGAACGTCGCGGAGGTCGACGGCACCGTCACCCTGGCCGAGGCGGCCTGCCGGACACCCCGGCCCGAGGTGGCCGAACCGGCCCCGGCCGAGCCGGCCGAGCCGGCCGAGGCGTCCGCCCCGTCCGCCGCGGTCGAGCCGCAGGGAGCACCCGCCGAGACGAACCTGGCCGAGACCGGCGGCAGCTCCGCCACGCCGTACCTCGTGGGCGTCGCGATTGCCCTGCTCGCTGTGGGCGGGGGAGTGCTGTCCCGGGTACGCCGCCGGGGCTGACCGCCGGCCGTCCGGGGCCGGCCGGCGGGGCACGGCCATCCTGCCCCGTCGGCCGGCCCGGGCGGCGGTCGGCATCCGAGGGCCCGGTTCACCTCCCCCGGGCCGGCTTCTTCGCTTCAGGTGCCGGCGGCCTGTGGGCCGCCCGTCACCGTGGCCTGCCCGCCCGCCGCCTCCCGGGTCTGCGTCCGGCCGAGACGGTGACGGCCGGGCACCTTGGGGGCTGAGGTGTCAGTCCGTCAGCGCTCGCCGCAGCGCTCGTAGAAACCCGTCGGTCGTGCTGCGGTCCCGCACCGCCAGCCGGAGCCACTTCTCGTCCAGCCCGGGGAACGTGTCCCCGCGGCGCACGGCGTAGCCGAGGTCCCGCAGGCGGCGGCGGACCGCGGACGCCCCCTCCACGCGGACCAGGACGAACGGGCCCCGCGCGGGCCCGGCCACCCGCAGCCCGGCCGGGGCGAAGCGGGCGAGGCCCGCCAGCAGGTGCGCGCGGTCCGCCGCGATGCGGTGCGCCGCGTGGGCCGCCTCCGCCAGGGCACGCGGCCCCACGCACGCCTCGGCGGCGGCCAGCGCCGGGGTCGACACCGGCCACAAGGGCTGCGCACGCTCCAGCTCCTCGATCGTCTCCGGCGCCGCCAGCACGTAGCCGATCCGCAGCCCCGCCAGGCCCCACGTCTTGGTCAGGCTGCGCAGCACCACGAGGCCGGGCACGTCGACCCGCCCGGCCAGGGCCTCGCGCTCGCCCGGCACCGCGTCCATGAACGCCTCGTCCACCACCAGCATTCGCCCGGGCCGGGCGAGTGAGGCGATCGCGTCCGCCGGGTGCAGCACCGACGTCGGGTTCGTCGGGTTGCCGATCACCACCAGGTCCGCGTCCTCGGGGACCGCCGCCGGGTCCAGCCGGAAGCCGTCCGCCTCCCGGAGCAGCACCCGGCCGACCGTGTGCCCCGCGTCCCGCAGTGCCGCCTCCGGCTCCGTGAACTGGGGGTGCACGACCACCGGCCGCCGCACCTTCAACGCCCGCGCCAGCAGCACGAACGCCTCCGCCGCGCCCGCCGTCAGCAGCACCCGCTCCACCGGCAGCCCGTGCCGCGCGGCCACCGCCGCCCGCGCGGCCCGCCCGTCCGGGTAGGCCGCGAGCCCGTCCAGGGACGCGGCGATGTGCTCCCGCAGCCAGGCGGGCGGCGTGTCCGCGCGGACGTTCACGGCGAGGTCGACGAGCGAACCGCCGTCGTCCCGGACCTCCGCGTCCCCGTGGTGGCGCAGATCGTGCCCGTGCTCAGTGCGCATGCGAGTGAGCGCCGTGGTGGTGCCCGTGACCGTGACCGTGGTGGTGGTCGTCGTCGTCCGGGTGGAAGTGCGGCTGCTGCGGCATGCCCACCTTGTCCTCGAAGCCCGGCAGCGCGATGCGGTACACGCACGAGTCGCAGTTCATCCGCAGATCGCCCTTGACGGCCTCCTCGTACCGCTCCCACACCAGGTCGAGCAGCTCCGGCTCCGGCCCGATGACGTCGGCCGACAGCACCTCCACGTCCGGGTGCGCGGCCGCCCAGCCCTCCGTCTGGTGCCGCACCCGGTCCGGCAGGATGCCCGTGAACAGGAAGTAGGGCAGGACCACGATCCGGCGGGCGCCCAGCCGCACACAGCGGTCCAGCCCGCTCGGCACGTCCGGCGCGGCCAGCGACACGAACGCCGTCTCGACGCCCGCGTAGCCGCGCCCCTCCCACAGCAGCCGGGCCGCCTTGTGCACCTCGGCGTTGGCGTCCGGGTCCGTGGAGCCGCGCCCCACCAGCAGCACCGTCACCTCGGACCGGTCGCCCGGCGAGCGGTCCGACGAGCCCAGGGCCTCGTCGAGGCGCCGCTCCAGCACGTTGAGCAGCGCCGGGTGCGGGCCGAGCGGACGCCCGTAGGTGTACGAGATGCCCGGGTGCCGCTCCTTCTCACGGGCCAGGGCCGCCGGGATGTCGCCCTTGGCGTGCCCGGCGGACACCAGCATCAGCGGGACGGCGGCGAAGCGCCGCACGCCCTGCTCGACCAGTTCGGTGACGGCTTCGCCGAGCGGCGGCGGGGACAGCTCGATGAAGCCGCCCGCGACGGGCAGTTCGGGGTGCCGGGCCCCCAGCTCCCGTACGAAGTCGCGGAACGCCTCGGCTCCGGCGTCGTCCCGGGTGCCGTGGCCGGCGATGAGCAGGGCGGGCGGGGTGGTCACAGTTTCTCCTCGGCGGAAGCGGGGTGGTACAGCAGGGCGTTGAGCGCGGCGGCGGCGACCGCCGACCCGCCCTTCTCGGACACGTTGCTCACGGCGGGCAGTCCGCTCTCGCGCAGCGCGGCCTTCGATTCGACGGCTCCGACGAAGCCGACGGGCAGTCCGATGACGAGTGCCGGGTCGGCGTCGAGCGTCAGCAGCTCCTCCAGCGCCGTCGGCGCGTTGCCGATCACCCAGAGGGCGCCGGGACCGACCTGCTCGTGAGCGAGCCGGATCGCGTGCGCGGAACGGGTCAGCCCGGGCCCGGACTCGGCGTCCTTGAGGCGGCAGACCGTCTCGCGCCGGGTGATGCCGGCGCCGACCATCTCGACGTCCACGACCACGGGAGCCCCGGCGTGCAGCGCCGCGTGCGCCTTCTCCAGGGCGGCCTCGTCCATGACGAGGTCGGTGGCGTAGTCGAGGTCGGCGGCGGAGTGGATGACCCGCTCCACGACCGCCCGGGTCAGCGGCGGGAAGTGCGAGGTGTCCAGCCGGGCCCGCAGGCGCCGGTAGGACTCCACCTCGATGGGATGGACGACGCGGTTCACTCGGCACCCTCCTGCGCTGTCTGCCAGCGGTAGCCACGCGGTGTCACCATGCGCCCCGCGATGTCCCGGGTCGCGGTGTTGCCCACGGTCACGACCGTCATCATGTCGACCGTCGCCGGGTCGAGCGCGCCCAGCGTGGTGAGCCGGCTGGACTCGTCCGGCCGCGAGGCGTTGCGCACGACCCCGACCGGTGTCTGCGGTGCCCGGTGCTCGGCGAGGATGCCCAGCGCCTTCGGGAGCTGCCAGTCACGGCCTCGCGAACGCGGGTTGTAGAAGGTGACCACGATGTCCGCCTCGGCCGCCGCCCGCACCCGCCGCTCGATGACCTCCCACGGCGTGTGCAGGTCGGACAGGCTGATCGACACGTGGTCGTGGCCCAGCGGCGCGCCCAGGATGGCACCGGCCGCGAGCGCCGCCGTCACGCCGGGCACACCGACCACGTCGATGTCGTCGGAGGCCTCGGCCAGCGCGGGGGAGGCCATGGCGTAGACGCCCGCGTCCCCGCTGCCGATCAGCGCCACGGCCTGCCCCTTGCGGGCCTCCTCGACCGCGGTGCGCGCCCGCTCCTCCTCGGCGCCGAGCCCCGACTCCAGGACCCGGGTGCCCGGCGGCAGCAGATCACGGATCTGGTCGACGTACTGGTCGAGCCCCACGAGCACGGAGGCGCGCCGCAGTTCGGCCTGCGCGCGCGGCGTCAGCAGGTCCCGGGCGCCCGGCCCGAGCCCCACCACCGCGAGCCGCCCGCGCCCCGGCCGCCGTACGACGGCACAGGTCGCCATCGCCGGGCTCGCGGCCGACTTCCGCTTGGGGACGAGCAGTTCGCCCCCGCCGACGAGCGCGGCGGCCTCTGCGACGGACGGGGTGCCGACGGCGGCGAGCGGCGCGTCGGACGGATTGGGCACGTCGACCCCGGCCAGCTCCTGCGCGGAGTACGTCACGAGGGGCACCCCGAGCCGCCGCGCGGCCTCGACGATGCCGGTCTCCTCGGCCTTGGCGTCGACGGTGGCGAGTTCGGCGACGGACGCCACCGCCAGCCCGGCCTCCCGCAGGGCGTCCTCGACCAGTCCGAGGACCTCCTCGGTGGGGGCGCCCCTGGACGCCCCGACCCCGACGACCAGGGTCGGCGGACGCAGCACCACCTCACGCTCGGCCGCCTCGACGAGCCGGTCGGTCAACCGGATCGTGTACGACCCCGCCTCCGCGACCGGCAGCGGCGGCAGCGGCCAGGCCACCTCGGCCCGCAGCGCCACCGCCTCACCGTCGAGCAGCGCCCGCGACACCGCGGCGACATCGCCCTCCACGGGCAGGCCCAGGGTGTCCAGACCGGGCAGGTCCACGGCGTCCGTGGCCGTCGTCACCACCGGCTCGGCACCGAGCAGGTCACCGACCTCGCGGGCCAGTTCGTTTGCGCCGCCCGCGTGCCCGCCCAGCAGCGACACGGCGAACCGCCCGCCCTCGTCGACGCACACCACACCCGGGTCCTCGGTCTTGCCGGACAGCAGCGGTGCCACCAGCCGCACCACCGCCCCCGTCGCCAGGAAGCACACGAGCTGCTCGCACTGCGCGAACGCGGTCCGTACGGCGTCCCCGACGGGACCCTCGTACACCCGGGTGCGGCCCGGCCACGCGGCGGCCAGCCGGTCCCGCGCGGCAGCTCCCGCCGCCGTGGCGGAAATGAGGCCGATCACTGAGCGACTCCTTCTTCGACGGCTGCCGGGGGCCGGACGCCCCACAGCAGGAAAACAGGGTTGGTCGCCGCGAGCCGGGTCACGTCCCCGGGCAGCGGCGCGAGCCGCGAGGACTGCAGCAGCACGCCGTCGCAGCGCAGACCGGCGCTCGTCAGGGCCTCGCGCGCGGCCGGCACCCGGTCGAGCGCCGCCATCGCGACGACCACCGTGCGCCGGGCACGCCGCGCACACGCGGCGACGATCGCGGGCAGTCCGCGCCCGCCACCCCCCACGAACACGGCGTCCGGCGTCTCGGCGAGATCCGTCAGAGCGTCCGGCGCCGCGCCGTGCACCACGCCTACGTCCACGCCGTGCGCGGCGGCGTTGGCACGGACCCGCTCGACCCCGTCCGCGGTCTTCTCCACGGCGGTCACGGCCGCGCCCAGCCGCGCGCACTCCACGGCCACGGACCCCGAGCCCGCGCCCACGTCCCACACCAGGTCACCCGGGCGCGGCCCCAGCCGGGCCAGGGCCAGGGCCCGCACCTCGAACTTGGTGATCATCGAGTCCCGGTGGGCGAACTCCGCCTCGTCCAGGGCCCATCCGGCGGGCCGCTCCCCGGGCCCCGCGACCGTCCGCACGGAGCCGAGCGCCCGCGCCTGGTCCAGGCACAGCACCACGTTCACCGCCGTACCCCAGTCCCGGGCGGCGGCCTCGGCGGGCGTCACCCGCTCCACGCGCTCCGCCCGCGAGCCCAGCCCGGAGGCGACGACCAGCACCCGTGGCACGTCCCGCAGCGCGGCACCCAGCTCCGCCGGACCCGCGCCCGGGCCGGTCAGCACGGCTGTCTTCGGCTGTGCCCGGCACACGTTGACGGCCGTCCGCAGCTCCCGGCCGTGGGCGCTCACCACCACGGCGTCGTCCCACGGCAGCCCGATGCGCGCGAACGCGGCGGCGACCGACGACACCCCGGGCCGCACGTCCAGCCGCTCCGGCCCGAACCGCTCGGCCAGCACCCGCACGATCCCGAAGAACCCCGGATCCCCGGACGCCAGCACGACGACATGGCCGCCTGCGCCGACCTGCTTCTCGACGGCGTCGAGCGCGGGCGCCAGCGGCCCGAGCACGACCCGCTCGGCCGACTCCGGCAGCCGTACGGCGTCCAGATGCCGCCGCCCGCCGACGACCAGCCCGGCCCCGGCCAGGACGTCCTCGCCCACCGGGACGCCGGTGCCGGTCCCGACCACGGTGATCATGTACTGGCACCTCGCTCACGCAGCGCTCTGCGGGCCTCCGGGTCGGCCTTGCGGTAGCCGTGGAAGTGACCCGGGTGGTACAGGTGCGAGCGCGTGCCGTGCGCGTCGAGCGCCGGGCCGACCAGGAACAGGGTGTGCTTCCAGAGCTTGTGCTCCTTGACCGTCTCCTCCAGCGTGCCGATCGTGCACTTCACGACGAGCTCCTCCGGCCAGGTCGCCTGGTACGCCACCACGACCGGCGTCGTCGTCGGGTAGCCGCCCTCCAGCAGCTCCCGCACCAGCTGCCCGCTGCGGGCGGCGGAGAGGAACACCGCCATGGTGGTGCCGTGCTTGGCGAACTCCCGGACCTCCTCCCCGGGCGGCATCGGCGTCTTGCCGCCGCCGAGCCGGGTCAGCACCACCGACTGCGCCACCTCCGGGATGGTCAGCTCGCGCTGGGCGAGGGCCGCGACGGCGGAGAAGGAGGACACCCCGGGCACGATCTCGGTCGCGATGCCGATCGCGGCGCACCGGTCGACCTGCTCCTGCGTGCCGCCCCACAGGGCCGGGTCGCCGGAGTGGATACGGGCGACCTTCAGCCCTTCGGCGCGGGCCCGCTCGTACACGGCGACGACGTCCTCCAGGGACATGGTCGCCGAGTCGAGGATCTCCGCGTCCGCACGGGCGTGCTCCAGGACCTCCTCCTGGACCAGGCTGGCCGCCCAGATCACGACGTCGGCCTCGGCGATGGCGCGGGCGGCACGGAACGTCAGCAGGTCGGCGGCGCCGGGGCCGGCACCGACGAAGGTCACTTTGCCGGCAGGGGCGTCGGCCATGGGATGGTCCTCTCGTACAGGGGGTGGAACGGGGGAGGGGCGGCGGTGGGCGGACGGGTCAGAGCTTTCCGCCCCGGCCGCCGTCGCGCCGGGCGGGTGCGATGAGCGTCGACAGGTAGGGCAGGGGCGCGTCGTCGAGTTCGGCGGCCCGGCGTACGGACTCCTCCGGCAGCCCGAGCGCGGAGCCCCACACGGCGTCGGCGAGCCGCCCGGTCTCCCGCAGCGCCTCGGCGACCTCGTGCGCCTGCCGCCCGAACTTGTAGGCGACGACGGTCCCCGGCCCGGCCAGCGCGTCCTTCAGCACGGCCGACCCGGCGGTGACGGGCACGAGCGTGAGCGGCTCGGTCCCCTCGGTCAGCACGGCACCGGACCGGGCGGCCAGGTCCTGCATGGCGGTGATCCCGGGCACCGTCGCGACGACCGTTCCCGGCACGAGCTCGGTGATGGTCTGCGCGAGGTAGGTGAACGTCGAGTAGACGTTGGGGTCCCCGATCGTCGCGAAAGCCACCGACGCGTGCCGCCGCAGCAACTCGGCGACCCGCTCGCCGGCCGCGTCCCAGGCCGCCTCGCGCCGGGCCCGGTCGCTGCGCTCGTTCAGCGCGAACACGACCCGGACGACCTTCTCCTCGGGCACGTAGTGCAGGACGGTCGCTTCGGCCCGCCCGGGCTCGCCGCCGTCCCGCCCGTCGGGCGCGGCCATCACGGGCACCACCACGACATCGGCCTCGCGCAGGGCGTTGACGCCCTTGACGGTCACCAGCTCCGGATCCCCGGGTCCCACCCCGACTCCGACCAGCCTGCTGCTCATGACGTCCGGCACCTCTCGACGAACCGACGGGCGACACCGGGCTCGGACGCCCAGTGCGTGTGCAGATAGCTCGCGTGCACACCGCGCTGTACATAACCTTCGACCCGCGGCCGGGGGGTGCGGACCCCCCAGGCGGGCTCCGCCCCCGAGCCGGGCTCCACGACGGTCCGGTGGAACTCGTGCCCGCGCATCCGCGTCCCGGCCACCGCGAGCACGCTGTCGCCCACGGCCACGGCGTCCCGGTAGCCCAGCGTGAGCCGCTCGGTCATCCGCGCCGAGGCGTCCAGCACCCCGCACATCGGCAGCCCGTCCAGCTCCCGGCACAGATACAGCAGCCCGGCACACTCGGCGGCCACGGGAGCGCCGCTGCCCGCCAGCTCGGCGACGGCCTTGCGCAGCGGCACGTTGGCGGACAACTCGGCGGCGTACACCTCGGGGAACCCGCCCCCGATCACCAACCCGGCGGTCTTCTCGGGCAGTTCCTGGTCCCGCAGGGGGTCGAAGGTGACGACTTCGGCCCCGGCGGCGGTGAGCAGTTCGGTGGTCTCGGCGTAGGAGAAGGTGAACGCCTCCCCGCCGGCAACAGCGACAACCAGCCGGTCCGGCGTTTGAGGACGAGGCCGTTCAGGCCGACC